>JACOSH010000281.1 GCA_016178945.1 Acidobacteriota bacterium
CAGCTTCATGCCGCGCAGGCCGTCTTCGAAGGTCGGATAGTCGACCGGGGCCGAGGGATCTGCGATGCGCGCGTAGAAGCGCTTGAAGACCTGCTCGTGGGAGCCGTCGTAGCCCTCGCTGTGGCCGCCCGGCAGGTCGGCGAAACCGGCGGCTTTCCCGTCGAGCAACGAGGGGTCCTTGACGATGATCTGGTTGGGGGAATTGCGGTGGCCGATCCACAACTGGTCCGGCGCCTCCTGGTTCCACATGACGCCGCAGCGGGTCCCGTAGATCTCGAACTGGAAGCGGTTCTTGTTGCCCGCCGACACCTGGCTCACGGTGTAGGCGCCGCGCGCCCGGTCGCCCAGCCGCAGCAGAACCGCGCCGAAATCTTCCGTGTCGATGGGGACCTCGTCGTAATCCCGGGCTTCCAGCTTCTTGCCCGCGAAGGTCTCGACGGAGCCCTTGGGACGCTTGCGGGTCTTGTGGACAATCTGCAGGTCGGCGCACAGCGAGGTGATGGACAGCCCGGTCAGGTGCTGGATCATGTCCATCCAGTGCGAGCCGATGTCGCCCACCACGCGCAGCGCGCCGTTGGCTTTCGCATCCAGGCGCCAGTTGAAGTCGGTGTCGTAGAGCAGCCAGTCCTGCGAGTAGGTGCCTTGCACCACCAGGATCTCGCCGAGCTCGCCGCCCGCGATCATCTGCCGGATGTGCTGCACCACCGGATAGTAGCGGAGGTTGTGATTGGTGCAGTGGACCAGGCCCTTGGCGCGGGCCAGATCGAGCATCTCCTGCGCTTCGGCGGCCGACATGGCCAGCGGCTTCTCGCACAACACGTGCTTGCCCCCGCTGAGGAAGGCCTTGGCCATGGGATGATGCAGGGCGTTGGGCGTGCACAGGTGCACGGCCTGGATCTCCGGATCGTTCACCAGCGTGGACCAGTCGTTGGTGGCGCGATCGACGCAGTAGTCTTCCTTGATTTTCTCCGGACTCCGTCCTCCCGAGGCGGCCACCGCCGCCACCTCCACGTTGCCCAGGCGCCGGATGCCCTCCGTGTGCACCTTGCCCATGAAACCGGAGCCGATCACCGCCGTCTTGATCTTGCGCATAAGCCGCTGAATGATTCCTTTCCGGACGAATCTCAACCGTTATACTACATCGCGGCGCGGGACGCAGGGTGTATACTAGGGCGTCGGACCGGAGGCTCCAAATGAACGCTACCGTAAGGAAGGTATTTCGCTCGCTCGGCTGCGGGATAGCGCCGCTGGCGCTGTCGCTGGGCGCTCAAACGGTCCAGCACCCGCTCGATCCCCTCAGTTTCCAGGAGTACTGGACGGTTCTCGAGGTGCTGCGCGACGGCGGCCGCCTCAGCGACCAGACCCAGTTTCCAGCGGTGAGCCTGAAGGAACCTCCCAAGGACCTGGTATGGGCCTGGCGGGAAGGGAAGAGCTTCCCTCGGGAAGCGGTCGCCATCGTCCGTCAGGCGCCGAAGTCCTACGAGGCGGTCATCGATCTGAACCAGCGCAAAGAGCTTTCCTGGAAAGAAATCCTGGGCGCGCATCCCGGATACTTGAATGACGAGAGCAAGGAGGCCGGCAAGGAAGCCAAAAAACACCCCGAAGTGATCGCGGCCCTGAAACGCCGCGGCATTGAGAACCTGGCCTTTGTCGAGTGCCACGGATTTCCGCCCGGCTACTTCGGCACCCCCGAGCAGCGCGGGAAGCGCCTTCTGCACGTGGGCTGCTCCGACGCGCGGCGCATGCACAGCCTCTGGTCGCGCGAGATTCCCGGCCTCACGATCGTCTTTGACGTGGATTCGAAGAAAGTGCTGCGCGTGGTGGACGAAGGCGGCCCGGCGCCGTCGGAGGCGTTCGTGCGGTACGACGCGCCGTCGGCAGGCCCGTCGCGCGAAGTCCCTGGCCCGCTGCGCGTGGAGCAACCGCTGGGTCCGGGATTCCGTCTGAAAGGGAACGTGGTCGAGTGGCAGAACTGGCGCTTTCACTACCGCCACGATCAGCGCACCGGCGCCGTGATCTCCACGGTCGCCTACCGGGACGGCGCCGAGCTGCGTCCCATCCTCTATCAGGGCCACCTGTCGGAGATCTTCGTGCCTTATATGGACCCGGAATTCGCCTGGTATCACCGCAATTTCCTGGATGTGGGCGAATTTCACTCCGACGGCCTCGCCAAACCCCTCAAGCCCGGGCTCGATTGCCCCGCCTACGCGGTCTACTCCGACGCGCTGGTCGCCGACAGCGGCAACGGCCGGCCGAAACAGAGGCGCAACGTGATGTGCCTGTTTGAACGCGAGGCCGGCGACATGTCCTGGCGGCATCATTCCGAGGAGCCGGAGAGCCGCCGCAAGCGCGACCTGGTGGTTCGCTTCGTCGCGGTGCTGGGCAACTACGACTACGTGTTCGACTGGACCTTCCAGCAGGACGGCGTCATCCGCGTGGCGGTCGGCGCCACCGGCGTTTCGGAGGCCAAATCGGTCGCGCAAGCTACCGCCGCCGAACCCGTCTCCTCGGGCGGCAGCAACGGCGGCGCCGCCGAGCCGGCCGACGCCTATGGGCGATTCGTGGACCGCAATATCGTCGCCGTCAACCACGACCACTACTTCAGTTTCCGGCTGGATGTGGACATCGACGGGCCCGCCAACACCTTCGTCGCCGACCGGCTGGTCCCCAAGACTCTGCCCGAAGGCCACCCGCGCCGCAGCCTCTGGGTGCGGGAGGAAAAGATCGCCAGCAACGAGAGCGATGGGCAGCTCCACATGAACATGAGCGCGCCCGCGCTGTGGCGCGTGGTCAGCTCTTCCCGCAAGAATCACGTCGGGTACCCCACCAGCTACCAATTGATGGGAGGGATGAACGCGCATACCCTGCTGGCGGCCGACGACTACCCGCGCCGGCGCGCCGGATTCATCGATCACCAGTTGTGGGTCACCCCCTATCGCGCGGAAGAGCGCTACGCCGCCGGCCAGTATCCCTCGATGAGCGAGCCCGGCCAGGGGCTGCCCGCCTGGACCCGCGGAAATCGCTCGATCCGGGACACCGACATCGTGCTGTGGCACACCATCGGGATGCATCACGTGGTGCGCGGCGAAGACTGGCCCGTCATGCCCGTGATGTGGCACAGTTTCGAGCTGCGGCCGTTCGACTTCTTCAACCGGAATCCGGCGCTCGATCTCCCGTCCCGTTGAGAACAATTGCCGGGCTGCGCGGTAGTAAGCTGTCAGCGGACAGCCCAGCGGTCAGCGCTCAGGCGGAACTCCCGGCCGCAGGTGGAGCGAGCTGTGGGCTGACGGCTTGCGGCTGACCGCTGACCGCTGACCGCTTGCGGCTGCGCCGTGTACAATAGCCAAGAGGAGAAGACCATGAAGCGAGCGTTGGTTGTGAGCCTGATCTGCGGCGCGGCGTTTGCCGAAACCTGGAGCGGCACCCTGGTGGATGTGATGTGCAAAGGGCGCGACCTGGCCAGCCACACCGCCAAGTGCGGCGTCGCCTGCGCCAAGGGCGGCTACGGGCTGGTGCTGGCCGACGGCAAGTTCGTCAAATTCGACGAAACCGGGAACGCCAAGGCGCTGAGCCTGCTCAAGTCCACCACCAAGGAGAAAGACCTCAAGGCCAAGGTCACGGGATCCACGGACGGGGAAACCATCAAGGTGTCGGCGATCGATCTGCAGTAAGGCCCAGCCTCCGCTTCCGGATCGCGACCCAGGCGGGAAACACCCCCGGGTTCTCCAGCCACACCAGCATCCATTGCACCATCTCCTCCTTCTGCTTTCGTTTTTCTTCGGATGTCCGCGGATTGCGCGACGCCAGCCGGGCGTGGTCTTTGGCCTGAATCACCGCGCGCCGGCAGGCGGCCGCGCGCTCGCGATCCCCGCCGGAATAGATCGACTCCAGCTCCAGCAGCGACTGCTCCAGTTGCTCGAATCCGCTCTGGCGCACGCCGCCGTAGGGCGGCTCCACAGCAGCTCGCGCCAATCCGCGGGGCTAACGGCGGCCGGCTTTTTTTCGTCGAGATACTCTTGCAGGCGCTGCTTCTTGGTGATTCTGGGCACGGCGATAGCGGCTGGCCGCGGCTTCATGCGCCGCCAGGTTACGGGAGAATTGATGGCGGCCGGAGCCATCCGGACGCGCGACAAAGTACAGGAAATCGCTCTGGGCCGGCTCCAGCGCCGCGCGCAGCGAGGCCAGGCCGGGATTGGCGATGGGACCGGGCGGCAGCCCCGCGCGGCGGTACGTGTTGTAGGGATGCGAGCGGTCCAGATCCGAGCGGTGAATGACGCCCCGATAGCGCCCTTCGAGCTGGGCGGCATACACGGTGGTC
>JACOSH010000091.1 GCA_016178945.1 Acidobacteriota bacterium
GGCCGACGGCGCGGCAATCCTGTTCGATCCGTATTCCAGCGACGAGATCGCCCGCGCTCTGGCCGATTTGCTGCTCGACTCGGAGCTGCGCATTCGCATGGAGCGATTGGGACAGCAGCGCGCCACGCAATTCAACTGGCAGAGGACCGCTAGCCAGACCCTGGAGGTCTACTACAGCGTGGCCGAGCAGATGCGGGGAACCCAGGCCAACGGGGCCCTGGGTCCCAAGTCCGCTATCTCCAGCCGCTGATGCCTTGGCTTCTCCTGCTCTGGCTCGGTTCCCGCGCGTGGGCCCAGGAGGGGTTCCCTTATCGGGACGAGACCCTGCGCTACACCATCAACTGGCCGAGCGGGCTGAGTCTCGGGGAAGGCGTTAGCAGCGCGCGCCAGACCTCCGGGCGCTGGGAATTCGAGCTGAGCCTGGACGCTTCCGTGGCGGGCTTCACCATCACCGACAAGTTCCGCTCCGTCGCCGGGGATCGCTGCTCCCAGGAATTCGAAAAGGAGTCGGTGCACGGACCGCGTAAGACGCGCGAAACCATGCGATTCGACCCTGCCAGCGGCCGGGCAAGCCGCACCACGCGAGGCGGCGGAACGTCCGAGCTGGCCGTGGGCGCGTGCGCCCGGGATGCGCTGGCCTTTCTCTACCACGCCCGCCGCGAGCTCGCGCAAGGCCGCGTGCCGCCCCCGGAGACCATCTACTACGGAGGACCCTACCAGATCCGCCTGGAGTACACCGGACCGCAAAATGTCAAAGACGGGGTCGCCGACCGTGTCGTGGCGTCGGTGAAAGGACCGGCCTCCAGTCTCAACCTTGAGATGCTGTTCGCGCGCGACGCGGCGCGGACGCCTTTGGCCATCCGGGTCCCGCTGGCGCTGGGAACCTTTTCGCTGGAGCTGGTGCGGTAGGGATGCGCATCGCCTTCTTCTCTCCGCTCCCCCCGGCGCGCAGCGGCATCGCCGACTATTCCGCCACCTTGCTCGAGCATCTGCAACACCTGGCCCAGGTCACCAGTTTTGCGGAAGCGTCGCCCGGGTTCGATCCCTCCGGGTTCGATGCCCTGCTCTACCACATCGGCAACAACGGCCATCACGCCTTCGTCTACGAGACCGCGCTGCGGCATCCGGGCGTGGTGGTGATGCACGAGTCCAATCTGCACCACTTGATCGCGGATCTCACCATCCGGCGAGGCGATTGGGACGCCTACCTGCGCGAAGCGGAGTACAGCGGGGGTCCCGAGGCGCTGGCCTTCGCCCGCCGCGTGCAAGCGCTCGAGGCCGGGCCCGACTATGAAGGCGTCGCCATGACGCGGCGGCTGCTGGAGTCGGCCAAGGCGCTGATCGTGCATAGCAATTTCATGGTGGAGGAGATGCGCCGCGCCGGATTCACCGGGCCCGTGACTCGCATCCCGCACGGCGCCTGGATTCCGCGGGTCGACCGGCAGGGGTACCGCCACCGTCTCGGGCTGGAAGAGACCATCCCGCTGGTGGGCCTCTTCGGATTCCTCAAGCCCTACAAGCGGATCGCCGAGTCGTTGCGCGCCTTCCGGCGAGTGGTGCGCCTGGAGCCGCGCGCGCGCATGATTCTGGTGGGCGAAGAGCACCCCGATTTCCCGTTGCGATCGCTGATCCGGACTCTGGGACTCTCCGCGAACGTGCGGGTGATCGGCTTCACGCCCATCGAAGACTTCACGGGCTACATGGGCGCCTGCGACATCGTGCTGAACCTGCGCTACCCGACCGTCGGCGAGAGTTCCGGCAGCCTGCTGCGGGCGCTTGGCCTGGGCAAGGCGGTGCTGGTTTCCGAGGTGGGTTCCTTTCAGGAGTTCCCCGACGAAATCTGTCTGAAAGTGCCCGTGGACGCGGCGGAAGAGGACCTCATCTTCGAGTACCTGAACCTGCTGGTCTCGCGTCCCGACGTGGCCCGCGAGATGGGCGCGCGCGCCCGGGCCTGGGTCGAGAAGGAATGCAATTGGGACCTGGTTGCCCGCCGCTATGTAGAGGTGCTGGGCGGGGCTCAACCGTGCCCAGCCCATCCGGAAGCCGCCGCCATGCCCGCGGCCGTCTACCTCCCCGCGCCCGAAGAAGTGACTCAGTGGGCGAGCGACGACGAATCCCGCTCTTACGTCGAGGCCCACAAGACGCGCCTGGAAAAGACGCTCGAAATCATCCCGCCCGGAGACCCCGGAGACCGCATTCTGGAGATGGGCGCTTACCTCCAGATCACCCCCGCGCTGAAATCGCGGCTCGGTTACGGCGAAGTCCGGGGTTGCTATTATGGCCCCCAAGGGATGGTGGACCAGCGCACCGTGGTGTCGGAGGCCGGCGAGCGCTTCGATTGCGACATCGACCTGTTCGACGCCGAGAAAGACCGGTTCCCCTACGCGGACCAGTGTTTCTCCACCGTGCTGTGTTGCGAGCTGATCGAGCATCTCTCCACCGACCCCATGCACCTGATGTGCGAAGTGAATCGCATTCTGAAACCCGGCGGGCACTTCGTGCTCACCACTCCCAACATCGCCGGACTTCGGGGCGCCGCGGCCATCCTGCAGGGCTATCATCCGGGCTTCTTCCACGCCTACCTGCGCCCCTCGGACGGAGGCGCGGTCGACGCCCGGCACAACCGCGAGTACGCGCCCCGCGAGATCCACCAGTTACTCGAGAACTCCGGCTTTTCGGTCACGCTGCTGGACACGGGTCCGTTCCTCGAGGAACCGCGCCCCGAGTACGGCTGGGTCGTGCACCTCCTGGAACGCTATCAATTGCCCAGCCACCTGCGCGGAGATGGCATCTACGCCGTGGGCAGGAAAACCGGGGCCGTCCGCGAGCGATACCCGTCCTGGTTGTACTCATGAGCATCCGCTATCGCGACGCCTGCGTCGAAATCCTGCCCGATGGCCACCGCCTGCACGCGGCTTTTCAGGCGGAAAACCTTTCTCCGGAGACCTGGCGCGGCAGCGAGGGGTTTGCCTTCGGGTATCACATCTTCGATCCGGAGACCGGAACTCTGGTTGTGGACGGACCCCGCGCTCCGCTGGCGCGGGACGTGGCTCCCGGCGAGCCGTCGAGTGTGGATTTCACGCTCGATCTGCCGCGCGAGCCCGGACGGTACCGGATCTATTTCTCCGCGATGCGGGAAAACGTGGCCTGGTTCTACCTTCGCGGCTGGCCCTTCCTGCTCGTCGACGCCGTGGTGACCGAGGGAGGCGCCCGCGTGGAACGAATCCGCCTGGCGACCTCGCGCGGCCTGGCCTGGGAGCGGTGGGGCCGATCGTTCACGCGCGCGTTTACCCTTCCCTGGCTGGTCATCTGGCGCAACCGGGGCCTGATCCGTACCATGGTGCGCCGCGATGTGCTGGGCCGGTACCGGGGCTCGTTCGGCGGCGCGCTCTGGACGGTGATCACTCCCCTGCTCCTGATGCTCACCTACTATTTCGTGTTCGGCATCGTGCTCCAGGCCCGCTTCCCGGGCGATCCGAGCCGATCCGGATTCGTGATGTACTTCCTGGCGGGAATGCTGCCCTGGCTGGCGCTGAGCGAGGCCGCCGGCCGCGCGCCTTCAGTCCTGCTGGAGCATCGCAATTTCGTGAAGAAGCTGGTGTTTCCGGTGGAGACGCTGCCCGTCAACCTGACGGTGGCTGGTCTGACGACCCAGGCCATCGCGCTGGGACTTTTTGCACTTGCCCTGGCGCTGACGCGAGGAGCGATTCCCGCCACCGCGGTCTGGCTGCCGGCTCTGCTGGTCCCGCAAGTTCTGCTGACCTTGGGCCTGTGCTGGTTCCTGGCCGCACTCGGTGTCTTCGTCCGGGACCTGGGCCAGATGATCGGATTCCTGCTGACACTGTGGTTCTTCCTCACCCCCATCTGCTATCCCGAGGCCAGCCTGCCCGCGACGGCCCTGCCGCTGCTCTCCAAGAACCCGCTGTTCGCGCTGGTGCGCGCCTACCGGGCCATCCTGCTGGAGGGCGCAGCGCCCGCCTGGACATCGCTCTGGAAACTTTGGGTCTTTTCGGCGGCGCTGTTCATCGGCGGCCACGCGTGGTTCCACAAACTGCGCCGCTCCTTCGCCGACGTGGTTTGAGGAATCCGCGAGGGCCTCTCCGGTTGACGCCCGCCTCCCAGCTATGCTAAGTTGTTGAGTTACCAAGCATCCAGTTTTTCCCGCACTGAATTCATGGACGAAACTCTGCACGCCCTCGGCGAACTCCTTCTGAAGGCGCTCCCCACTTTCGTCATTGTTGTTTTCCTCCATTATTACCTGAAGTTCGCCTTCTTCAAGCCGCTGGAGAAGGTGTTGGAAGCTCGTCGCGAGGCGACCGAGGGCGCCCGCCAGGCGGCCGAGGCCAGTCTGCGGACGGCACAGGAAAAAGCGTCTCAACACGAGGCGGCCATCCGGGCGGCCCGCGCGGACATGTATCGCGAACAAGAGCAGCTCCGCCGCCAGATGCAGGACGCCAAGGCGGCTGCCATCCGCGAAGCGCGCGCGCGCGCCGAAAGCGCCGTGGCCGAAGCCAAGGCCGCGCTGGGCGGCGAGGCGGCCTTGTTGACCCGGCAGCTCGAGGCGGACAGCGAGGCGCTCTCCGAGCAGATCGCCGCCTCGATCCTCGGGCGGAGGGCGGCTTGAAGCCATTCGCCGGTCTGCTGATCGCGGTCCTGCTGCTCGGCTCCAGTCTGTACTCCCAGGAGCCCGCCGCCACCGCCGAACAGCACGGAACGGCGGCCGAATCTCCAGAACCCGATTTGACGCTCTGGAAGTGGGCCAACTTCGCTCTGCTGGCCGGCGCCCTGGGTTTCCTCATCGTTAAGAACGCCGGCCCGTTTTTCGCCTCGCGCTCGGCGGAAATCCGCCGAGGCCTGGAAGAGGCCAGGCAAGCCCGGGCCGACGCCGAAGCGCGCAGCGCCCAAATCGAAAAGATGATGGCCAACCTGGGCGCGGAAATCGAGGCGCTTCGCGGGGCCGCGCACAACGAGGCCGCCGCCGAAGGAGAGCGCATCCGCCAGGAGACCGCGCGGGAACTGGCCAAGATTCAGGCGCAAGCCGACCAGGATCTCGCTTCCGCCCTCAAGGCGGCCCAGGCCGATTTGAAGCGTCATGCCGCACGCCTGGCGATCGAACTGGCGCGGCAGAAGATCCAGCAGCGCCTGACCCCGGGCGATCAGGACGCGCTGGTGCGCGCCTTCGCTTCGGGCATCAGACCGGTCGAGTGATGGTGATAGCGATATGCCAGCCGCGGTAGCTTCCCGATACGCCCGGGCCCTGGTGGATGTGGCGCTCTCTCCGTCCGCGGGGATCGAGCCGGCCCGTCTCCTGGCAGAGCTGCGCGAGTTCCAGGACATGTTGGCGGGTTCGGGCGAATTGAGCCAGGTATTGGCTTCGCCCGCTGTAGCGCCCGCCCGCAAGAGAGCCGTGGTGGAGCGGCTGGCGGAGGCGCTGTCGGTGTCCCGGATTGCGCGCAATTTTCTGAAAGTGCTCATCGACCACCGTCGCGCCGCGTCGATGGGGGACATCCTGGACGCCTTTGAGAAGTCGATCAACGAGCGCATGGGCATCCTGCGGGTTGACGTCACCGCCGCGCGGGAATTAACGGAAACCCAACGCCAGTCGATGGTGCAGGGCTTGGAAGCCGCCACCGGAAAGCAGGTCGCGGTCGGCGTCACGGTGGACGCGGACCTGATCGGCGGCGTGATCGCCCGCATCTGATCCACCGTCTACGACGGTTCGGTGCGAGGAAAGTTGCAGACGCTCACCCGGCGGCTGGCCGCCGGGTGAGCAGGTGTTAGGTGTCAGGTGTCGGGTGTTAGGGCGGCAACTAACACCTGACACCTAGCACCCGACACCTTTTTGGGGGTTTATGGCTCATATTCGGGCAGATGAAATCTCTCGCGTGCTGCGCGAGGAAATTGAGAACTACGAAGGCGCGATTGACGTTTCCGAAACCGGGTCGGTGATCTCGGTGGGCGACGGCATCGCGCGCATCCATGGTCTGGAACGGGTGATGTCCGGCGAGCTGATCGAGTTCCCGCACAACGTTGCCGGCATCGCCATGAACCTGGAAGAAGATCAGGTCGGCGCGGTGCTGCTCGGCGACCCCACCGAAATCAAGGAGGGAGACGAGGTCAAGCGCACGTCGCGCATCATGTCGGTGCCGGTGGGCGAAGAGATGATCGGCCGCGTGGTGAACGCCTTGGGCCAGCCCATCGACGGCAAAGGTCCGATCCACACCTCGAAGTTCAACCCCATCGAGCGCCTGGCGCCCGGCGTGGTCGACCGCCTGCCGGTGAAGGAGCCCGTGCAGACCGGCATCAAGGCCATTGACGCCATGATCCCCATCGGGCGCGGCCAGCGCGAGCTAATCATCGGCGACCGGCAGACCGGCAAGACCGCCATCGCTCTCGACACCATCATTAATCAGAAGGGCGGCGATGTGATCTGCATCTACGTCGCCATCGGGCAAAAGCGCTCCACCGTGGCGCAGGTGGTCAAGACGCTGGAGAGCTTCGGGGCCATGGAATACACCA
>JACOSH010000282.1 GCA_016178945.1 Acidobacteriota bacterium
GCACGTGATCCACCGGCCATTCAGCTATTCGTTTTCGATTCTGGTCGTCGTCCACATCGGCGTGGTCATGCTGCTGGGGTACTATTGATGGCGAGTCCAACCATGACCGCAAGCAATCGCCGGAAACTGCTCGGCGCAATCGCCGCCGCGGGAATTGTCTCAGCGCCGCTGCTGGCCCTGATGAACAAGCCCAAGCCCAGACCCGCGGCCAGAGCCGAGGTGCCCGTCGCGGCCAATCCGGCGGCGGATCGCGCGCATGAAATGAAATCGCTCGAAGCCGAGCTTCAGAAAAAGCCGGACCACGCGCCGATCCTCTTCCGCATGGCGCAGCTTGCCCGCGAACTGGGCAAGCCCGCCGAAGCCGCCCAACACCTGGAACAGATCCTCAAGGCCGAGCCCGATCATCCGGAAGCGCTCCTCGAGCTGGGGCGTACCCTGTTCGAGTCCGGCGACGTTCAGGGCGCCATCGCACGGACCAATCGTCTCCTGGCCATCAACCCGACGCAAGTCGACGCGCTCTACAACCTGGGCGCCATCTACGGCAACCTCAACCAGCCGGACCAGGCGCGTCAGTACTGGCAGCGGGCCGTGGCGGCCGGTCCGGCTTCGGAAAGCGGACTCCGGGCGAAAGAGTCCCTGGCTCGGCTGTCGCAGTGAACTAGCCTTCGTGAACGACACTCTGCTCAGCCTCGGCTTCTACACGCTGGTCCTCGGCGTGCCGCTCCTCGTGTATCTCCGGAAACTGCGCAATCGCGACAGGAGAGCCCAGGAAGCCGTCGAGAAGGGAAAACTCTATTCGGAAGGTCCCAAGGCCCAGCATCCGCAGATCGACACCATGCGCTGTATCGGATGCCAATCGTGCACGGAGGTCTGTCCCGAAGGCGATGTCCTGGCCATGCTCGGCGGCAAAGCCGTGATCGTCAACGGACACAAGTGCATCGGGCACAGCCTCTGCGCGGATGTCTGCCCGGTGGGCGCCATCACCATGGCCATGGCCGGCCCCAGCATGGGCGCCGATATGCCCTACCTGACCGCCGAATACGAAACCAATGTCCCGAACCTGTTCATCGCCGGGGAGCTCGGCGGGCTGGCTCTGATCAAGAATGCCATCCATCAGGGCCGCCAGTGTATCGACACCCTCGTCGCCCGGCTCGCGGACCAGGACCGCGCGCCGGGCGTTCATGACGTGGTCATCATAGGCGCCGGTCCGGCCGGAATCAGCGCTTCGTTGCGGGCGATCGAGGCCGGACTGGACTACCTCACCCTGGAGCGGGATGAGATCGGCGGCACTGTCGCCAAGTACCCGCGCCAGAAGCTCGTGATGACCAGCCCCGTCGAGTTCCCCATGTATGGAAAGTTCAAGAAGCGGGAGCTGTCCAAAGAGGATCTCCTGGCGTTCTGGAACCAGGTGCTCCAGCGGGCGGACTTCAAGGTCCGGACGGGCGAGCGGGTCGACCACCTCGAGCGCCGGGACGACGGCATCTTCCACATCGCCACCAGCCAGGGCCAGCACCATGCCCGCGCCGTCGTTCTGGCGCTGGGCCGCGGCGGCGAGCCGCGAAAGCTGGGAGTGAAAGGCGAGCAGCTTCCCAAAGTCATGTACCGGCTCATCGAGGCGGACCACTATGTCAACCGCAAGATCCTGGTAGTCGGCGGCGGGGACAGCGCGATTGAAGCCGCGATGGGCCTGGGACGCCAGCAGGGCAATCAGGTCACGCTCTCCTACCGCAAGGAGTCCTTCAGCCGTATCAAGGAGCGCAATGCGCAACGCATCCAGGAGGACATCCACAGCGGCAAGGTGCGGGTCCTGTTCAACTCCAGCCCGGTCGAGATCCGGGAAGACTCGGTGATTCTCGATGTCCAGGGCGAATCGCAGGAGCTCCCCAACGACTACGTGTGGATCTTCGCCGGCGGCACGCCCCCCACCGCCTTCCTCAAGAAAATCGGAATCTCCTTCGGCATGCAAGACATCACGCTGGAGGCCAGCCGCGAGGCCCGCCAGGCGACTTGACTACTTCAGAAAACCGCTCATCCCCGTCACCCGCGAGCACGGTGGCCGATACGCCACCTAACACCTGCCACCTAACACCTGTCACCTAACTGGAGATCTCCACGTGATGGTCAGTTCAGGCCCCGTTGCGCGGTGCGGCAAGCCCGCCAGCGCCTAGCTCAGGGCTAGCGACGCGCCAGACACACCGGAGCCGCCAACCGCAACGGCGTCTGCATTGTCAAAAGCCGGGCCCGTTTTGCGCTCACTTGCCCACTGCTCTTAGCTCTACAAGCTCTACCGGGAACCCATCCCCAGTGGCGCCCATGAACTTCGCCTTGAACAGTACCTTCAGCCACGCCGGCGTTAGCGTGGAGTGGGCCCGAGGCGGTCGCGTAAAACGAGATCGAAATGATCTCTTGCCCAGCGCTTGCATTTCCGAGAATAAACGCGTCTACCAAGTCCGGCAAGGGAGCGCCTGGCGCGGTGTTCTTGAACTCCACAACCAAATTGGAATCTGCCAGCGCCGCTGTCTTGTTCGGATCGGCAAGAATATCCTGTGCCCGCCACCCAAACAACAGCGGACTCGTGTTGGGATCCGGAGGGCTGAATGGGTTGAATTCGGCCGCCCAACTGAGTGCTTTCCTCGTGTGCAGCACCACCTTCACGTCGGCCCGGCCATCGGACAACGGCCGCTCGGTAATACTGCCCTCTGTCGCCGTGCCCAGTCCAAGCGACTGGGTCGCGTTCGCCCTGCCCGCATAATCAAACCAGGCGAACAGTCCGGGCACGCAGACGCTACACGTGCTCCACGCGATTACGTCACGCGCCGGCGGGGTGAAAACCATTGTCGTCCCCTGGGCGCTGGTAAAGTCTGAGATCGGGCGCTGGGTTGCGGCTTCGGCCCGTGCCACCTCTGCCGTCATCAGTCCCAGTAGGAACAACACAGCCACGGGAACTTGCAGACCCGCGACGATGGTGCTGTGCGGCCTATTTCGTTTGAACATATCTACCTCCTGCAAAACTGAGAAGCCTAATCCGGGATTTCCACGTCAGCAGTATACACCCCGTCTGCCTCTTTTGAAGCCATTGGGAGCAGGCTTTTTTTTGGAAATCCAGTACCCCCAGTACAGACTAGTACCCTTTGAAGAGACGCCCATTCCGCCCTTTCCGGGCGCCACGAAACCCGGAACTGTCTACTATTGGGCTGGTTCCTCATAGCCGGCCATCCGGCTGTAAACGGACTGGCGCACAGGTCCGCCAGAGGAAGCTGCGTGTTCTTTCCTCGACGTGAGTCTGTCAGGTGTTTTGTGATGAGATTACCGAAACCCAAACGCTCGTCCAACTCGCGCGCCAGAATTAGGCCGCCGTCTGAGGTGACCGCGATCCCTGGAAATCCACCTTGAGAGAAGTGCTAAAGGAGAGCTGAAAGGGCTGGTTTTGTTTGTCGCCTATTGGGTGTGATCCTGCGGAGCGTGTTCATGCGCTGCAACCCGCATGAATAAAGGCGTCTGACGATCCCGGGGAGGTTATCAAGTAGGTGGTCAAAATGGAAATCCAGGCTAACACCTGTCGCCCGACACCTATTTCAGAAACCCGCTCATCCCCGTCACCCGCGAGCTGAGTTCGTCGTTGAGGGGGTCGTCCAGCGCCAGGATTCGGCGCGCCTCCGGGTTAAGCCGGGCCTGGGTTTCCGGGCGCAGCAGGCGCTTCTGATATTGCTGCTGGGGCTTGTCCCATCGCGTGTAGAAAGCGTGCAGCGCGCAGCGCGGCGCGTTCGTGACGTTGGCCGTGCCGCCGTGCCACATGTGCGCGTTCATCACCACTACTGTGCCCGCGCGTCCCGTGAGCAGCACTTCTTGCGGATGCGGCGCGGCCGGGTCTGGGAGCGCCTCCTGCGGCAGCTTCCTCCAGGCGTGAGAGCCTGGCACCATCCGGATGGCCCCGTTGTGGGCCGTGAAATCGTCCAGCATCCAGACCGAGTTGCACACCCAGTAGCCTTGCTCGTCGGCGACCGCGCCGGCGTCGGCGTGCAGCGGCTGATCCACGCCGTTGTGCGGATTGGCCGACCGCACATTCAGGCTGCTCAACTTGTATCGGGGCCCCAGCACCGCCTCCATGCACTCCAGGACCGCGCGGTTGAGAATTACCCGCTCGAAGACCTCGCCTTTATCGACGCAGTTGGCCAGCCGCCGCGAGCCCGGCTCCACCTTGAACTCCGCTCCGGCCCGCTCGCCCTCTTGCTCGAACAGTTCCTCGATGCGCCCCCGCAGCTCGCCCAGCAGCCCGGCGGACATGAGTCCCTCCAGGACCAGGTAGCCCTCACGATCGAGCTGTTGTCTTCCGGTCTCCGGCAGCATGGGACTCCAGCTCCAGCAGGAGGCGCTTCACCGCCAGGCCGCCGCCATAGCCGCCCAGTCCGCCGCCCGTGCTGATTACCCGATGGCAGGGTACCACAATCGGCAGCATGTTGCTTCCATTGGCGGTACCGACCGCGCGCACGGCCTTGGGCGCGCGAATCGCCCTGGCGATCTCGGCATAGCTCCGGGTCTTCCCATAGGGGATCTTGAGCAGCGCGCGCCAGACCCGCTCCTGAAACGGAGTCCCCCCGGTCTCCAGCGGCAGATCGAAGTCCCGCCGCTTTCCGGCGAAATACTCGCGAAGCTGGCGCAGCGCCTGCCTCACCAGCGGGTGGGCGTGATTGGGCCGGCACCCCTGATCGGCTCGATGCCGCCCGAAGTCGATCTGCCAGATCGCCCGGTCGCTGGCGACCACGTGAATCACCAGCTCTGAAGTAGAATGCAACTCGCCGCAGTACATCATCGCAGGAACCTCCGGATACCAAAATCGTAAACAGCCGCGCCGGCCAGCCCGCCCAGGATCGGCCCCACGATCGGCACCCAGAAGATGCCGCTGCCGTCGGTGAGCCCGTTGTTCTTGAAGCCGGCCACCACCGTGAACAGCCGGGGTCCCAAGTCGCGCGCGGGGTTGATGGCATAGCCGTGCATCGACCCGAAGCTGATCCCGATCCCCACCACCACCAGCCCCACCATCAGGGGCGTCAGGTTGGCGCCCGGCGGGTTGTTGAATTCGTCGGTGATGGCCAGAATCAGCAGGACCAGCAGGGCCGTCCCCAGCACCTGGTCGAACAGCCCGGCCATCGGCTGCTGCGGAAAGGCGGGGAAGGTGGCGAAAATGCCCGCTGTGCGCTCCAGTTGCGGGTCCACCTTGTGGAACTGCGGCAGGTAGTTCCAGTAGACGATCGCCGAGGCCAGAAAGGCGCCGGCCATCTGCGCCGCGATATAGGGCAGCACCTTGGCCCAGGAGAATCCGCGAAACGCCGCCAGCGCGACGGTGACCGCCGGATTCAGATGCGCCCCGGAGATCTTGCCGGCCACATAGATCCCCATCGCCACGCCCAGTCCCCAGCCCAGCGTGATGTTGGTGTAGCCCCCGTTGACGATCTCCCCGGCCGTGCCCGTGCCGAACAGCACCACCATGGCCACCACACCGCAGCCAAACAGGATCAGCACCAGCGTCCCCAGAAATTCCGCGCACAGTTGGGCCGCAAGGGAAGGTTCATTGTCCATAGGGGGACGATTCTACCACGGAGTCGCCTGCCGGAGCACGGGATAGCTCCACCGGCGGTCGCCGCCGGGGAGTCGTACGTGATAAAATCGGATACGTACGTATGAAGGCCAGAGCCCCCATCACCCCTTCCGAATTGCGCGCCGACATCTACAATATCCTCGACCGCGTGCTGAAGACCGGGAAGCCGGTCGAGGTGCGGCGCAAAGGGAAGGTGCTCCGGATCGTGCCGGAACCGAAGCCCGACAAGTTGAGCCGCCTGAAAAAACGGGACTGCATCGTTGGCGATCCTGAAAGCATCGTCCATATGGACTGGTTGAAATACTGGAACGAGTTGAAGAATCTCGAATGAGATGACCTATCTCGACACCCATGTGGCTCTATGGTTGTATCAGGGTGAGCTCGGGAAGCTCAGCCGCCCGGCAACGGAACGGATCCACCAGGATGCGCTTCGCGTTTCTCCGATCGTGCTCCTGGAAATGACGCTGCTCCGGGAAATCGGAAGAGTCAAGCCGTCCGCACCCGAGATTGTCGACACGCTCAACGTCGACTTGGGCCTGGAGGTCTGCGGCCTCCCGCTTCTCACGGTGATCCGCCAAGCCCTGCGCGAGAACTGGGTGCGCGACCCCTTCGATCGTCTCATCGTCGCCCACGCCAGGGCCAACGACGCGCCTCTGATCACCAAGGACGAGCTCATCCGCCGCCACTACCGCCGGGCCGTCTGGTAGCTCACCGCCACAGCGGCTGGGTCCAGGCGTCGTCTCCGTTGGAGGCCCGGACCACCGCCCGCACGTACGGCTCCCCGTCCTGAAGCTTGTACGCCGCCACGCGCTCGAAACTCGTGGCCAGCACTTTGCCTCCCGCCCCGATGAACGAGATGGTGTACTTGATGTTCCCGGCCGGCTTGACGGCGACACGCAGCTCTCCGTCCGCCGACCGCACGTCCTCCAGTTCCACGCCCGTCGAGGAGTAGAACTCTCCGTTCTCCAGCGCGTTCAAGACGCTGGCGGCGCTCAGCTCCGGCGCACGCACCACCACCCAGCCCTTTCCGGGATTGGATTCCTCCTTGGCGATTCGCTTGAAGGTGTGGGCGTCGTCGACGGCGATCCCATAGATCTTCTTGCCGCCCGTGAGCAGCGCGTCCCACATCTCTTCCAGAGACTCCGCTCCGCCCCCGCCCCGGTTGTGCACCATCGGATGACCGTTGTAGACCTCCAGCATCCGCAGATTCCCGATGGCCGCCAGATCCTGGGAGGTCATGGCCCATCCGAAGTTGGGATGGTTCACCGAGGGCAGCCCTCGGGCGCCGCGGATCGCGTCCACATTCCCCTGTACCGTGGCGATCAGGCTCTCGCCGCCCGTAGGTTCCACCAGTTGGCCCAGCCCATACCCGTTCACGTGCACCGGTTGCGACCCGAAGCGATCCGTCACCTCTTCGCCTGGAACCAGCAGGAATTTGTCCGCCACCGCCAGGTCCTGATTCAAGGGCTCCACCGGGGTCAGGTAGTTGTGATCCGACAGCACCAGGAACTGATAGCCGTGGCCCTTGTACCACTCCGCCACGGTCTTGGGCAGCGAGTCGCCATCGCTGTTCAGCGTGTGCGTGTGGAGATTTCCCTTGTACCAGCGCTTGGGAGCTTCCTGGGCCGAGAAGGCCGCCATCAGCGCCAGGCCGGCGGCCGTCGCGGCGGCGGAGCGGACGAGCAGAGTCATACCTTCCAGAAAAGCAAGTCGAACGCCAAATGTCAAAAGTTGAAGGCGAGGGTGGCCAGGCCGATTTGGCCGTGCAGGTTCTCGTCCGGGGAGGCGGCGTCGCCGCCGCCGAACCAAACACGGACGCGATCGCCGGCAACCACAACCGTGGGGTCGCACAGTACCTGGCTGTTCCAGGCCTGGCTGCCCGCGTACATGCCGGGCAGCTTTTCCCAGACCACCCCATCTCGCGATTGCGCCAGGCCCAGCCGCCGCTGCTCGTTGCTGGCACGGGCGGTGTAGAGCATCCAGTAGCGGCCGTGCGACTTCCAGACCGCCGGTTCGCCCAGCCCGTTCTCATCTTCGAGGATGGGATTCGTCCGCAGCTTCTCCCAGCGCAGACCATCCAAGCTGCGGGCCACCCCCAGCCGCTGGCGCCGCGCCCGGTCCTGCCCGAGATAGTAGAGGTAGAAGACGCCGTCCACTTGGATCGCGTTCGGGTCCGCAACGCCGCGCTCGTCCCAGCTTCCGCGCGGGCCCGCGCTCAGCACCGGACGGGGTTCTTTGCGCCACTGCCTGCCGTCGCGCGACCGCGCCAGGCCCACTTGCGGCCGCTCGCGCGGCCCGGCGTGATACCAGTAGAAAAACTCGCCCTGGACCACCAGGGCCCCGCCGTTGGCGGCGATGTAATCGCCTTCCCAGGTGGCCGCGTCGGGCGACAACACGCGCCCCTGCTTGCGCCACGCGATGCCGTCCCCGGAGGTGGCCAGACCCGTGTGCCAGGCCTTGCCGTCATAGCCGGAATAGAAGTTGTAATAGACGCCATCCTTGACGACCACGGACGGATTGAGCGCGTCGTGCGAATCCCAATCCCCGCGCGCCAGGACAGGCTCCGGTTGGGGGGTCCAGCGAATCGCGCGGGGCGCGGACGCAGGCGGGAGAGGTGGAAGGGTGAAGGTGGCATAGGGCGCGCACGAGAAAAGGCAAAAGGCAAAAGGCAAAAAGCAAAAGGCAAAAGGGATTCGGAAGGAGGACATTAAATCGGGATCTTCAGTTTCAGCCCGGCGCCGCGGCCGGGGCGCGATTCGAGGAGCATCTCCGCTCCCAGCGAGCGCGCGCGGCGCTTCAAGCTGACCGGTCCCATCCGCAGCAGCTCCAGCTCGTCCAGAGAGTACGTGCCGCTGAAGGGGAAGCCCACGCCGTTGTCGTCCACCGAGACCTCCAGGATCTTGCCCACCTTTTCCAGCGCCACCGCCACCCGCGTCGCCTTGGCGTGCTTGCGGACGTTGTTGAGCGCCTCGCGGATCATTTGCAGCACGTCGGTGCAGGTCTCCGGCGCGGCCGAAAAGGGCCGGTCGCCGCCCACAAAGGTGATCGGGATGCCGCTTTCCTTTTGAAACTCCTCCACCAGGCGCCGCGTGGCGGCCGAAAGGCCCGCCCCGTCCACATCCAGGGGCCGCATGGTGCGCACGAACGTCCGCAGGTCGCGCACCAGCGTGCGGCTGATCTCCTGGAGCTGCGCCAGCTCCTCCATGCCCGCCTCGCGGCTCTTCTCGAATAGCTTCCTGAGGATCTCCAGGCGCATCTGGAAGCTGATCATGAGCTGCAGCGGCCCGTCGTGGAAATCCGCCGCGATGCGCTGCTGTTCGGATTCCCGCGCCGTTTCGGCGGCCAGGCGGAGCTGGTCGGCCCGCTCGGCCAGCTCATCCACGCGCTTCTGCAGCCGGCTCTTTTGCAGCGCATAGGCCACCGAGAACGCGCTGGCCACCAGGATGGTCTCGCGCAACACATATTGTGGCCCCGGATGCGCATTGGTGGCGAAAAACAGAGTACAGGCCACCGCGATCAGCGCCACCTCGCGCGCCCCGTACATGGAGACGGCCGCCGCCAGCAGGTACAGATAGAAGAGCGGCGCCAGCCACACCGCTTCGGGCGCCCCAAAGCTCGCCAACACCATGAAGAACACGCCGTCGATGCACAGCGTCAGCCGGCCCCAGGTGCCGCGGAACCCGAACCTCTTGGTGACGGCGAAAAAGCTGGACAGCGCGTAGACGCCCATGGCCGCCGTCACCAGGTGCGAGCCCACCGGCGCCAGAAAGAGCTGAAAGGCCAGGCAGGCGGCCGCCATCACCGCCCGCGTTACCGTCAGATAGAAGGCCAGCCGATCGCGTTCCGCCGAGGATTCGCTAGCCACGTTAATAGAGGGGAATGGGCTCCTTTCGTTCCACTCCTTCTTTCTTCAAGCTACCAAAAAAGTCGCGCGCCGCGGTTTGCAGCAGGCTAAGATCGCTCGGCCCCTGGATGAAGCGGAAACCCTCGGCGATCATCTTCTTGATCTGCGCCGGATTCCCGGCCGGCCCGCCCACCGGGATATTGTGCCTGCCCGCCGCGGCCAGAACCTTCTTCACCGCCTCCTGCACCACCGGAGCGTCAGTCTTGCCGCCCACTCCGTAGGAGTACGACAGGTCGTTCAGGCCGATGAACATCACGTCGATGCCCGGCACCGAGGCGATCTCCTCGATCTGGTCGATGGCCTTCTTCTGCTCGATGATGATGATCACCATGATGTTCTTGTTGGCCCACTGCGGGTAGCCCCCCGGTGCGGGCCAGCGCATCGTGGCCAGACCCGGTCCGGCCCCGCGAAGTCCTTCCGGCGGGTACTTGCAGGCCTGCACCGCCTGGCGCGCCAGCTCCGGCGTGCTGGTGAAAGGAAAGATCACGCCCAGGCTGCCGATGTCCATCATGCGCTTGGCGGTCCACAGCTCGTTGACCGGCACGCGCGTGAACGGCACCGCCTTCAATCCGCGGGTGGTCAGGATCATGTTCCGCATCGTCTCCAGGGTCAGGGGGCTGTGCTCGCCCTCCAGCCACAGGAAGTCGAAGCCGGCATTGGCCATCACGCTGGCCGTGTCCAGATTGGCCGCCGTGACGGTGCCGCCGAACACCACGCCGCCCGAGCCCAGCACCTTCTTGACTGGGTTCACCCAGTCGCCGGCGGGTTGCGCCGCGGCAATACTCGTCAGGGCCAGTAGCCCGATCGAAACTCGCATGGCTTTATCTCCGGTATAGATACAGGGTGTGACTGCGGCCTTCGCCGTCGTCGTCGATGGTTTCTTCTTTCTCCGGCTTCCAATCCTTGAAGGCGAAGTCGTGCGACACAATGCGCGTGCCCTTCTTCAATTGCTTCTCCAGGATGGGCCGGAGCTTGTCGTTCGAGTTGGGCAGCAGATACACGGTGATCATGTCCGCCGAGCTGAAGTCCTGCTGCATGATGTCGCCGTTGATGATCTTGGCGGTCTTCTGCAGCCGCAGGGACTGGATCTTGTCCGTGCTCTGCTTGTACAGCTCCTTGTCCCACTCCACGCCCACCGCGTTGGCGCGAAACTTCTCCGCGGCCATGATCACGATGCGCCCGTCGCCCGAGCCCAGGTCGAACATCTTCTCGCCCGGCTTCAACTCTCCAAGCTGCAGCATCTTCTGAACGATGGTCTCGGGAGTCGGATAGTAGGGCGCCAGCTTTTCCACCTCTTGCGGCTTGTTGTCCTGCGCCAGCGCCACAAAGGCGAGTAACCAAAAGGTGAACCTCATCGCATGATCTCCTTGCAACCTGCTACCGGGTCCTAGTTCGTCACCTGGTGCGAGGTGCTCTGCTCGCGGACCGGCAGGTAGATCTTCCCCCACGCCTCGTGAGCCGGATGCTCCGCATAGCGCTCCGCGGCTGCCTGATCCTCGAATTCGATCACAAAAGCCGACTGGTAGCTTCGGCCCGGCGAGCCGTCCTTGCCTCGCGGCCCGGTTCCTTGCACCTTCGTCCCCCGAATCCACACGTTCTTGATCCCTGGGATCTCCGCGGCCATCTTCTTCACTCCGTCCAGCGCGGCCTGCTGCTGTTCCGGCGTGGAGTCGGCCTTCCAGAGAATCGTCACCACGTGGATGATGGTCTTGGGCGTCCCGTATTTGTTGGCCGCCGCCAGGCCGGCGGCGCCCAGCGCGGCCGCCAGCACCGCCGTGGCCGCGATCGTCTGAAACTTCTTCATGAGACTTGTTTCTCCTTTTGGCTGTGACCGCGCAGGCCGCTCCACTCCTCGCAAATCAGGATGGAGTTGGCCGGATTACGCGGATGATACTTCAGACCGGCATGTCCGATCAAGCGGACCCCTCCGGCCCGCACGCGATCCATCAGTCCGGTCAGATCCTGGGATGCCGTGTAGGCCACCCCGCGCACCTCGTAAGAGTAGAACACAATCGGGTCGCGAAAGTCGGTGATAAGGGCGTCGCCCATGCGGCCCTTCCGGTTCACCTGGATGCGGCGGCGGCGTTCGCGATCGCGCGGATCGCGCAACCCCCGCAGCAGCAGCCAGCTCGCGGCGCCGAGCAGGACAGCCGCCGCGACGCAGAGAACCGCCAGTTGCGGCATGTCGCCCGCCATGTGGAGCCACTACCGCGCGACCGGCGCCTCCTGGAACACTTTGTTCCAGTCTTTGAGGAACTGGTCCAGCCCTTTGTCGGTGAGCGGGTGGTTGAACAACTGGTCCAGCACCTTGAACGGCATCGTGCCGATGTGCGCCCCGGCCCGCGCCGCCTCGATCACGTGCAGCGTGTGGCGCAGCGAGGCCGCCAGGATCTGGGTCTTGAATCCGTAGTTCTTGTAAATCGTCGCGATGTCGCGGATCACGTCCATGCCGATGTGGCCCACATCGTCCAGCCGCCCCACGAACGGGCTGATGATGTAAGCGCCTGCCTTGGCGGCGATCAGGGCCTGCGCCGGCGAGAAACACAGCGTCACGTTGACGCGGATGCCTTCCTGGCTCAACGCCTTGGTCGCCTTGATGCCTTCCCGGGTCAGCGGGCACTTCACCACGACGTTGCGGTGGAGCCGGGCCAGTTCCCTGCCCTCCCGCATCATCTCCCCGGCCTCGGTGGCCACCACCTCGGCGCTGATGTCTCCGTCCACGATGTCGCAGATCAGGCGGACCTGGTCCTTGATGTCGCGGCCTTCTTTGGCGATAAGCGAGGGATTGGTCGTCACGCCGTCGACGACGCCCCAACTGGCGCCCTTCTTCAACTCGTCCAGATTCGCGGTGTCGAGGAAAAACTTCATATCGTTATCCTTTGACGATCGGGTTAGTCAGCACCCCGATACCCGGGATCTCCACCGCCACGGTGGAACCCGGCAGCATGGCCCCGACGCCGGACGGAGTGCCGGTGGCGATCAAATCGCCCGCCTCCAGCGTCATGAACTGAGTAACAAACGCAATTATAACATTGACTGGGAAGATCATATCCCTCACCGAGCCGTCCTGGCGCACCTGGCCATCGAGCAGCGTGCGCACCCTCAGCTCCTGGAAGACCACGTCCTGGCGGCGCACAATCCACGGCCCCACCGGGCAAAAAGTGTCAAAGCCCTTGCCGCGCGTCCACTGGCCGTCTTTCTTCTGCAGATCCCGCGCCGTGACGTCGTTGACGCAAGTGAAGCCGAACACGCAGTTCCAGGCCTCTTCGGCCGGCACATGGCGCGCCCGCTGGCCGATCACCACGCCCAGCTCCCCTTCGTGGTGCACCGACTGCGTGATCGGCGGATAGACGATGGCGTCGCCCGAGGCCACGATCGCCGACGGCGGTTTCAGAAAGATCAGCGGCTCGCCCGGGACTTCGTTGCCCAGTTCCTTGGCGTGATCGCGATAGTTTCGTCCCACGCAGACAATCTTCGAGGGCCGCATCGGCGCCAGCAGCTTCACGCCGTCCACCGGATACGCCGTCCCGCGCTGGGTCGAAAAAAGGCCGCCGGTTTCGTACACCGTGCCGCCGTCCAGAACACCGGTACACTCCCGGCCCGCAACGCCGAAGCGAACGTGTTTTTCCATGCCTGAGAACCAGTTATAACTGTATCATTGGTTCCCAGATGGTCACCGCGCCGGCTCTCTTCCCGTGCTACGCTCCCTCGGACGCCGCCCGGGTCGGGGCCCTCTGCGATTTTCTGGAGCAAGGCGCCGGCGTCAAGATCTTTCGCCCGGACGGAGAGATCGGAGCCGGTGAGACCATCCTCTCGAAGGCTGAAGAGGCGCTCAGCGCCGACGTTATCCTCCTGTGCCTCTCGCCGGCCGCCATACCCCCACGCTGGGATCGCGCGCAATGGGAGCCGGTGTTGTTTACGCAACCCAAAGCGGCGGGCGTCGAGCTGGCGACGGTTCTGATCGAGGAATGCAAGTTCCCCGAGCTGCTGCGGCGGAGGAATTTCTTCGACCTGACGCGAGATCCGCTGCCAGGCTTTCGCCTCATCAAGCGCTGGCTCCTGGAACTGCGCCCGCCGCCGCTGGAGCCGGCCTTCGTTGCGGTTCCCCAGCCTTCCTTCGTGGGCCGGGATATGGAGATCGAAGCGCTCCAACGCCGCCTCGCGGACCGGCCCGGAGTCGTGACTC
>JACOSH010000277.1 GCA_016178945.1 Acidobacteriota bacterium
GACGTGGAGGTGTCCGGCTTTCCGTCCAGCCACACGGGCCACATCTGCCTGCTGGGGCTGAAGGAACAGGACTACCCGGGCTCCAAGCGCATCGAGGACTGGCCCAGTTGGGGCATTCCAGTGTTCCGCTGGGGAAAAGCGCAGGACGCCGTAACCGGCTTCGCGCACTCCGGGTGGGGCCTCATGGTGAAGACCGATCAACTGCCTACCGACGAGCTGCCGCCGTTTGACGGCATCGGCGCCAACGAGTTCATCGTGGGCGTTACGCACGACCTGGTGGACTTCATCTCGACCGTGGATACGCCTTCGGTGTGGGAGCTGAATATCTGGTATCACACCCTGAACGTGGGCTATCGCACCCGGATCAGCGGCGAAACCGACTTCCCCTGCATCTACGGAGAGCGCGTCGGATTGGGGCGCAGCTACGTGCGCCAGAAAGACTCCCACGACTATCGCGACTGGGTGCTGGGCATCCGCGAGGGCCGCAACTACGTGTCCGACGGCAAGAGCCACCTCCTCGACTTCCGCGTGAACGGCGTGGAGATGGGGTCCGGCTCGAGCGAGGTGAAGCTGGACGGGCCGGGCCGCGTGCGCGTCACCGCGCGGGTGGCGGCGCTGCTCGACGAGCAGCCGGATGAGTCCATCCGCCGGCTGCGGTACGACCAGAAGCCGTATTGGGACCTGGAGCGGGCGCGCATCGGCGCCTCCCGCAAGGCGCCCGTGGAGCTGATCGTCAACGGCCGCGCAGTGGCGCGCCGGGAAATCGAGGCGGACGGCGTGGAACGGCCGGTCGAGTTCGACTACCAGGTGGAGCGCAGCAGTTGGATCGCGCTGCGCATTCTGCCGTCGTCGCACACCAATCCGATCTTCGCGCTGGTGGGCGGCCAGCCGGTGCGAGCCTCCCGCAAGAGCGCCGAGTGGTGCCTGAAGGCGGTCGATCTCTGCTGGAACCAGAAATCGCCGCGAATCCGTCTGGAAGAGCGCGGCGAAGCGGAGCGCGCCTACGAGTTCGCGCGCCAGGCGTATCGCTCGCGGGTGCGCGAGTCGGCGGTCGACTGAACGGGAACAAATCCGGGCTTCGGGCGTCTATTGTGCAAATGAGACGTTTCTGGCTCCTGCTCCCGGCCATGGCGGCCGCCTACGCCGCGCTGGAGTGGCCGCAATTCGGCGGACCCAATGCTAACTTCCAGGTTCCGGCAAAGGGACTGGCCAAGGCCTGGCCCAACGGGGGTCCCAAGCTACTATGGAAGCGTGAGCTGGGGGAGGGCTACTCCGGCATCGCGGTCGACGGCAACCTGCTCTACACCATGTACCGGAGCCTCGGCGAGGAGAGGGTGCTGGCCGCCCACGCCGCTACCGGCAAGACCGTCTGGGAGTACTCCTACCGCGCGCCCTTTAACGGCGACGGCGGACGGCATGGCCCGCACGCCACTCCGCTGGTCACCGGCGACCGCGTGTACACCATAGGCGTCACCGGCCATCTGCATGCATTTGAGAAGAAGACCGGGCAGCTTGCCTGGGAGCGTGACATTTATGGCGGCGCTCGCGGCGGCATTCCTCATTACGGTCTTGCCTCCAGCCTGATCGCCTACAAGCATCTGATCCTGGCGCCGGCCGGCGGCAAGGGCGACGCTGTCGCCGCCCTCGCCCAACGGGACGGAGGGATACTGTGGCGCAAACACGACTTCAATGCCGCCTACTCGACGCCGCTGCTTATTCACGTCGATGGCCAGGACCAGGTGGTGATGGTCTTCAGCCGCACCGTGGCGGGCTTCGATCCCAACAACGGCGATCTGCTGTGGACCCACCCGCACGTCGCCGACTACGGCCTGAACGTCGCGACGCCGCTGTGGGGCGAAGGGAACCTGTTGTTTCTCTCCTCGGCCTACAACGCCGGCACTCGCGCGCTCCAGCTTTGGCGAGACGGCAAGAGAACCGTAGTGAAGGAATTGTGGCACAGCCCCAGAGTCCGGCTGCACCACGGCAACGCCATCCGCATCGGCGGCACGGTGTACTTCTCGAGCGGCGATTTTGGACCCGCGCCGCTCACTGCCGTCGACATTCTAACGGGCAAAGTCCTCTGGCAGGACCGCGCGTTTCCCAAGGCCGGCCTCGTCCGCGCCGGCGATCGCCTGATCGTGCTGGACGAAGACGGCAACCTCGCGCTGGCCGCCGTCTCCCCGCAAGGATTGCAGGTGATTTCCAAGGTCCATCTGATGGATAAGCAGTGTTGGACCACCCCGACCCTGGTGGGCAACACCCTGTTCGTGCGCGATCGGGGTTCGATGGTGGGGGTGGGGCTGTGAAGGTGTCAGGTGTCAGGCGCCAGGTGTTAGGGGCGGCAGCTAACACCTGACACCTAACACCTAGCACCTTCAATCCCCCAGCGCCGCGTCCAGCGCCTCCATGAGGAAGTACTCTCCCCACATCACGCTCTCATTCACTCCCAGCTTCTTGTGGATGTGATAGACGCCGGCTTTGAGGATGCCTTCCCACTCCGCGTCGGGCTGAGCCAGATTGCGGCACAAAGAGGCGACGATGTGGCGGGCGACATTGTCGTAGAGCAGCCCTTTGGCCGAGTCCGGGCTGAGGCCTCCCAGGCGGAACAGGCCGGCGGCGGCGATGGCGGCCGCGGAAGTGTCCACCTGGCTACGGCTCTCCGGGGGCGCGTCATAGTCCCAGGGCGGGACGCCGTCGGCGGGCGTGCGCTCGATGTAGAAGTCGGCGCAGGCCTGCGCGGTTTGCAGAAAGCGCGGATCGCGCGTGTAGCCGTAACAGGTGCTGAATCCGTAAAGCGCCCAGGCCAGGCCGCGCGACCAGCAGGAGTCTCCGCGATAACCCTGGTGCGTGGTCTGCTTCAGGAATGCTCCGGTCTCCAGATCGAACAGGCCCTCGTGCGCGGTGGAGCCGTCGCCGCGCACCAGCACCCGGCGCGACGTGAGGGAGTGGCGGTTGGCGATGTCCATCAGCCGCGCGTCTTCTCTCTCCAGGGCGGCGTAGTAGATGATGCCGACGTTCATCATGATGTCGATGAACAGCGAGTCCTCCGAAACGAAAGACCGCAGGTACTCACCCCGCTCGCGAAAGCGGAGCGCCAGCGTGTTGCCGGCCTCCATCAGGACCGCCTTCAACGTCGGGTCGTTGGTGAGGCGATACCAGCGGTAGTAGGGGGACATGAAAATGAAGCCCAGGTCATGCACATCCCGGTCCAGCTTGCGCGGCTCGAGCGGCTTGGAGTAGCGGATCGCCTGCTCCCGCCACCAGCGGGCGTCCGGGGCCTTCGCCTCGGCTTCCCGGGCGTAGACGATCCACAACATGCCGGGAAGAAAGCCATCGCACCAGTGGGTCCAGGCTTCGCCGGAATGCTTCCACCTTCCTTGCATGGTGTACATGGGGTAAAAGTCCGGATAGGTCTCGACCAACCGGCGCAACTGCCGGCGGGCAAAGCCGTAGGCGTCGCGCAAAACATTTTGGCCGGCGAGTGTTTGAAATTCGATCACTGCCTGCCATTATAGTTCGAAGGTGTAACTTCCCCGCCGGGCGACGCAACGTTTTCCGCAAAGCCTCGATAACCGGGCTGTGAGGACCAACCGGATCTTACTCGCACTCCTTTTCACGGCCGCCGCCTGGGCTCAGCCGGCGGCAGAGGGCAGGTTGTACACGCCGCCCGCCAAGGCGGCGCGCAAGACGGCGCGCGTCGAGCTGCCCAGCGCCCTGGCAATGGCGGCCGCGCCGCGTCGCGTCGAGCTGCCCACGCTGGAAGAACAGCCGATGAGAGCCAACGCCCATGGACAGGTGCCGGTGGGGACCACGCGCCGCCTCGACGGAGAGGCCGCCGGGGCCTGGGAGACGCTGCCGGACGCGCGGCGGATCTGGCGCGTCGCCTTGCGCTCGCCCGGGGCCGCCGCGCTGCGCGTTCACTTCCGCGGCTTTGCAGTGGGAAAGGGAAAGGTTTGGATTTATTCGCCGGCCGATCCGTCGGTGGACGGCGTCTACACCGGATCGGGAACCTACGAAGATGGCGACTTCTGGAGCGGTACGGTTTCCGGGGACACCCTGATTGTGGAGTACTTGCCCGATGCCGCCCAGCCGGGCGACGATTCGCTTCCCTTCCAGATCGACGCGGTCGGCCACGTGTGGACGGCGATGGAGCAGCCGCAGGAGTCGAACGTGCCGATGGTGGCGCCTTGCCAGCTCGACTTCAAGTGCTACTCGCAGTGGGCGCAGATCGGCAGCGGTGTCGCCCAAATGGTCTTCTTGAACGACGCGGACAAGAATTTCTACGTTTGCACGGGCGCGCTGGTCAACACGCGCAACAGCAGCCTGGCGCCCTACTTTCTGACCGCCAACCATTGCATCGGCACCGACTCCGAGGCGCGCAGCCTGCAGACTTACTGGTTCTACGAGACCGCGCAGTGTAACGGCGCGGCGGTGACGCGTTCGGTGGCGACACGGATCGATGGCGCGCGGCTGCTGGCCACCGCCCCGATGGCCGAGGGCGACTACAGCCTGCTGCGTCTGAACGCGCTTCCCGCTGCCACGGTGTGGTTCGCCGGCTGGGATCCCACCGATCCGCCCTTTGGCGCTTCGCTGACCGGGATTCATCACCCGGGGGGATCGTACAAGCGGATCTCCTTCGGCCAGCGGGCGGCCGACACCACGGCCAACGTCGGCGGGGAGGTGGCGCCGGCCAACAAGTTCTACCGGGTGCGGGAGAATCAGGGGCGGATCGAGGGCGGATCGTCGGGCTCGCCGCTCTACATCGACAACGGGCGCATTGTCGGCAGCTTGACCTACGGGCCCATGAATCCGCCGAACGGGACCGCTTGCGACATCGCGAATTTCGAGGCCGGTTACGGCCGCTTCTCCGCTGCGTTCCCGGCGTTGCGGCAGTATCTGGAGGACCAGGCGGCTCCTCCTCCGGCGGCCACGGTGACGGTGACGCCTCAGTCGCTGGCCTTCCGCCTGGTGAACGGAGCCGTCCAGGCCCCCGCGGCGCAGAGCCTGCGCATCGAGACGACGTCCACTACTGCGCTTTCCTTTACGTTGGCCGCCAACGCGGCCTGGGTGCGACTGTCGATCGCGTCGGGCTCGGTGGTGGCGGGCACGCCGGTTCTGGTGGACGTGACGGTCGACGCGACGGCGCTCCGGACGGCCGGCAGTTTCGCCGCCTCGATCGCGCTCACCGCCGGAACGGCGGCGCCTCAGAGCATCGGCGTGCGGGCCGACGTCACGGCGGCGGGCTCGGTGGTGGCGGGTCGCGCCGATCCCGATCCGGTTTACCAGCAAGCCCCGGACGCGGACGGCTATAGCTGGTTCTTCACCGTGCGTCTCGCCGAGAGCGCCGGAATCGAGACCCGCCTGACGCAGTTCCGCGTGGATGGAACCGATTACTCGGCGCAGATCCCGGCCTGGTTTGGGACCGACCGCATCGTGGCTTCCGGCTCGCTCAATGCCGTCTTGCGCGCCAACTGGACAACCGTGCCCAAGACCAGTGTCTTCGAATTCGCCGGCGCCGACCCAGGGACGGGCCGGACCTGGAGCTTGCAGATCTCGCCGCGCTTCCTGGGGCCGCGCAACCAGGCCTCTCTCACGCTGACGGTCACGCCGAATCCCGTGGTGCGGGACCCGGCCTCGGTGAGCTGCGCCTGGCGGCACGACGTGGTGATCACCGAAGGGTCGGGCGTGGGTGTCACCCTGAACCGCTGGCTGGCGGGTGGCTACGACCTGTCGTCGAATATCGCGGGCTGGTTCCAGCGAACGCGCCTGGATCCTTCGGGCACGCTGCGAACCACTTTGTGCTGGCGGACCGTGCCGGCGCCCACCACGCTCGCCTTCGAAATCGGCGGGCGGGACGATCAGGGCAATACCGTCAAAGCGACGGCTTCCGCCCGCTTCGTCGACACCGCGGCCCAGGCGCTGCCGGAGGCTGAGTGGAGGACGGACTCAACGCCGGCCGGCCCAATGATCGACGCGGATCGCCGATAATGGGGCTGTGTACGCCCGCCTGATAATAATCGCTACTGTTGTTTCCGTGGCCGGCTTGGCCCAGCCGGCCGTGGATGGCCGGTTGCATGTGCCGGCCGCCAAGACCGCTCGCAGGACAACTCGCGCCGAGCTGCCCAGCGCGCTCGCGCCCGGCCGCGCGCCGCGCCGTTTCGCGCTGCCCGCCCTGGAAGAGACGCCGCTGAGCGTCAACGCTTTCGGGCAGACGCCGGTGGGGACCACGCGCGGCCTGCCGGACCAGATAGAGGGGGCCTGGGAGACGCTGCCGGACGGACGCCGGATCTGGCGCGTCGCTCTGCTCTCGCCCGGCGCGGCCGCGATGCGCGTGCACTTCCGCCGCTTCTCCGTGGGAAGGGGAGTCGTTTGGATCTATTCGGAAGCCGAAACGGCAGTGGACAGCGCCTACACCGGATCGGGATTGTATGAAGACGGCGACTTCTGGAGCGGCACGGTCGCCGGCGACACCCTGACGGTGGAGTACTTGCCGGAGACGCCGGCGGGCGACGATCCCCCGCCGTTCCGGATCGACGCGCTCGGCCACGTGTGGGAGGCTCCTCCGCGGGCTTCCAGGGCGCCGCTGGTGGCCCCCTGCGAGCTCGATTTCAAGTGCTACTCGCAGTGGGCGCAGCCGGGCGCCGCCGTCGCCCACATGCTGTACCTGAGCGATGACGACCAGAAGTTCTACGTCTGCACCGGCTCGCTGTTGAACACCCGCGGCAGCAGCCTGATTCCTTACTTCCTCTCCGCCAACCACTGCATCAACACCGACAACGAAGCGCGCAGCCTCCAGACGTACTGGTTCTATGAAACCGCTTCGTGCAACGGCGCGCCGGTAACCCGCTCGGTGGCGACACGGATCGACGGAGCGCGGCTGCTGGTCACCGCCGGGATGTCCGAGGGAGACTTCAGCTTGCTGCGCCTGAACAGCGTGCCCAACGCCAACGTGTGGTTCGCCGGGTGGGATCCTACCGATCCGCCGTTTGGCGCCTCGCTCACCGGGATTCATCACCCGGGGGGATCCTTTAAGAGGATTTCGTTCGGCCAGCGCAGCGCGGACCGCTCCTCCAACGTGGGCGGGCAGATTGCGCCGGCGGACAAGTTCTACCGGGTGCGGGAGAACCAGGGGCGCATTGAAGGCGGATCGTCGGGCTCGCCCTTGTTCATCGATAGCGGGCGCGTGGTGGGGGTGCTGAGCCACGGGCCGATCGAGCCGCCGGGCGGCACGGCGTGCGACATCGCCAATTTCGAGGCCGGCTACGGGCGCTTTTCGGTGATGTTTCCGGCGCTGCGCCAGTTTCTGGAGGATGCGGCCGCCCCCTCGGTGACGGTGACGCCCCAGTCGCTCGCCTTCCGCGGCCTGAACGGAGTCATCCAGGCGCCGGCGCAGCAGACCCTGCGCATCGAAACCACGTCGGCTGCGGCGGTGGCCTTTACACTGTCGCCGAACGCCGCCTGGGTGCGCCTCGCGCGCGCCTCGGGCCCGGTAGCGGCGGGCGCGCCGGCCCTGGTGGACGTGACGGTCGATCCCACGGCCTTTCTCACCGCCGGCAGCTACACGGCATCCATCGCGCTGAACGCGGGCACGGCGCTGCCACTGACCATCGGGGTACGGGCCGATATCGCGGTCACGCGCGCGACGGTGACGGCGCGCGTCGATCCCAACCCGGTCTACGAGCAGGCCGCGGACTCGGAGGGCTTTAGCTGGTTCTACGACGTGCGCGTCACCGAGACCGGCGGCGTGGAGACGCGGCTCATCCAGTTCAAGATCGATGGCACGGATTACTCGGACCGGATCAAGGAGTGGTTCGGCACGGACCGCCTTGCACCCTTGGGTTCGATCAGCACCGGAATTCGCGCGCGCGGCATCACCGTTCCGTCCGACCGCGTGTTCGAGTTCGCGGGCGCTGATGCAACGGGACAGGCCTGGAGTCTGAGGATCACGGCGCGCTTCCTCGGCAAGCGCGTTCAGGCGACTCTGAAAGCGACCGTTTCGCCCAACCCGGTTCCGCAGGATCCGAGCTCGGACATCTGCGCCTGGAAGCACGACGTGCTGGTCACCGAGGGTTCCGGGATAGGCGTGACGCTGAACCGCTGGGTGGCGGGCGGCTTCGATCTGTCTTCGGAGATCCCCAAGTGGTTTCAGAAGACGCGCCTGGATCCGTCGGGCAGGTTGAGCGCTTCGCTCTGCTGGCGGAGCGTGAGAGTTCCGGCGACGCTCGACTTTGAAGTGGGCGGGCGCGACGATCAGGGCAATGACGTGCTGGTGACGGCGTCGGCCCGGTTTGTCGGCGCGCCGGCCCAAGCGGTGGGATTGAGGGCCTTGCCCGAGCGTCTGGCATTCTCGGCGGCAGCCGGGCGGCCCGAGGCGCTGAGCGCGGTGGCCGCGGTGGATGCCGGATCCCTGGCCTGGTCGGCCCGGGTGGTCTACGACGGCACGGCGCGCAACTGGCTCACGGCCTTCCCGCTCTCCGGCGTGGGCGCCGGAGTTGTTACAGTGACGGGCTCAGCCGCGGGATACTCGGCGGGCCGGTTCACGGCGACCTTGATCGTGGAAGCGGCGGGCGTGAATCCCGCCCAGATTCCGATCGCCCTCACCATCGGTCCCACGGCGGGAGCGCGTCCGACCTTTACCACCAGTAGAGTGGTGAATTCGGCCAGCAATCTGGGCGCGCTGGCGCCGGGCATGCTCTTCACCATCTACGGCCTGAACATGGCGGGCGGCGAGGAGCTGGCGCAGCAGTTGCCGCTCCCCTACACCATGCGGAACGCGACCGTGCGCATCAACAATGTGCTGTGCCCGCTCTACTATGTCGCTTCGGGGCAGATCAACGCCCAGATTCCCTATGAGATCCCGCTCGGACGGGCGACGGTGACCGTGAATGTGGAGGGCCGGGAGTTGGCGGCCGCCGTGGACCTGGTCGGGTTGGCCCCGGGCGTGTATACGTCCGACGGCACGCGGCCCTCGCCCCAGCCCGCCGGGGTGCGCGACGACATCCTGATCGCTTACTTGACCGGGGTGGGCGCGGTCTCGCCTCGCGTGGCCTCCGGCGCCGGTCCGGCCTTCGACGGCACGCTCGAAAGCTTGCCCAAACCCGTTGCGCCGGTCACGGTGACGGTGGCCGGTCTCCCCGCCGAAGTCCTGTTCGCCGGAATCCCGCTGGGAGTCGCCGGTGTCATTCAGGTCAACTACCGTATCCCGCCCGACGCGCCGCTGGGCGACCAGCCGCTGGTGTTCACGGTGGGCGGCGTGCGGGCCAATCCGGCGACTCTGCGGGTCCAGTAGGCCATGGCACAATAGCAAGAGTGCCCACACTCGCCCGGTCCGTCGAATCCGTGCCTCACTCGCGTATCCGCGAATTGGCGGAGATGGCGATGGCCATGGATGGTGTGCTGAAGCTGTACTTCGGGGAGTCGAATCAGCCCACGCCGGAGTATATCAAGCGCGCCGCCATCCAGGCGCTGGCCGACGGGTACACCTTCTACACCGAGAATGCCGGGCTGCCGTCGCTGCGGCGGGCCATCGCGCGGCATTATTGCACGGCGCAGGGCGTCGAGATCGATCCGAAGACCGGGATTGTAGTGACGGCTTCGGGGGTGCAGGCCCTGAACGTGGCGATCCGCTGCGTGCTCGATCCGGGCGATGAGGCACTGGTGCTGACGCCGGCTTGGCCCAACGGCTCGGCCATTATCGCCATGGCCAATGCGATGCCGCGCCAGGTGGCTCATCCGTTGTGCGGCGACCGCTACACCATCGACTTCGACGCTTTGGAGCGAAGCGTGGGCGCGCGCACCCGGCTGCTGCTCTATACTTCGCCCTCGAACCCACTGGGCTGGGTGGCGACGGCCGCCGAGCAGCGCCAACTGCTCGATTTCAGCCGGCGGCACGGGCTATGGCTAATAGCGGATGAAGTGTATGACCGGCTTTACTACGCCGGGGAGCGGCTGGGGGAGCCGGTGCCGTCGATTCTGCGGCTGGCCTCGCGCGACGACGCCGTGTGCGTTGTCCACTCGATGTCGAAGAGCTACTGCATGACCGGCTGGCGCGTCGGCTGGCTGGTAGCGCGGCGCGATCTGGCTCTGAAGGCGACCCAACTCAACGAATTCATCATTTCCCACGCGCCCAGCTTCGCCCAAAAGGCCGCCGAGACGGCGCTCGAGGAGGGCGAGGCCGAGTTGGAACGCCTGCTGAGGCAGCTCAAGCGAAATCGCGATTATTGCCTCGCGGCCCTGGCTTCCATGCCCGGCGTCACCGTGCCCAAGCCGGATGGCGCCTTCTACCTGTTCCCTCGTATCGAAGGGCTGGGCGATTCGTTCGACTTCTGCCGGCGGCTGCTGGAAACCCACAAGGTCGGGATCGCGCCGGGCGTCGCGTTCGGCGCGGGCGGCGAGGGCTCGGTGAGGATCTGCTACGCCGCGGACCGGTCCGTGCTCGAGCCGGCGATGGAGCGCCTGGCGAGCTTTCTCGGGGACCGCGGATGACAGGACTAAGGCACGCTCTCCGGGTTTACCTGGTGGTTTCGACCCTGTTCGCGCAGGACAACCGGCCCTCGATTTCCGGGATCGTCTACGACTCGAGCGGCGTCTTTGTGGCCGGAGCCGCCGTGGCGCTCCAACGCCCGGACGGAAGTCGCGTCCGCACACTCTCCGGCGTGGAAGGACGATTCCTGTTTGAGAATGTATCGTCCGGGCGCTATCAGGTCGAGATCCAGCATCCGGGTTTTCGCCCCTTCACGACCTCCGTCCGGGTGGGCGCGCGATCCCCATCGCCCCTGCAGATCCGGCTCTCTCTGGCGGTTCTCGAACAGAAGCTGGATGTGCGGGAACCGGCCCTCGAAGTCAGCCCGGACACCGCCGGCAATCTGGACGTGGTGTTGGTCGACCGGACCGCGCTCGACAATCTGCCGGCGCTGGCTCACGACGTGATTGGCGCCGTGTCCCGCTTCCTCGATCCCGCGGCGCTGGGCTCGAACGGCCCCAGCCTGGTAGTGGATGGAATGGAAGGCTCGCACATGAGCGTCTCGGTGTCGGCGATCCAGGAAGTTCGCATCAACCAGAATCCCTACTCGGCGGAGTTCTTCCGGCCCGGCCGCAGCCGGCTGGAGATCATCACCAAAGCGGGTACGCAGGATTTCCACGGGACGTTGAATTTCCAGTTCCGGGACCATCGCCTGGACGCGCGCAATGCCTTCGCCGCCACGCGCCCTCCCGCGCAGTGGCGGTCGCTGGAGGGCTCGCTCACGGGTCCGCTGGGCGACGGAAAGCGCAATTCTTTCGTCGTGAGCGTGAATCACGATTGGTTCGACCAACTGGCTGTGATTTTCGCGCGCACCCTGGCGGGTGGCGTGAATCAAAACGCCCCCATGCCGGCCAAGTACACGTTTGACTCCGCCCGCGTGAGCCACGAGTTCCGGCCGGGCCACACCCTCACACTCCGGCACGAGTATCAGCAGGACTCGCAGCGCGGCCAGGGCGTTGGCGGATTCACGCTGCCCGAAGCGGGCGCGAACTTCTTCGACCGCCAGAACCATTTCTACACCCACCACCGCGTCGCGCTGTCTCCCCGCTTGATCAACGAGTTCAGCACGCGTACCGGCCGGCACAACGACTACACCCTGAGCGCGACTCCCGGCGCGCCGCGCCTGGTGGTGCTCGACGCCTTCACGGGCGGCGGCGCTCAGGCCGATCAGCATCGCACGGAGATCGACTTCCAGTTCGCCGAGGCGCTCTCCTGGGCGGTGGGCAAGCACCTGCTGAAGATCGGCGGCAACTCCTACGACATTAACCGGCGCGGTCTGAACAATCTCGCCAACACGTCCGGGACGTTCTACTTCGCGTCGCTGGACGATTACCGCCTGCGGAGGCCGTTCACCTTTATCCAGCAGCAGGGCGATGGCCGCGTGGCGCCGCTCCAGACCGACCTGGGCGTCTTCATCCAGGACAACTATCGTCTCCGCGAAAACCTCTCCTTTGGCTTCGGCGTCCGCGCGGACTGGCAGGACACGCTGGGCGACTACAACAATGTCGCGCCGCGAGCCTCGTTCGCCTGGGCGCCGCGCAAGAACAAGCGCGTGGTGCTACGCGGCGGCGCGGGCCTTTTTTACGACCGCTCGGGGACCCGGCCCATCGCCGACGTGAACCTGTACAGCGGGGCGCGCCTGCGCCAGATCATCCTGCAAGACCCCTCCTACCCGAATCCGTTCCTGGGCATCGCGGCGCCGGCCTTCCGACCCGTCTCGGTGGCGCGATTCGCGCCGGACGCGCGCAATCCGTACACGCTTCAAACCGGCGCCGGCGTCGAGGTGCAGCTCGACAAGTCCACCGCGCTCACGGTCCACTACACCTACGCCAAAGGCGTGAGCCTGTTCCGCTCGCGGGATGTGAACGCGCCGCGGCCGCCCTTCGCCGCGCGGCCCAATGCGAGCTTCGCGCAGATCCGCCAGTTCGAGTCCTCCGGCGGGCAGATCGCGCAGGACGTCGAGGTGACGCTGCGAGGGAAGATCACCAGGTTTTTCAGCGGCACGGCGCGGTACGCCCATTCGCGCGCGGAAAACGATACCAGCGGCATCTTCGGCTTTCCCGCCTATAACTACGATACGGCCTCGGAATGGTCGCGCGCCGATTTCGACGAGCGCCACCGCCTGGCTCTGACGGGGACCGCCAAAGCGGGGCGCTGGCTCAACGCCGGCATTCTGTTCACCGCGAGAACAGGTCGCCCTTACTCGCTTACCACCGGGCGCGACGACAATCACGATTCGCTGGCGGCGGACCGGCCGCCAGGCGTCCGGCGCAATACCCTGGAGGGGCCGGGCAACGCGACCCTGGATGTGCGGCTGGCCCATGACTTTCAGCTCGATGCCGCCAAGAAGGAAAAGGGCCCCGCCATTACGTTGAGTCTGGAGAGCTTCAACCTGGTGAATCGCGTGAACTACGTCACCTACGTCGGGAATCTCAGTTCGCCCTTCTTCGGGAGACCGGTTGCCGCTTTCCCCGCGCGGCGGATGCAGGTGGGGTGCCGGTTCAGCTTCTGAAAATGACACGGACTCGGTGGTTGATCGGGCTTATGGCGCTTGCCGCCGGCCTGCGGGCGGGGTTCTGGGCCTACACGGGCCGCACCTGGGAAGACGCCCTGATCACCGTCCTGCACTCGGAGAACTTCTATCGCGGACTGGGGCTGACACACTTCCGCGTGGATGAAAGCCTGCCGGTCCACGGATTCACCAGTCCTCTGAGCGTCCTGATTCCGCTGGCCGGGGATTGGCTCAAGCTGGGATTCGGATTGACGCTATTGAAGCTGGCGTCGCTGGTTGCGGGCGGCGCCGCCGTCCTGTATGTCTTCCGCATCTTCCAGGCGTACCCGGAGCTGGGGACTGACCTCTCCACCGTTGTCCTGGCGGCCGGCTATGTTGCGGTGGAACATCACCAGATCCTTTGGGGGATGGCCGGCATGGAGACTCAGATCGCCACCACGGTTCTACTGGCGTCGATCTACTATTGCCGCGCGGGATCGCCGGTCATGCTGGGAATCTCGCTGGGGCTTTGCCTGCTGGCGCGGCCGGATTTCGCCTTCTGGGTTCTAATCGTAGGCTTGTGGCTGGCGGTCCAGCGCTCCTGGCGGCGGCTGATTCAAACCGCCGCTGTCACGGCGCTGCTCTACGGGCCGTGGGTTGTGTTCACGAGCTGGTACTACGGCAGTCCGATCCCCAACACCATCCTCGCCAAGTCCGCCGGTTTCGGCCTGTGGTGGCGCGCCCCAATGACGCTCTGGGAATTCTTTCCACAGCTCTGGCAGAAAAGCGTGGGCGCGGTCTTCCAGGTGCTGGGTCCCTGTTTCGGCGGGCACGGTACTGGCTTCCGGCCGCTGCCCGGAGGCCGGGCGATTGCCGTCGCGATGCTGGCGCTTCTGCTGCTGGCGCGAAGACAGAAATCGCTGGGATTGTTGTATGCGCTGGTGGCCGTGTACACCCTGTACTACACGTTCCTGGTTCCTGTCACATTTGGATGGTACACCGCGCCGCTGGCGGCGTCGGCCATCCTGCTTTGCGCTAAAGGCGCGGGCGACCTGCTGCGCGCGCAGCCGCGGCTCGCGTGGGCCGGCGCCGCCGTGTACCTGGGCGCTCTGGCCTGGATACTTCCCACCACATTCACCGCCGAGCGGAACATCCAGCAAATCGTCGAGGAAGGAATTCGCGCCAAGATCGGCAGGTATCTGAACGAGGTCGCGGCGCCGAACCAGACCATCGGCTGTGAGCCGTTGGGCTACATCGGGTATTATTCCCAGCGAACCATCTACGACTATCCCGGCTTGGCCAGCCGGAACGTAGTGGCGCACATCAGGACCGATCCGGGCAAAGGCCTCATCACGGTGCTGCGGCGCTTCCGTCCGGATTTCATCGTCCTGCGGCGGCAGGAGATGGAGACCTACACCCGGGACAATGATGGCGGCTTTCTGCTGTCCGAGTACCACGAGCTGCGCCGATTCGCGGTGGACCAGCGCGACCGGCAGCGGCTGCTCTTCCCGGACGCGAACATCGACACGGATTTCCTGGTGTTGAAGAAGAGCTTGTAATCCTTTTTCCCGCCTTCTCGTCCTGGTAGGTATGATGGCCGTGATGGCCGCGACGGAGGCTCCGGACATACCGGCAAGAGCCGCCTTCCCTGCATTCGACGGGTGGATGGCGGCGGAGCAGAAGCGCATCTTTCTGCTCTGCCTTCGCTTGTTGCGGGACTCCGAGGACGCCGATACGGCCACGCAGGACACGTTCCTTAAGGCCTACCGCGCCCTGGAGCGGGCCGAGGTCGAGCCGCTGATCGAGCCGGGGAAATGGCTGACCAGGATCGCGGTGAATACCTGTCTGGACCGTCTGCGGTCGCAACGCTGGCGGTTCTGGCGGCGCCGGGCGCGGCCAGGGGACGAGCAGACCGTGCTGGCCCTGGCGCCGTGTCCGGGACCTACGCCGGAGCAGGCCGTACACGCGCGGCAGGTTGGCGAGCGGCTGCGGCTGGCGCTGGCGAAGCTGCCGGACCGGCAGCGCTCGGTCTTCGTCCTGAGACACTTTGAGGACCAGAGTCTCCAGGAGATCGGCGCGTTGCTCGGTCTGGAAGTTGGGACGGTGAAGGCGCATCTGTCGCGCGCGCTGGTGAAGCTGCGCGTGGAGCTGAGGGATTTGTATGGAAGACACGCACTACAGTGAGGATGAGCTGATCGAGCGGCTCTATGGGGTCGGGCGGCCGGACTTTCACCTGGACCTGTGCCCGGACTGCGCCGCTCGCTGGCGGCAGTTGACCGAGCGGCGGCGCGAGCGCCTGGGGGAGCGCGAGATCTCGCCGGACCTGCTGGCCGGACAGCGCCGGGCGATCCGGGCGAAGCTGGCCCGGCCGGAGCCCGCGCCGGGTTGGGCTTCGCGGCCGCTAGTGGCGCTCGCGCTGGCCGTCCTGATGGGGCTGGCGCTGGCGCTGCAGGGTCCCGTGCTGCGGCCCGAGGCGGTGATGGCGGCGGTCGAGGCCCGGTTCTTTGAGGACGTTTTTCGCGAGGTCTCGCGCCCGGAGCCACGCGCCGTGGCCCCGGTGTACGCCCTATTTGAAACTAAAGGAGAGAAGCGATGAAAAAGCTGAACGGCTGGGTGCTGGCGGCCGCTTTGTGGTCTCTGCCGGCTGTGTACGGAGAACCGCAAGCGCCGGGGATGTATCCATGGTGGGATTCGCCGGTGGCCAGGGATCTGAACCTGAGCGAGGAACAGAACCGGCAGGTGAAGGAGGCGGTGCGCGGATCGCGCGGGCGGATCATTCAACTGCGGGCCACGCTGGAGGTCGCGGAGGCGGATCTGAAAGACCTCATGAACGACGATCCGGTGGATGCGCGGAAGGCCGGTGAAGCGATTGAGAAGGTGGTGGCGGCGCGCGCCGAGATGGGACGGGCGGTGGCCCAGATGAGCTTGAAGTTGCGCCAGATTCTGACCGCGAAGCAGTGGCAAGAGCTGGAGCGGCGTCAGCCGCGTCCGCCCATGCCGCCGGTCCCACCGGCTCCGGCCGTGGCTCCCAGGCCTCACGCTGCGCCCGTGCCGCCCGCGCCAGCCGCCCCCCATGTGGCGCCGGTTCCGCCCCCTCCGCCTCCCCCGCGCGCGGAGGCCTAATCGCTGGAGCCTCCGGGCGGCGCCGCCACAGTACACTGTATGGATGGACCGCCGAACGTTCTTGCAGACCCCGCTGGCCGCGGCCGCCGCCGCCGGCCCCAAGATCCGGCTCGGCTTCGACAGCTACACTTTGCGCGGGTTCGGCTGGAAGGCCATGAGGCTGATCGATTACGCCGCCAGCCGCAAGCTGGATACGCTGCAAATCTCCAGCCTGGGCGATTATGAGAGCCTGGATCCCGCGCATCTCCAAAAGGTGAAAGACCACGCCGAGCGCCAGGGCATCACGCTGGACGGCGGGATCGGCTGCATCTGCCCAACCGCCGTGCAGTGGAATGCCCGATACGGCCCGCCGGCGGAGTACATCCTGACCGGTCTGCGTGTGGCCAAGGCAGTGGGGGCCAAGGCCATGCGCTGCTTCATCGGCGGCGCGACCGAGCGGCGCGGCCCCTTGCCCATCGAAGCCCACATCGAGAAGACACTGGAAGCGCTGCGGGCTGTGCGCTCCCGGGCGCTGGACACCGGCGTCAAGATCGCCATCGAGAATCACAATGGCGATCTCACCGCTCGCGAGATGAAGGCGCTCATCGAGGCGGCGGGGCCGGATCTGGCCGGGTCGTGCCTGGACACCGGCAATCCCATGTGGCTGCTGGAGGACCCGCTGCTGACCCTGGAGATCCTGGGGCCCTATGTCGCCACGACCCATGTGCGCGACTCGGCGCTCTGCGAGCATCCGCGCGGCGCGATGTTCCAGTGGGTGGCCATGGGCGACAGCTCAATGGACTGGCCCCCCATCCTCGCGCTCTTCCGCAAGGTCTGTCCCCAGGCGGCGATGCAGCTCGAGATCATCACGGGACGCCCGCCGCAGGTGCTTCCCTATCTGGAGCCGGATTTCTGGAAGGCGTTTCCCAAGCTGCCCGCGGCGGATTTCGCGCGGTTCGTGGCTCTGGCCAAGCGCGGGCGGCCCTATCTCGGCCCGATGATGATTGGCGGAACGGCCAGTCCGCCGCCACCCGAGTACGAAGCCGCCTTGCGGGAACAGCAGCGCGTCGATCTGGAGCGGAGCATCGAGTACACGCGCAAGCTGTTGGGCTAGCGGGCGGCTCTCCGGTTGAGCCACCACCGCGTCAGGGCCGCCAGCGCCACCACCGCCACGGCCACCGCCGCCGCCTCGTGCAGATGGGCGTGAATGTCTTCCCAGGCGCGATTCCAGCGGTCTCCCAGGAAATAGCCCAGCGACAGGAAGGTCCCCACCCACACCGCCGCTCCGCTGTAGGCGAAACGGGCGAACACGTGGGGCTCCAGCTCGGACGCTCCCGCCACCACCGCGGTGAAGTGGCGCACGCCGGGAATGTAGTAGCCGACAAACAGGGTCCACCGCCCGATGCGCTCGAACCAGTTGTGGACCCGCGCCAGCCGCTCCTCGGTGAGGTGGAACCGCGGTCCGTACTTGTGGATCACTTTGTAGCCGAAGGTGCGGCCCAGCCAGTAGCTCACGCTGATGCCGGTCATGCTGCCCAGCGCGGCGCACACCACCGTGAACACCGGATCGAGCCGCCCGCTGTAGATGAGGTATCCGGAGAAGACCAGCAGCGTCTCGTCGGGAACCGGGAGCCCGACGATGCCGAGCATCAGCAGGAAAAAGAGAGAAATCGCGCCATAGCTCGACACCCACCCCAGAACGGTTTCCATGGATCTGTTCATTGTAGAATGAAAGCGAGCCGATGAAAGCAGCCGTTTCCTTGGCTGCCGCGCCGGATCCGGGCGGCATCCAGGCGGCCATTGAGCGTTTTCTCAGGACTTCCCGCCAACCCTCGATTCTCGAGCCCGGCGACCCGCTGCTGGACCTGACAGCGGACAACTACGCCCTCACGCTGCAGGGCGGGCGGCTGACCTTGCAGGCCTGGACCGAGACGCGCAACCTGGTGCGCCAGGTCACCGGCATCGGCATCGAACGGCGCGGTCGCCTGGAGCTGATGGTGGAACACTTCGCCCGCAGGCCGGGACGGCTGTGGCTGGTGGACCGCGCCGCTCCCGGAAGCGAGCAGGTCGAGCGCCGCGGAGACCGCCTGGTCTTTCGCGAGCGCTTCCGGCGCTTCCTGTCCCGCCAGTATCCGGGCTGGAAGCTGGTTGAGCTCTCGACCGAGGCGGATCTGGAGCACACCTTGTCGCCGGCCTATCCGCGCGCCTTTCTCCGCCGGGGACAGGCCGGCTTGGCCGCCATCGCTGTGGCCGCGGGCGCTGATCCCACAGGCGCACTTGCGTTCGGCCTGATCTGGCTCGACTATCTGCGCCGGCGCGAGCGCAGGCTGGCTGTGGACCGGCTGGTGCTGCTGCTGCCGGCCGGAAGCGAAGCTCACACCTGCCACCGGCTGCGGTTTCTCGACCCGGCCCGGGCCGCCTGCGAGCTGTTCGCGTACTCCCCGGAGAACGACTACGCGGTGCGCCGGGATCCGAATGAGTACACCAACCTGGACACCCGCCTCGATCCGGTCCGGCAGACGCCTGGCGAAGCCCGTGCCTGGGCTGACCGGATCGCCGGAAGCGGAGCCATCGAGCAGGTCGAAATGATCGACGGGACGATTAGCCTGCGCGTGCGCGGCCTGGAGTTTGCTCGCACCACCGGCCAGGAGTTGCTGTTCGGCCTCCACCAGCGCGCCGCCGCGCGGGAGTACAACCTGGGAGAGGTAGAGCGGCTGGCGGCGGAACTGGCTCGCCTGCGCCCAGCCTCCGGCGGCGACCGGGCTCATCCGCTATGCGCGCGGAGTCCGGAAGCCTGGCTCGAATCGGCCGTGCGCGCCCAGATCGAAATCGTCGATCCCAGCCTGCGCGCCGCTCCTCTCTACAGCCAGGCCCCGGCCTGCGCCGGTGGCGCACGGGGCATCCTCGATCTGCTGGCCGTCGATCGCGCCGGGCGTCTGGCCGTTGTGGAAGTGAAGGCCTCTTCGGATCTGCACTTACCGCTTCAAGCGCTCGATTACTGGATGCGGGTGAAATGGCATCTCGACCGGGGCGAATTCACGGCGCGCGGCTACTTCCCCCGGATCGAGCTGCGCCCGGAGCCTCCGCGGCTGCTGCTGGTCTCTCCCGCGCTGGACTTCCATCCCACCACCGAGACCCTCCTGCAATGCATTTCGGACCAGGTAGAAGTGGAACGTATTGGCGTGAATACACCCTGGCGCGAAGGATTGCAGGTGATGTTCCGCCTGCGGGGCGCTGCGCGTCCCTAATCCAGTAGCCTGCTGGGAGGCAGGATGGGGTATCCTGAGGCCATGCTGCTGCTCCTCTTGATGGCCACCGCCGCCGACCTCAATCAACTCTCCTTCATGACCGGCTGTTGGGAAGGTAAACGTGGAGCCGTGAGTCTGGAAGAGCACTGGACGCGGCCGGCGGCCGGGACCATGCTCGGCATGAGCCGCGAGGTCAAAGACGGTCGCACCATCTTCAGCGAGTTCATGCGGATCGAAGAGAAGGATGGAGTCATCACCTACATGGCCCGGATTGGGGACGCCAAGGTATCGGCGACTCCGTTCCGCCTGATCCGCCTGTCGGATTCGGAAGCGGTCTTTGAAAACCCGGCGCACGATTTCCCGCAGCGCATCCTGTACCGCAAGCCGCCCGGCGGCGGACTCCACGCGCGCATTGAAGGAACCGACAAAGGCCAGCCGCGCGGAGTGGATTTCCCGTTCCAGCGCGGCCAGTGCGACGCCACCAGCGCCAAGTGATGCGCTACCGCTTCACCGGGATGGTGGCCCCGGGCTGAGTGGAACCCGCGCCGACCCGGATGGTCACCGGTACATCGCCGTCCGGCGCGGAAGCCGGTACCTTGACGTTGAACTGGTAGAAGCCGGGGAAGGCCGGCGACAGGCCCGCGTAGAGCACGTCGGCGTCGGGGAGGGTCGTGCCGCCGATCGTCACCGTAGCTTTATCGCGCAGCGGAGCCAGTCCGATTGAGTACTCGCCTTCCAGGAATACGGGATCGGTGAGTCCGAAGCCGGTGCCGTACAGAATGACGATGTCGTTGGGCTTGGCCGCCACGCCGCCGGCCGCCACCGAGGGATCGGCCAGTACCATGTTGTTGTTCGACGCGTTCTGTGCGGCGATGCTCTTGCCGTTGAAGGTGAAGAAGGCCGGAGCGTAGTCCGCCATCTGCACCATGGCCGCCGCGCCGCGGATCTGCGTGGGGCGGCCCGGGTTGAGGATCACGCGCACGTCCACGGGCCCCACGTTGTCGGTGGTCAACGCCTGGGCTTTGATCAGATCGCCCTGGACGTAGAATACAGGCACGCGCTTGCCGGCGATCTCCACGCCGACGCAGGCCAGCTCATCCGGTATCTTCCCGCTGATCAGGTCGCTGCCGGTCGCCTCGCGCTTCTGGCCCGCCGCCGCGAATCCCGCCCCAAAGATCGAGATCAGGGCATTGGGCGCGATCGTCGTGCGAAAATCGGCGCCGTTCGCGATCCCCCCGGGGTTGATCGAGGGCGTCCCGGTCAGCGTGCAAGCCACGCCGACCCGCAGGTTGGTGTTGTAGATGTGATCGCCCAGGGGGTTGCCGCTGTTGTTGGCCGCGTTGCCGGCGGCGTAGAACATCACGGGGCCCATGTCGGTCGGCGGCGGCGTCCATTCCACCGTGAACGTCTTGCCGTTCGGGGTGCCGGCGTCGGTCGAAGCCTGGACGTGGCTGGCGAACTCCAGCGCGCCGTTGCAGGGTGCGTCGGCGCCAGGGTCGCAGCGGACCCGGATACTGCCGCTCGACGGCGTGAACGTGCCGGCCTGCTTGGTCTCATCGGTCGCCAGCCGGGCCGTGAGCTGGAAGCCCCACCGCATGGCAGTCGGGTCGCTGATCTCGACCTCGATGTTCTGCTTGACGCTCGGAGTATAGCTGGAGGCGCGAATCACCAACTTGCCGCCTCCTCCGTTCAGCGGCGTGCCGGTATGACACTGGGTACAAGTCAGACCGCCGTCCACAGGCACTCCCGTCCTCTTGGTGAGCGGACCGCTGCTGAAACCATAGATCACCGCCGGCAGCGCGGCGAAGATCAGAGAGAGCGAGAATCGTAGGGATCGCAGTTTCATGGTGTTTATCTCTTGACAGTCAATAGCGTTGTAGCGGGTGAAGAGACGCCGCCGACGGTAGCCACCACCGGCAGGTCTCCATCCGGAGCGTTGGGAGGTACGCGAATAGCCACCTGGACCACGGAAGCGTTGAAGGCCGCCAGCGCGGCGCCGAAAACCTCCGCCGTGATGTTGCCGACCGTCACCGTTACGGGATTCGCGATGTTGTAGGCCCTGTCGCCAGGCACGAGCTGGCCGGCGGGGACATCCGGATTGGAGGGCCCGAAACCGGTGCCCCACAGGATGATGACCTCGTCCGGTTTGGCCGCCACCGTCGTGGCTCCTGGGAAGGTACCTGGCTTGACGCGAAAATTGAAGTTGGGATCCGTAGCCACCGCCACGCCGCCCGGCCAGAGGAAGAACGCCGGGCTGAACGTCTGGAGCGGCACGGGAACCGGGTCGCTGGGCACTCCATTTAAGGTCACCACGACGTTCACCGGCCCCACCGCCGAATCGCTGGGGGACTGGGCGGTTAGCAGGCCAGGGCTGATGGAGTATGGGAATGCGGGTTTCCCGTTCACCGTAAGGCTAACGCCGTCCAGTGCCGTGGGGAGGTTTCCGCCCACGACTTCACTCGCCATCAGCGTGCGCGTGCTGGTGGACAGGTTGCTGCCGAATACTGAAATCCACGTGGCAGCGGCAATATTGGCCTGGAAGCCCGCGCCATTGGCAACCCCGCCCTGCGAGATCACGGGCTTCGTGCCGCCCGCCGTCACTGTGAAGCTGCTGTTGAGGGTGACCACTTGCGAGCCGGTGGTGACCGTGACGTTGCGCGCCCCTACCGTGGCGCTGGCGGCGATGCTGATGTTGGCGGTGGCGTGCGTGGCGTCGCTGACCGTGGTGCTGTTCACCGTGATCCCGGTTCCGGAGAAGCTGGCCACACTGGTCCCGTTCAGGAAGTTGGTGAACTGCCCGGTGAGGGCCACGTTCAGGTTGGTCTGGCCCTGCTGGCCGGTGTTGGGGTTGACCAGAGTCATGGCCGGGATCCCACCCGCGCCGGGCGTCAACATCACATTGGTCGTGTAGATGTTGTCGCCGGTGTTCTGCGCGTTATTGTTGGAGGCGTTGCCGGCGGCATACAGCATGATGTTGCCGACATTGGTCGCCGGCGGGGTCCAGTCGAAGTCAAAGGTGGCCCCTGTGGTGGTGCCGGGCCGGGTACCGTTCGTGGTGTGTTCGATGTATTGCAGCAGCGCGGCGCCGCCGCAGGGCTGCTCCAGAAAGTTGGCGTTGCTGCACAGGACCTGGGTGTGGCCGTCGACGGGGGGGAAACTGCCCGCCTGGGTCGGCGTGGTGC
>JACOSH010000092.1 GCA_016178945.1 Acidobacteriota bacterium
TGGAGGAATCCAATTCCTGGCGCCATCCGGTGGACCTTGTGGTGATCCTGGAGCAGGCCTTCGAGGAGTTGCCGGTGGCGCTCGAAGTGGGCCGCGACCGGCACGGCTCTTGGAAGGCTACCGGGGAATTGCCGGACGTTCTGCTGGGCGACGACCCGAAGGCGATCGCCGATGCCATGCTGGCCTGCTTGCGGGAAGGCGCTCGGCCAGAAGAGTTGGCCCAGGTGGTAACCGGCGCGGCTGAGTTGCGGATCGCGCGTTTCCACACCAGCAACGAGTTCGGCGACTGGGACACCGCGCTGCACACGTTCACCTTTGCTAACGCCGTCCAGCAGGGACTTCGCAGGGCGCCGTCGCCGGAGCTGCTCCGCGGCGCGTTCGACGCAGCGATGAGCGTCTACCTCACGCGGTTCCTGAACATCCCGCCCGCCCGGCTGCCGGAGCCAGACGGCAAACGGGAGAAGCCGGATGCGCTGCTCGAAGAATTGCCGTCGCTTCTTGACCGCCAGCAGCAGGTCAACGAGGCGGGCAATCTGGTCGCGGCGTTTCTTTACAGCGGCGGCGAACCGGAGCGGCTACTGGCCGTGCTGGGGAGACTCCTGCTGCGCGAGGACCGCGACTTCCACACGATTCAAACGGTGGAGGCCGCTTTCCGCCAGTTCGAGCAACTTCGAGGAACGCCGGCGGGGGTTCACTCACTGGTCGCTGCCGCCCGGTACCTGGCGGCCCACGCGCCGACGATGCGGGAGCAAGGGCAGACCTATCGGGTCGCGCGGCGACTGCACCGCGGAGAACGGCTGTTCGAAGAAGCCTGACGATGCGGTCGCGCCCGCCGTGGGAGTACCCTGGTTGCGGAGAGCACCATTCCGAGCCGACCACGAGAGCGGGCACCGGCTGTTCGAGGATTCAGCGGGAACTGTGGAAGATTTACCGAACCGTATGGAGAACCAATAACTTACGGTCGTCTCCGGCCCTGCCAAACACCCTGTGTTCCTATCGTGTAGCGCTCGGGGAGCCATCTCCCGCTTGGGTCCCCAAGTCGAACAAGCCTGTTAACCATGATTGGCGCGTCGCCCGCAGGGCTCCGACTCAGGGCTTGTCGGAAACGAGGTGCGCCTAGCGTCAACCCCAATTGCCGAGGAACTCGACCTGGTTCCGCATAGTCGCCATGGTCCTGTTGGCGCGAAGACGCAAGATCCGGCGCAACTGCTCGCCCACCGAGAACCGTCGTTGCGGCGCCAGAATCATGCCCGCATGCTCGCGTCCGGCACTGATCCATTGAGTGTGAAGTCTATAGAAAGCGGAGACGTTGAACGTGTAAAGGACACACTCGCGTTCGGTAGCGAAGGCCAACTGTTCCTCGTCGGTCTTCTCGGTCAGTCCGACGTCCACAACCGTGACCACCGTGACGCCACGAGAGCGAAGAGCCGTGACCAGACGACTGTGCATCGCATCTTCGTCGATGTATAGGCTGATCTGATTCACGAGTGTGGATCAGCGCCGGTGTTGTCGTTCCAGAACCTCGGTCTCGCGGTCCTCGGCTTCCAGGTCGGTGTCGATTTCCGCTTGGTTGGCGTAGTAGTAGGCAAGAGCCGCATGAACCTGCGCCAGCGACAAGTGGCCTCCGAACGTCTGTACCACCTCTTCCGGAATCTGACCCATGTTGTGCCACTGAGCGATCCGACGAACTGAGACACTTGTCCCAGCAATGCACGGCCGCCCGCCGCGAATGCCGGGACGTCGAGAGATCAGGCTACCTATCTCGGTCACGGTTGCCATCGACTTCCAGTATACCGCCCTGATGAAGCCGGGCAATCCAGTCGGGAAGACCTTTTGCCGGAAGTCATTGACATAGAACCGTCTTGCCAGTGTCTCTCCGTGGTCGAACGGCGCGAATTCCTTCGTGTACCACTCGGGGAGCCAATTCCTTTCCCTCCACCGATTTGCATGCCCGTTGGTTGACGGCATCGTCCTGCGCGTCCGCGTAGGCTTTTTGCAGAACTTCCCGTCTCATCCCCGGCGGCGGCATTCTCATCTCCGCCTCCCAGGCCAAGGGCACCCGCCGCATCGACCCCGTCCGCGGCCAACGGCTGGACCATCGAAACCCGCTGGACCTCCCTCGCCCTCAAGCCCTACTATAACGACACCGTCATTCATAAGGGCCACGCCTATGGCTTCGACGCCCGCATCCTTGCCTGCATCGGCCTCAACGACGGCAAGCGCGTCTGGAAGGGCGGCCGCTACGGCAACGGCCAGATGCTCCTGCTCCCCGATCAGGATCTTCTCCTCATCCTCTCCGAAGACGGCGAGCTCGCCCTCGTTCAGGCATCACCTTCAGGGTTCACGGAACTCGCCAAGATCCCCGCCCTCGAAGGCAAAACCTGGAACCACCCCGTCCTCGCCTCCGGCCTCCTGCTCGTCCGAAACGCCCAGGAAATGGCCGCCTTCCGCCTCCCCAGCCGCTAAAAGCCGCCTGAGCTATACTCGATCCGTCGGAGACGGCGAGCGCGTCCCGTGATCCTGTGCTCCGATGCCGGTCAACACGAGACTCGCTCACCCGGACGTTCAGCCAGCCCCGGAGTTGGACGAGCCGGCGCTGATCCGCCTACCGAGTCGAGGCCAAGGAGCGACCTGATGAAACGACTGACTGCTTTCGCACGCATCACATTCAAGGCGGCGGTGATCGCCCTCGCTGCTTCCGCACAGACAAACGAGTCCACCTGCAATCGCTGTTCGGCCACCTACATTGCCAGCGGCGAGATTGAGGCTTTCCTCCAGCGTTCGGTAAAAACCGGGGGAAGGGAGCGCCGGTTTGGAGATCAGCAAGTGCGGTCGGTTGACGCGGGGAAGACCGGCATTGCAGTAGGCGTCGTCTACCGGGGCAAGCTGAACGAGCCGGCGCCTCAATCGGTGGCATTACACCACCGCGTCAGCGAGGTCTACCATATCCTCGAAGGAACAGCCACGCTGGTGACCGGATCGGACGTGATCGACCTGAAGGCCCGGCCGAGTGATGACCGCGCCGTCCGTTACCTGAACGGCCCTGGCGGTAACGGGAGTTCTGTTCGCAACGGCGCAATTCACCACTTGAAGCCGGGCGATGTCATCATCATCCCGGCTGGTGTCGGCCACTGGTTCACACGAATCGACGACCATATCAAGTACCTTATGGTCCGGGTCGATCCAGAAAAGATCGTGCCGCCTAAGGACGCTAGCGCGGCGAAGTTCGATCTGGAGAGCGGCGGGAAGTCCGCGTACTAATCGAGGTCGCCGGGCACGAGCGCCCAGGGCTGTGGTCGATCCTGACAACTCCACGGCCACAGGTGAACGGCCGTCCCCGGCGTGATCTTGCTTCATTACAGTCACTGGATGGGCAGGGCCGGATCGCCTGACAAATCGTGAATGGCCGCGAGCTGCGCCAGCACGTAGTCAACTTGCTTGTTACGTCGCCCTTTGCGCTGGCGAATAACTGCGCCACTGTATGGCCCGGTGCTTCTTGAAGCCGCGTGCGGCGTCCCTAAGCCAAGCCAGCGACGCACATATTCCGTCCTCATCGCTGCTTCCACTATGCCAACACCGTTGTGCCCGGAATACGGCGTTATGAAAGCTGCAAACGTCGGCGGCGGCTCCGCTCGGACGGTTGCCTGCTCGGAGATTGCGGGAGGCGGAGGGCGCTTGGACTGCCTGGTTCGAGGGTTGTAGGTTCGAGTCCCAGGCTGAGGAGCCAAAGTCCATTTCGGCTACTCTCTGTCGAGACTGGCGCTCCGGGGTACGAGAGGAACCGTCACAGTTCCGCTCGCGGGCCAACTGTGCGGCCTCGAATTCTCTCTTTCTCCGGTTAGCACCCCGTTTCGGTTTAACGGGGTATTCCCCTCTAGACCCGGGTCCGTCTTCGCGAACGCCACGACAAGTTACTCGAACTCTGCTTTCTCGAGGTCGCCACCCAGTGCCGCATCCTGTGCCGGACTTTGACGTCCTTGCCCCGGCGGTTGAAAATCATGCGCCGGACAGCATCTCAAGCCAGAGGCGCATCGTCAAATCGTGCCTGTCCGTGTTCGCGAGGTACGGCCGAAGTTCTGATTGAAACCGGCTCTCCAAAACAGAAAGGTCGGGAAACATCGGCAATAGTCTGTCTTGATAGTTCTCGGGAACGGTGACAATCCTGACATGCCGCCAGTAGACTCCATGTTCCTTATGCAGCGCGGATCCTCCGCCGGCCAGTGACTGGAGAGACGCGGTCTCCTCCACGGGGATCACGCTCAGACAATCGACATCGACCGTCGGACGCGGCAAGTCGTACAGCATCGCGATCGCAAATCCGCCGATGCAATGTAAGACGACCTGGTGATCGAGAGTGGCATCGATGGCCGCCAAGGAACGAGTTCCACGGCTCCCGTGGCCGGTTATGCGGCAGCATAGGGCAAGAGTTGGGCTTTCAGGTCCGTCAACAGATTCCAGTGATTGGCTTCGGCGGGACGCACCTGCCTAAGCCATCGACGTTCTGCGTCCGAGAGCGAGTCTTGGCACAGAGTGTCCTCACGGACCAGCCGCGCGCGGTCCAGGATTTCCTCGATTTCGTGAAGCCGACCCGTAGCCGCGCCATTGCCCCGCTTCTCTGCTACCTGCCGCGCTAGGGTCACGACGAATCCGAGCCGATTCTGAACATCTCGGACCTTGGCCTCCCGGATCAACCACTCCCAGTCGAGATTGTGATATGCAACGGCCAGCCAGGGTAGTGCCTCGAGGACGCGCACCTCGACACTGCTCGACGTGATCGCCGCGAGGAGGATGGTCGCGGGATTGTAAGCCGGCGTGCCGGCCAGTTGCCGGAAGCCCGGATATCCCAGGCCAGCGAGTCCCGCCGCGAATGAGGATGAGTTCCAATCACCGAGTTGGTCGGCGCTCAGCGGCAGCGCGACGGGACCGAGGCCGTAAAGGTTCACGATTCTGGCTCCAAGGTGAGCGGTCACGGGACGCCGGCCACGCTCGAGCAGCGCAAGATATGCCTGTGACACACCAAGGCGGTCCGCAGCCTGCTGTTGCGTGAGTCCGGCTGCGCTACGTGCCGACCGCAACTGGTCCGGGCGAATTCTCTGCTCCATTCACTATCATTATAGCACGTTTTGTAATAAGCGCGGGGATCAGCTTAGCGCGAATCTGAATCCATGACATCCGGATGGCGCAAGTACTTTCACTTCAAAAGTTTGGCGAACGAGGGGCGACAATAAACCCGCGCCTTCTTATATCGAATCAGAACAGCAGCTTCAGTCCGAGTTGCACGGACCGGGGGGCGTTGCTCTGGCCGGTCACCGTGCCAAAAGCCCCGGACTCGACGTTGTTATTCGGTGCGGAGAATACGGGCGTATTGGTCAGGTTGAAGGTTTTAGTCCTTGGCGACCTTGAACTGCGTGGTGTCGAACCAGCGATCGATGGACCGGACCGGGATGCGGGCATCGCCGCCGGCCGCATCGGGCCGCTGATAGCCGCCGAACGAGAAGCTGTTGTTCGTGGTCTGGCTGAAGATCAGCGGCTGGCCGGAGTTGATGGTGAAGATACCATTCGTCTGCCAGCCACCGAGGAGAGCATTCGGCAGCCAGTGCATGGTGGCTCCGAAACGCTTGCCTCTGCCGAACGGCAACTCATAGTTGAAGTTGACCACCATGCGGTGCGGGATGTCGTAGGAGGTGAGCGAGCGCTCGCAGGCGCGGCAGTACCAGTTGCGGAGGGTTCCCTGCGCGTCGTTCCAGATGCCGGCCCGGACCAACGCTGGTGAACTGCGAATACTGGCCGCGGAGCAGGCGGCCCCGCTGGACGGTGGCTTGGCCCATGACGCTGCTCGAGTCGATGAGACCGAAGAACGGGTTGGGAACGAGGTCCAGCAGGCGGTTGGCCGGGGTCAGCAGGCTGGGCGGTAATTGGCCCATATCGCCCTGCGCCAGTTCGTTGTGGGTGCCTTTGTTGCCGGCATAGGCCACTTCGATCATCATGTCCTTGGACAGGTGGCGCTGGATGGTGAAGTTCCACTGCTGGTTGTAGGGAGTCTTCATCTCGGTGGCCCAGGCGGAGCCGAGTGCGAAGCCGACGCCGGACATGGCGCCGAGCGAGCGGCCGACCGGGAGTACGTACCCCTGCGGGAACGGATTCCTGAGGAGATTGGCCGGGTTGATCCCGTCGAGGGTGGAGAGCCACGGCGTGGTGCTGGCGTAGGGCGCGCCGGTCCAACGATCGGTGGCGGCGAACTTCGGCACGCCGTAGAAGATTCCATAACCGGTGCGGATCACCGTCTTCGGGTTCATCTGGTAGGCCAGGCCGATGCGCGGGTTGAACTTGTGCTCGGCATCGCGGACGCCGCGGCGGCCCAGGGTCTGATTTTCACCGGCGAAGAGATAGATGCCGCGGAGGTCGAGACCGGTCTTGTCCGACAGCGGGTTCTTGGCGAAAGGATCCATGACCGTCTGCTGGTCATAGCGCTCGGTGTTGGCGGCTTCGATTTCCCAACGCAGTCCCACGTTCACGGTGAGCTTGGAGTTGACCTTATAGTCGTCCTGGGCGTACACGGCGTAGTAACGGCTCAGGTCGGCCGGTTTGATGCGGTGTGTGGCGGCGCCGCTGGTGCCGGCGCCCAGGAGGAACGAGGCGAGGCCGTCGCCGGCGCCGGCCACGCGCGGATCGGGTCCCTGCGTCATCGCGCGGGTAAAGGAGAAGTTGGCCGGGGAGCTGCCAAACTGGGCGAAGCCGAGGCCGAAGGTGCGCCACTCCGCGCCGAACTTCATGCTGTGCTTGCCGGAGATTTTGGTCAGGTTGCCGACGGCGGTGTAGGAGACGTTATTGCTCTGGTAGGTGGAGCCGTTGTTGGGCCCGATGGAGGTGAAATCCTGCACGTCGAAGCGCGGAATGCGGGGAGCGCCGGTGCGGAGGGTGACTTCCTGCAGGGCCGCGGGCAGGCCGAGCTTGGTCACGTCGTAGCCGTAGGTAAAGGCTGGGCGCCAGGCGTCGAAGAGGCTGAGGCCGAAGCGGAGGTTCAAGACGGTTCCGGCGCCGATGGTTTGGGTGTAATCGGCGGCGGCGTTGTGGGAGCCCCAGTACATGATGCCGTCGCTCGGCGCCGCGCCGTTGTCCCAGAAATCCGCGGCCGCGGTGGCCTGCTTAAAACGGTTGTAGCGGACGAACATGCGCCGGTTCTCGCTCAGGTTGTGATCGATCTTGAAGTCGACGCGGTCGGTCGGCGAACGCGGCACTTTCTGGATGGCGAGGTTGTTCTGATTGGCGTTCAATGAGCCCGGCTGATTTTGCGCGGGCCAGAGTTTGACGGCGTTGAGGGCGACCGGGTCCATCATGGCCGCGGGGATGCGATTGCCGGCGAACGGTGTGCGGAGGAATGTGCCCGGACGATCGGGATTGGGGCGGGTGGTGAAGGGATCGAAGATCGTGCGAACCGTGCCGTTGGCATTGCGGGTGTTGGAGAAATCGCCCTGCAGTTGCTGGGGCGTGGGAACGGTGAACTGCGCGAAGCTGCCGGATTTCACGAGCCGCTTTTCATAGAGGGCGAAAAAGAAGGTCTTGTCCTTTTTGATGGGTCCGCCGGTGCTGACGCCGTACTGATGCTGTTGGAACGACGCCTTGCGGCCGTTGGTGCGGTTCAGGAAGAAGCTCTTGGCGTCCATGGCGCTGTTGCGCAGGAACTCGAAGGCGCTGCCGTGGAACTCGTTGCTGCCGGATTTGGTGAGCATGGTCACCTGGCCGCCGCCGCTGCGTCCATACTCCGCGGTGTAGGAGTTGGTCTGCACGCGGAACTCCTGAATGCCTTCGACCGAGGGGATTGCGGAGGCGCCGTAGATGCCCTGGATGTCGCTCTGCACCATGGCGGTGACGCCATCGAGCTGAATGTCATTGAGGGACTCTTTGCCCCCGTTGATCGAGAAGCGAATGGTGCTGGTGAAGAAGTCGCTTTCCGAGTTGGGCGTGGAGGGCGTGATGCCGGGCACCAGTTTGAGGAGCGAGTAGATGTTGCGGTTGTTGAGCGGAAGGTCGATGATCTTCTTGTTTTCGACGACCGAGCTCAAGGTCGCGCTGGAGGCTTCCAGCAGCGGGCCCGTGGCCGTGACCTGGACGCGTTCGCTGACGGCGCCGATCTCCAGCTTGATATTGACGGAGGCGTTCTGCTGGGTGGAGAGCGGAAGCGATTCAAGCACATACATGCGAAAGCCGGCCGCTTCCGCCGTGACACGGTAGACGCTGGGCGTCAACTCAATGACGCGATAGACGCCCGAGGGATTGGTCTCGGTGTGGTAGTCCTGATTGCGCTGTACGTCGGTGATGGTGATTTTGGCGTTGGTAATCGCCGCCCCGCTGGCATCGGTGACGATCCCCGAAATCAGCGCCTTTGAAGTCTGAGCGGACGCGGGCAACAATGTCATCGCCATGAGGAGCGCTGACAGTAACTGGACCCTGGACATGCAACCTCCTTATTGCGGGCCCACTGCCTTGTGGCCCGCAGAGGGGAGGCCGCCGCTCGACGGGCCCTACAGCCGCCTTCCCAGGGCGGCCAGTATATCAGATTCCCGCCGTTAGGTTTCATACTGTCTCAGCGCTGTTGACGGGACACCGGCGGATGTCAAGATGATCCTTCGACTCGAAGCGCGGATTCCGGAATGGAGTCCGTCAGGAGGGCTTGTCATGAATTGGAGGTTTCTCATCCGCGTTGGATTCGGCCTATTGAGCGCCGCAGCCGTTTCTGGAGGGGAGGAGAGTACTCCCGAAAGGACTTTCCGGGCCTACTGCCCTCACGCCTCACACGGTCGCGTGGTCTGGCTCACGTCGTCGTACGTTCTGTGAGCCCAGCGCTGATGTTCGCGTTCCAGCATAATGAGGCCAACCCCGGACACAAGGCAGCCGTTGCGAAGCTCCGGGGGGGGACGCCGGTAGCCGCCCGCTTGGCAGCCGGCTCGATCGTCAGCGTAACGGCAGCGTGAGCGGATCGCCGGTATGCCGATTCCTGGAACATCTCGCGGCTGGAGCGAGTATCATCTGAGGTATGCGCCTACTCGTTTTCTGGATCGCGATCTGCGCCGCCGCGCAGCCTGCCGCTCAACAACCTGCCGCTCTGGCAGCCGCTTTCGAAGCCCAGGCGAAATCCCACGTCGATGGCGGTGATTTCATCGGCTCCGTGCTGGTGGCAAAAAACGGGCAGGTCCTGTACCGCAAGGCGTTCGGCCCCGCGCAGGCCGAATGGGACGTGCCCAACACGCCCGAGACCAAGTTCCGCATCGGCTCGGTCACCAAGCAGTTTACGGCCGTCGCAGTCATGCAATTGGCCGAGCAGGGCCGGATCAGCCTCACTGACCCGGTGAAGAAGTTCTACTCCGAAGCGCCCATCTCTTGGGACGCTATCACCGTTCACCACCTGCTGAACCATACCTCGGGCATCAAGAGCTACACGGGGCTGCCCGACTTCTTCGCCAAGCGTTCCACGCAGCCCCTGACACCCATCGAGATCGTGAAGCTCACCCAGGACATGCCGCTGGAGTTCGAGCCGGGAACCAAGTTCGCCTACAACAACACCGGTTATGTCCTGCTGGGCGCGGTCATCGAGAAAGTCACGGGCAAGAAGTATGCGGACCACATGAAAGCCGCCATCTTTGATCCACTGGAGATGAAGGACACTGGGTTCGACGTCTCCTCGGTGGTGCTGAAGAACCGCGCCTCGGGCTACAGTGGTTCTGGCAAGGGACTGGTGAACGCGGCCTATCTGCACATGAGCCTGCCGCACGCCGCCGGGTCTCTCTATTCCACTGTCGACGACCTCCTGAAATGGGATCAGGCGCTGTACGCGGGCAAGGTACTGCCTCTTCCCGTTCTCGAAAAGATGTGGACGCCCGGCCTCGGCAACTACGGTTACGGCTGGATGATTACTACCGACGACGGACACCGGATGGTGGCGCATGGTGGTGGAATCAATGGCTTCGCTTCACAGTTCACTCGCGTGACGGACCAGAAGATCGCCGTGGTTACCTTGAGCAATCTCTCCAGCCCTGGTGCGGCCGCGCTTGCCAGGGAACTCACCAGACTGGCGCAGGGGCTTCCCGCCAAGGCGGCGTTTACCGAGGTATCCGTCGCGCCGGCGAAGCTCGATGAGTATCCAGGCGTGTATACGCTTTCCCCGCAGTTTTCATTGACGGTCCGGAAAAGCGGCTCCACCTTGACGATTCAGGGCTCCGGCCAAGCCGCACTCCCCGCATACCCCTACGCGCCCGACAAGTTCTTCTCCAAAGCCGTGGACGCCCAAGTGGAATTTACTCGTGACGCAGATGGTCAAGTGGAAGGCGTGATTCTTCACCAGAACGGCGGCCACCTTTCCGCCAAGCGCCAAACCAAGGCGTTGCCGCCCGAGCGCGTGGCCGTTCCAGTCGCACCAGAGAAGCTAGGCGACTACCCAGGAACTTACGAGGGCCCCGGCGGTATCGCCATGACCATTGCCCGGAACGCAGAAGGTCTGACTGGCCAGATCACGGGCCAGCCGACGTTCCCACTTTTCAGTGGCGGGCCGGACATCTTCTTCTTTAAGGTGGTGGAGGCGGAATTGACGTTTCACCGTGCCGGCGACGGCAAGGTCAACTCCGTCACCCTGAAGCAGGCAGGCCGCGAGACCGAGTGGAAGCGGCAGTAGCGGGACTCCAACGCGGGCAACGATAAGAAATCTCGTCTCCGTCGGGGCGCTTGGCATTCGCCTGTCCCGTGCCGCACTTCGTTTCTGGAGCGCCGTCCGCGTGCCATGATAGATTCTGTAGCTTCATGCGACGCCTTCTGCTCGCGCTCCTCTGCCTCGCCGCTGCCGCCCAAGCCCAGCCCGCTCAGGGCGAGTGGAAATCTCTATTCGACGGCACGGCCCTCGGCCATTGGAAGGAGTCGCAGTTCACTGGCCGCGGAGCGCTTCGAATCGAAAATGGGGCCATCATCCTGGCTGCGGGCAATCCCCTGACCGGTGTCACGTGGTCCGATGCCTTCCCCAAGTCCGGCTACGAGCTTCGGTTCGAGGGCGTCCGCCTGCGCGGCGGCGACTTCTTCGCCAGCGTCACCTTTCCCGCCGGCGGCAACTTCGCCACCTGGGTCCTCGGCGGTTGGGGCGGCGACATTGTCGGTATCTCCTCGATCGATGGCTGGGATGCCTCCGACAATGAAACCCGATCCTACTTCGATTTCGAAACGGCTCGCTGGTACGCATTTCGCCTGCAGGTCACCATCGACCGGATTGTGGCGTGGATCGACGGCCAGCGGGTCGTGAACGTCGAGATCCGTGGCCGTGTCATCAGCCTCCGCCACGGCGACATCAAGCTCTCCGCCCCGCTCGGATTCGCCTCCTACAACACCACGGGCGGCATCCGGAAGATCGAGTACCGCTTGCTCACCGCGAAACAGCCGTAAAGGACTATCCGTCCAGCTTCCAGTTTGGCCGGTAGGTACGCTTCAGCCAATCGTTAGCCTCCGCCAGGTTCGTCACGCGGCCTGCCTGAGGGTCATACTCCAGCTTCCGGCCTGCGCGATGCGCCACCAGTCCCAGCAGCATCTGTTCCATCATCGAGCCTGCGTAGTCGAAGTCGCAGTGCGTCTTGCTGCTCGTCCCATTGACGACGTTGTTGCGCCGGCCCTTGCAGGCCTCGATCCAATCGGTCTGAAAGACATCCGGGCGGCCGGGCAGAGGTTGACCCTCCTTCTCAGCCGCCAGAATCGCCTCCACGCTGGTGTTCGGCAGGCCAATGGCCGGCGGTATGTTGCCCTCCATCATCTGCACGGCCGGGAACCCGTTGGGTCCAACCTCCGCGCTCGGCATCGCCGTCATGCCCCGAGGCAGCGCCCCGGCGGGGCGCCCCGCGCCGGCTCTGCCGCCCGGACCGCCCGGACCGCCCGGTCCCCGGCCCGCTCGCTGCTGCGGCAACCCCTGCGTCGGTTGGCCAGTCCCCATGATGAGCGGCAGCAATTGATCCTTGCCGCGCCGCTTGTAATAGGTCAGGTCCCCATCGTCGTTGTTCGGGATAATCACGCGCGTCGTGAAGTCGGCCAGAATGCTGCCCTTGGTTCCTTCAAAGACCGCTCCGTTGCCGATCCTCGACACGTCGATATACCCCTTCGGCGAATCCGGCTTCAATCCGCCCTGATACCAGACGAGCTTCACCGGGCCGCGCCACGAGTTGGCCGGATGGTCGAACATCGCCTTCAGCTTCACCGGGCAGATGTTCGGATCGTACTTGTCGCTCACTTCCCAATCGACGTCGATGCCGGTTGGCGCGCCCGCGTCCACTACGTTCCAAACCAAATCCATCGTGTGCGCACCCATGTCGCCCATCTGCCCCACGCCGAAGTCGCGGTACATGTTCCAGAACAGGCAGTTCAATCCGCTCGACCCGCCGAAGTATTGAGGGCTGTACGGATGATACGGCGAGGGTCCGATCCACTGCTCGTACTGCAAAGAGGACGGCGGCTGCCCCTCGCCCGCCGGATATCCCGGCCGCGGGAGCCTGCGGCTGTCCCAACTATGCACCGTTTGCAGCTCGCCGATGGCGCCATCCAGGATCAGTTCGCGAAGCCGCTCGAAGTTGGGATAGGCATGCCGCTGGGTGCCGTGCTGCGTCGCCACCTTCGCTTTCCGCTTCAGATAATTCGCGCGCACCGTCCGCGCCTCGTCCACGCTGATACCCAACGGCTTCTCGCAGAAAACGTGCATATCGCGATTCAAGGCCCAGTTTGCGATGAAGGCGTGATGGTGATCCGCCGTGCAGATGATCACCGCCTCGACGTCTCTCTGGTCCAGCAGTTTTCGCCAGTCCCAATAGGCCTTCGCTTTGGGGAAGATCCGCAGCGCCTCCTTGGTGCGCAGCTCGTTCACGTCGCAGATCGCCACTACGTTCTCATTCTTGAGCGCCGCGTAGTGCGCGGTGCCGCGGCCCCAAACACCGATCAGCGCGATGTTCAGCTTGTTGCTCGGCGCGGTCTGCCCTCGCAGCATGCCGCTCCGGAGAATCGTCAAACCCACCGCCGGCGCGGTGACGCTCTTCAGCAAATCTCGTCTCTTCACTGCATAGGCCTCCTGGAACCTGCCCAACATTCTACCCAAGCTTGATCCCGTTCGCTGAGCGCAGCGCCTCCTACTCTTTTCGAGCCGCCGCCGGAGCAGCATTATCCGATGGGAATCCGGTTCAGCAAGCGACGCGCGCGAAGCGCAAGCAGCTCGCGGACGATGGTGTTCGTGTTCGTTTCCGTCACGCCGAAAGGACGACAGTAGCGATCGGGATCGAACGGCTTGTTCGCGGCGCGCAGGTGGTGGTTGTCGCTCGCGATCGTGAATTGCACGCCGGCCTTGACCAGCGGCACGATATCGGCTTCCAGCGCCGCGCGGCAGTTCGGATCGTCGAAATATTGTTCGGTGTCGCGGTTCATCTCGATGTAGATTGACGCACCGCGAAGCAGCCGGATCAGTTCTTCCTGCTCACCCGCGCGGAAGAACCGGTATTCGTCCACCGTTGCCGGCAACCGCAGTGCGGAGGTATCCTTCCTGGAAGTCCGATGGGAAGCAATCCACGAAACTCATACGGCTGGAGGTACAAGGGAGATGCCCGTCGGGCTCGTCATCGTCAACGCGGCCTTTGCCGCTTTCCTTCTTACTTTCTGGTATGCGGTCTTTCGCTGGTCGCTGGCTGACGCCCGATCCAGAGGGAAGACCGGGTGGCCTCTTGCCACGCTTCTGGCGGGGTGTGCCGCTGTTGGCCTACGGGATGCGCATCGCCTTTCGATCGTATGTACCCCGTTCTCTTTCCATGAGCATGATGTTCGGAGTGCCCCTCCTGGCTTGGGCGGTGTGGCTCTACATCCGGCCCCCGGTCCGGTTCACGTCTGCCGATGCTATTCTGTGCGGCAGTGAGGGGGGCGCTTCGCGTTGGATGCTCATTGGTAACTTTGTGGCCGCGGTCAATTGCATGGCAGGAGGATGGTTGGGCCAGTTCGTGATCTACCCGCTGTACCTCGCGGTCCCGCCAGCCAGTTTTCCGGCCTACACGAACAGTACAACGAGGCCATCGTCTTTACGGTGATTGTTCCCTACGCTATCGGCTGGGCATTGTCCGTCGTGTTGATATGGTATCGCCCAAGGATTGTTCCAGCCTGAGCTTGTTGGTCCGCAGTGGGGCTGGCGCTTCTCGGGTTTATCGCATCCGCGATCTTCGAGTTCCCATACAACCAGGACCTCATCGAGCACGGCTATAACGCCGTAGCCATCCGCGCGAGGCCGAGAAACTTCTGGCGGAGCTGAAGGCCATTAGCACCCGCAGCTACGTCTGCGCCTACGAAGTGGCTCATGCCTACGTCAAGCTGGGCGATAAGAAGCGGGCCTTCGAGTGGCTGGAGAAAGGCAAACAGGAGCGCGCCGACTGCATGGTCTGGCTCCTGAAGGAGCCGTGGATGGACCCGCTGCGGGGAGACCGGCAGTACCGGGAGCTGATCGACTACATCGGACTGGCCACCGGGAAGGCCGGGCAGAAGCCGTAGGAACGCCGGCCTCAATCTCCGAAATCGCTAACTGTGCTTAGGGGTGCTTAGGGGCTGTCGCGCGTTGACAGCCCGGTTCGAATTGAATAACGTGAGAGACGGAAAGGAAGGGGGAAAGCGATGACCGTTAGCAGAAGGCGATTATTGCAGTCTCTGGCGCTCACCGGCGGGGCCGGCCCGGCGGCCGAGGGGGCGGAGCCCGGCATCCCGCTGGAGGTTCTTCGCAGCGTGTCGGCGGCTCACGGAACCAATTTGAGCGACGATCGGCTGCGGGTCGTCAAGCCGGTCCTCGACAGCCGCGCCGGTCAGTTGCGGGCTTTCCGCAACTTTGAAATCGACGACACCGTCTCGCCGACGCTGGGAATCCTGGAGTATTGATCCCCCGCCATGGCTGAGTCTGAAATCCTGTTCATGTCCGTTGCCGGGCTGGCGCCGCTGCTCAGGACGCGCAAGCTGTCGCCGGTGGAGCTGGTGCGCGCCTTCCTGGATCGAATCGAAGCCGTCAATCCGAAGGTGAATGCCTTCATCACCGTCACGGGCGAGCAGGCGCTCGAGCAAGCGAAGAAAGCGGAAAGGGAGATCGCCGCCGGAGGTTATCGCGGACCGCTGCACGGGTTGCCCTATGCCCCCAAGGACCTGCTCGCCACCAAAGGCGTCCGCACCACCAATGGCTCGAAGGCTACCTCCAACTGGATCCCGGATCACGAATCCACCGTCACCGAGCGTCTCAACCAGGCCGGCGCCATCCTGATCGGCAAGCTCAACCTCCTCGAGTTCGCGATGGGCAGCGGCCAGAAGGGATTGGTGGGGCCCGCCCGCAACCCCTGGGATCTCACGTATTCTCCATCCGGCTCCTCGAGTGGCTCCGGCGCCGCGGTAGCCGCCGGCATGGTTCCTCTGGCGATTGGAAGCGATACCGGGGGATCGATTCGCAATCCCGCCAAGAGCTGCGGCATCGTGGGTCTGAAGCCCACCTATGGGCGAATCAGCCGCTTCGGCGTGACCACGCTCAGTTGGACCCTGGACCACGTGGGGCCGATGGCGAAGACCAACGCCGACGTCGCGCGCCTGCTCCAGGTCATCGCGGGTCCCGACCCGCGAGACCGCACCTCCGCCGCCGCTCCGGTTCCGGACTACATCAAAGCGCTCACCGGCAATGTCAAAGGGTTGCGCATCGGCGTCCCGACCGAGTACTTCTTCGACCGGGTCCACGCCGAGACAGAGGCCGCTCTCCGCCGTGCCATCTCCCTGCTGAAGGATCTGGGGGCCGCGCTGGTGGATGTCAAAGTGCGCAATGCCTCGCTTTGCGGCGTCGTGTCGTCGATCATTCTGGGTTCCGAGGCCGCCGCATTCCACGAGAAGGGGCTCAAACAGAACGCGGATCTCCTCGAGCCGCTGGTTCGCGAGCGCCTCGAAGCCGCCACCTTCCATTCCGCCGCCGACTACATCAAGGCCCTGCGCATCCGCACGGTCCTGATGGAGGAAATGCGGCGAGTCTTCCAGACCTGCGACGTCCTGATGCTTCCGGCCGGCAATGCCGCCCCCAAGCTGGATGGCGAAATCGCCGGTACCGACGCCCCTTCCGATCCGCCGCTGCCGCCGCGCCCCGACTCCTATAACCTCGCCAACGTGACTGGGATTCCCGCCATTGTGCTGCCCTGCGGTTTCACCGCCGGCCCTCCCTCGCTGCCCCTGGGCATCCAGTTCTGCGCCAAACCCTTCGACGAGGCGACCCTGTTCCGGATCGGCCACGCCTACCAATCGGCCACGGATTGGCATCGGCGCAGACCCCCGCTCAATGGCTGAAGCTTAGAATTTCGCCTCACCTCCGTTTGTTTGATAACTGACCCATGCCTCTGCGGCCGGCTCTGTGGGCGGACTACCAGCAGCGCCTCCAAGACCTGCTGCCTCTGCGCCAACTCCTCAAAGGCTCCGTCTACGAACTGAAGACCCGCTGCGGCAAACCTTCCTGCCACTGCGCTTCCCCAGGTGGTCCACTTCACTCCTCCACCGTGCTTTCCTGGTCCGGGCGCGGCAAGACACGCTTGCGCACCCTGCCGGAAGCCGCCGAGGCGAACCTGTTCCGGAGCCTCATCCGCGGCAAGTCGTTCAACGCCTGGCTGAAACTTTTCCCAATTAAATCCAGCAGGTTCGCTTGCATCGTTCACGAGGTTGAGGTATAGTGTCGCGAACCGGGCACTCAGAAGCGGAATTTAATTGCAAATCCTCGAGGGCAGACCCTATGTAGGCCCGGGGGAGGGTAATCGTCATGTTCTTGCGATACCGGATTGCGGCCAGCTTCTGCGCCATCGGGCTGGCGTTCGCCCAGACCGACCGTGGCATCATCAATGGGACCATCACCGACTCGACGGGAGCGAACGTGCCTGAGGTGCGCGTCGTCGCCACCAACATGGCCACCAACGTCACCCATGCCACGCAGACGACCAGCTCCGGCGACTTCTCCATACCTGCGCTGCCGGTCGGCACATACCAGCTTCGTGTCGAAAAGCAAGGCTTCAAGGCCGCCGTCCGCGCCGGCGTCACCGTCTCGGCCGGCGGCACGGCGACTGTCAACGCGCAATTGGAGGTGGGCGCGGTCACCGAATCGATCAATGTAGCCGCCACGCTGGAGTTGTTGCAGACTTCGACGGCCAAGGTCTCCACGGCTGTCTCCAACAAGATGGTGGATGAGTTGCCGCTCGTGGTAGGCGGGGGGATGCGCGGCGCGTTCGACTTGGCGTTGATCACACCGGAAGCCAACCTGCCTTCCGACGAAGGCTTCAACATCGGCGGCGGGCAGGGCGGCGCATACGGCGCGACCCTGGACGGCATTTCGGTTCTCACCGGCCGTTTCAACTCGGTGTCCTGGACCAATGTCAACACGCCTTCGGTGGACGCCATCACCGAGTTTGCAGTGGAGACCAACGGCTTCAAGGCGGAATTCGGCCGTGGACAGGGCGGCACGATTGCCTTTTCCTCCAAGTCCGGCACCAATAGCCTGCACGGAACCGCTTATGAATTCCTCCGCAACGATGCGCTGGATGCCCGCCGGTTCTTCGAGGACAAAAAGGGCAAGTACAAGCAGCACGACTTCGGCTGGAGCGTCGGCGGTCCGGTGCGGATTCCGAAGATCTATGACGGACGGAATAAGACGTTTTTCTTCGCCACCGGCGAGTGGTTCCGCAACCGCGTGGGCGCCGGGAGCGGACGCTTCAGCATCCCCACTCCGGAGATGTTCAACGGCGATTTTCGCAACTGGGTGGACGGCAACGGACGCTTTCTGCCGATCTACGATCCGTCTACCACCACCGCGAGCGGCTCCGGTTTTACCCGCCAGCCGTTCGCCGGCAACCAGATTCCGCAAGCCCGGTTTCCGACCCTCTCGCGGAACTACGTGTCCCTGGTCCGGGACGTTCTGAAACCCAACAATGGCGCCGCGCCCGGAACCAGCGACTACGTCCGCAACAACTTCATCAACAATGTGGGCTCGGCCCTGGACCCATGGACGAAGTACAGCGCCAAGGGCGATCACAATTTCGGCCAGAACAATCGCGTGAGCTTCCTTTACAACTCGGCTATTCACGAAACATTACCGGGCGCGGGGGGCTTCCCGGGGCTTCCCTACCCGTTGGCCGGGCAGCTCACCCTGAAGGACCACAGCAACGTGATTCGCGGCTCCTATGACAAAGTGATTACTCCGACCATCGTCAACCACATGTTCGGTGGCTTCAACATGATGCAGGACGAGAACATCGCCCAGACCTTCAACGGGGGATGGGCGGCCAAGGGCATCTGCCTGAAGGGCGCCTGGGACTGCGACAAGAATCTGCTGATCGTGGATTCCTCAGAGTACGGCAGGTTTGGGACGCGTTCCTACGACGGGTCTGAAAACTTCGCCTTCTCGTTCGGCGACGACCTGTCTATCACAAGGGGAAAACACACCTTCAAGGTGGGATACCTTTGGGAGCGCATTCATTACAACGGCTTCGGCCAGGCGACCATTGCCGGCCAGGTGACCGGGGACCGTCGCTCCACCAGCGTTCCCAATGATAACAACCTCTCTACCGGCGGCGGCAACGGATTCGCCTCTTTCCTGCTCGGTCAGGGGTACACAGGCGGCACGGAGAACGAACGCTTTCTCGGCCAGCAGTGGCGTAGCCACGCCTTCTATTTCCAGGACGACTACAAACTGACGCCCAAGCTGACCCTGAACTACGGCGTCCGGTACGAGTTGACGCTGCCGCCCTTGGAGCAGACGGATAAGTGGAGCAACCTCGATCTAACGCTGGCCAACCCGCGGGCGGAAAACCGGCCCGGCGCCTTGCGGTTCGCCGGCTTTGGCCCCGGCCGGGAGAACACCCGCACCCTCACGCCGGCATGGTATGGGGGTATCTCGCCGCGCTTCGGCCTGGCGTACGGGTTGGACAGCAAGACCGTACTGCGCGCCAGCGCCGGCCGCAGCTTCGGGGTTGCCAAGACCGTCACCGGTAGCGCTCACTTCGAAGGCGCCTTCTTGATCTTCTCCGCCTCCAGTCTGGATAATGGCGTCACCCCGGCCTTCCAGTTCGATCAAGGCCTTCCTCCCTACGTCAAGCCGCCGGTGATCGATCCCACTTTTGTCAACGGCGGAACCCCGGCGTACTGGGACGGGGAAGCGATCCGGTTGCCGGAGAATTATCAATGGTCGTTGTCGCTCCAGCGCCAGGTCTCCACTTCGACGGTGGTGGAGGTGAACTACCATGCCACCATCGGCGCACATCTGGTGGCCGGCCTGAAGCGTTACAATCAGCTTCCCTTCAGCTTGTTGGAGCGCTACGGCCGGAACCTGCTGTCGAGCAGCATTGACTCGCTGGCGGCTCAAGCCGCCGGATTGCGGCGGCCATATCAGGACATCAACTGCCAATTCAGCACGACGTGCGCGCCGGTGAGCGTGGGGCAGGCCTTGCGCCCGTACCCGCAGTTCCGGGACATCAACACCGCCGCCGGACAGGGTGATAAGAGCGGACACTCCAGCTACCATGCTCTGCTGTTGAAGATCGACAAACGCTATGAGCATGGCTCGACGCTGCAAGGTTCCTACGTGTTCTCCAAGTTGATCACCGACGCCGACGCCTATAATCCCGACAACGCGACTCTGGATCACTACAACCGGCGCCTGGAGAAGTCGATCGGCGAATACGATCTCACCCACAACTTCAAGTTCACTTACATCTATGAGCTGCCGTTCGGCAAGAACAAGAAGTGGCTGGCCAAGGGGCCGGCGGCGTGGGTGCTGGGCAATTGGCAGATCGCCGGCAGCCACTTCTATTCGAGCGGCTATCCGCTGCCTCTCTCCAACAGCGCCGGCCTGGGAAGCATCCTGTTTAACGGGCGAAGCCCAGCGTTGATCACCACCTACGCTGGCTGGATTGTCAACAAAGACCACCCCAACTGGAAAGGCAGCGACCGCTTCTTCCAGGCGTCTTCTTTCTTCGGGCCGCAACCCACAGACCGGGCGGGAAACTCGACCCGGCATAATCCCAAGGCCCGCCAGCCAGTGAACCAGAACGAGAACTTCTCGCTGGCCAAGAAGTTCCTCATCACCGAGTCGGTACGCATGGACCTCCGCTGGGAGATGTTCAACGCGTTGAACCGCTTCCGTCCGTCCCCCGGCAGCACCAACGTGCAAGACCCGAACTTCGGCCTCGTGCAGGGCCAGCTCAACGAACCACGCCGCATGCAGTTGGGGTTGAAGCTGTACTGGTAGGTTGGAGATGGACCATGGGCCCATGCGGCCATGGCACAGCGGTTTCGCCGCTGGCCACCGCTCTCTTTACTCGCCTCTGGCTCCCGGCTTCACAGAGGCTTTACGGACCTGCCGGTATCTCAAGTTGCGCCACTCATAGTAACTGCGCTGACAGACCGGCTTATCCGAACTGTATGAGGTGTAGTCGATGAACAGCAGTCGGCTGTCCGGACGGAGGCCGATACCCGCGCAGTCATTCGTCCGAGCGGTGGCGACGAAATTGTCGTTGGTGGCATTACCGCCTGGCGGAGGGCCGAAGACCGCACCGGTCCGGCCATCGACAATAGCGAGAGCAGCGCAGCCGTCCGACCCACAGCCCCACGTAATCGCGTAGAACGCCCCGGCGAAATTTGGTCTGGGAGGCTGCTCTGGCCTCCGCGCCCCAAACAAACCGTCACCAACGAGCACTCCTCGGCGCAGGCGGGTCTTGTAGTTGCGATCCACTGGAAGGCGTAACAAAGGCTCCTTCGGCGTGCCGGCAAGTTGATCGATGGCTGGGTAGTCTTCAAATCTGGGAAGCGTCCTCGGATCGGCTGGCGATGCGACCGTTGGGAACCCGAACGAGATCGTGGCTACAATCACCCTCAGCGCCGGCATGATTCCATCTTACGGCCACTTTCGTTGGTATCCTTCATTTCACACGGTCTGAAGACGGTTGTGGCCTAAACGCCGCTACTGGCATGTGGCCCCGCGGTGGCGCTGGCCGTGATGATAGCCCGGCCGCTTTGCCGGGCGCTCCGACAGGGTTTGCCTCCGATCTACAGACTCCGCTCACTGGCTGCCGACCCTCCGTGTTACAGTTCGGCGACGGTCTCGATGACGGCATCGCCGTTGCGGAACGCCTCTTCCCGCAGTTCGATCCCCAGGCCGGGACCCTCGGGAGCGGTCACGTAGCCATTGACCGGGGTGGGAACGTTGTGAATGAAGAGCGGGTACAGGTCGTTGTAGAGGTGGTAGACGCTCTCCATGATGTAGAAATTGGTCAGTGACGTGGCCACGTGAATGGAGGCGAACCACAGGATCGGTCCGCCGCCGGTGTGCGGGGAGGTCGGGATCTTGTAGGTGTCGGCCATGTCGGAAATCCTCTTGGCCTCGGAGATCCCGCCGACCCAGGTCACGTCGTACATCACGACATCGACCGCGTGCAACTGAAACATTTCGCGAAAGCGGAACCGGGTGGCAAGCCGCTCGCTGATGCAGATCGGGATCGAGGTCTCCCGGGCGAGCGAGGCGTAGGCCTCCAGGTTGTCCGGCAACATGGCATCTTCCAGGTACATGATGCCGTAGGGCTCCAGAGAATGGGCGATCTGCATCGAGCAGGGCAGGTTCCACCGGCTGCTCAGGTCGAGCGCGATCTCCATCTCATCGCCCGCAACCTTCCGGATACGCTGGATAGGCTCCAGCGACTGCCTTAACTCGGCCTGCGTAATGAAAGTGCCGCCGTGTCTGGCGAGCGCGTTGACCGGTCCGCGGTCGTATGGGTAGAGCTTGATGCCCTTGATCCCGCGCTGGAGAAGAAACTCCGCGATCTTCTCCGGATAGTCATGCTCCCGCATCCCGTTAATCGTCCACCCGTTCATCGTGTTGTAGACGCTCAGCTTTTCCTGGGATTTCCCGCCGAGCAGCTTGTACACTGGCAGGCCGGAAGCCTTGCCGAGGATATCCCATTGGGCGATGTTGACGGCGGTGAGCATCCGGAACTCGGCCCCGCCCCAGGGCTGATAGGAGATCCGATAGAAGAGATCCTGCCACAGGCGGTCGATCTGGGTCGCGTCCTTCCCCAGAATCACGCCGGAGAGCTCTTTCAGCGCGCCGCGGTGCGTCTCATAGCCGGGATAGGATTCGCCGATCCCGACGATTCCGGTGTTCGTATGCAGCCGCACCCACATCCAGTTGGGAGAGACACCCTGGACCCGCAGGTCCGGCCGGAAACGCACCGCCTCGATCTTGGTGATCTTCATGGGGCCCACGGCCGCGGCGGCCGCCTGCGCCTGCTGGGTCCAGGTCCCCATTCCGGCCGCGGCAAGGGAGCCGGCTGCTGTGGTGTTGAAGAAGTCTCTCCGGGTCATCGGTCTTCGCTGCATGCGCCGCTCCTCAGATGCGTACCGCGTTCTTTTCAATGTACTCATCCGCCTTCGACTTCGCCGGCCCCCGCTGGTCGATGTAATAGAACCGCTCCGCGAATTCGAGCTTATGGCGCTTCCCGCATTCCCGGTCGTTCTCGAGGAGGAACTGGCGCACGTACGCGCGGTCGGCTGAGCGGTCGTCGTTCCCCAGCAGTGGAAGCCGCTTCCCCTGCCGCGCCAGTTGGGCGCGCACGAGGGACCCGCGATTGCCATTGCCCTGGGACTTGCATTCCACGATGGCGTCGACCTTCTTGTCAATGTGGGAACCGATATCGACCACGCGGTTGAACGCCTGCCCCGGCCGGGCGCAAAAATAATAGCGCTCGGAGGCCGCGTGCGGCTGCAAGCCCGCCTCCATGTGTTCGTGGAAATCATTGGGCATGCCGGCCATCCAGGACCCTTCTTCCACGGCGCGCCCCGTCACCCAGTGATCGGGGTCCTCCTCCCCGTGTCCCCAGGGATTGAAGGAGATGATCGTATCCACCTTGAGCATCCGGAAGATGAGGATGAGCCGGCCCCGCAGGTCGATGTAGGAAATGCCGTCCATGTCGTGGTTCTGGTAGTAGAAGTCGAATACGTCTTTGAACCCGAGGGCCGCGGCCATCCGGAAGTGGTCTTCTTCGTTGCTCAGAATGTTTTGGGCGGTGCTGCGCCCGCCGTACTTTTCGTCGTTGCTGGTGCGGACGATGTAGCCCGTGTAGCCTTCGCGGATGAGCTTGGCGCACAGGCCGGAGGCGTAATAGGGGACATCGTCCAGATGGGCGTGAACGGCGGCAAAGACCTTGCCCCGGTGCGGCTGCCCCCGCTCGTCCTTTACCACCACTACCTCCGCGCTATCCGCTGGAGCCGCGGCGGCCGCCAAACCGGGAATGCCGTGTCGATACATGGGTCATCTCCTGATTACAGTGCAACTGCGTTGCGATCGACATACTTGCCAACCGCCTGACGGAGGTCCGGCTCCGGGCCGATGTAGCGGAACGTCTCGGCGTATTCCAGGCCGAACTGTTTGCCCAGAATCCGGAAATCGTCCATGAGGAAGTGCTTCACGTACTGAAAATTGGCGGTTTCGTCGTCGTTCCCCAGGAGGGGCAGTTTCTTGCCCTGCCTCGCCAGCTCCTGGCGGAGGCGCAACCCGGCGTCCCCTGCCGGACCCTTCCCCTTGTTGGCCACGTTGGCGCGCACCTTGTGATCGATATAAGAGCTGATATCGACCACGCGATTCACCAGGTTGTGGCCTTGCGGCGACCGGCAGTGGTAATATCTTTCGCGGATCTGGCACGGCTTCAACCCGGCCTTGAGTTGCTCGGGATACTCGTGGCCGCCGCCGGGGCTGGCCATCCAGGAGGCCGTTTCCACCGCCTTGCCGGCCACGATGTGATCGGGGTTTTCATCGTAATGGTCGTAGGGGTCCATGGCGAAAACCGTGTTCACCTGGAGCAGCCGGAACAGGAAGATCAGGCGCTGGCGGATCTCGATCATCGCGCAATCGTCCATGCGGTGGTTGCGGTAATAGAAAGAGAAAGCCTTCTTGCAGCCGAGCGCCTTGGCCGCCTCCTGGTTGTCGATCTCGTTCTGCACCACCCCGTGGCCGACCGTCTTTCCGGCCTTCTCATCATTGGACAGCCGGATGAGATAGCCGGTATACCCCTCGCCAATGAGCTTAGCGACCGTGCCGGCACAGAACAAGGTGATGTCGTCCGCATGCGCCTGAATGGCGGCGAGCACCTTACCCTGATGCGGCTTTCCGGGCTGCTCCCGTTCGATGACCAGATCGCTGGCATAGGTATGGTAGTCCGGCGTGAGATACGCGTTGTACTCGCCCCTGGGGACGGCGTACGCCGTCGGGGTCACCGCCGCCGGCAGATTCGAGCGTTGCGCGGTGGCTGAGGGCGGCGGTTGGGCCGCGGCGCCGCCCAGCGCTATCCCTCCCGCGGCCGTCCGGCTCAGAAACCGGCGTCTGTCCATATTGAATCCTCCTTACCAGACAATGGCAACGGTTTATCACAAGCCGACGGGCGAGTCAACGTGAGCAATCCCTCGGGAGAATTAGTACGTCGCAGCCACCAACGCAGCCACGGGCGTCACGTTCGCGACAAAGACCACGACCCCGGGCGACTTCCCGATTCCCGCGCTGCCCGTCGGCCTGTATCAGCTTCGCGTCGAGAAACAAGGCTTCAAGGCCGCAGTCCGCTCCGGCGTCACTGTGTCGGCCGGCGGCGCGGCGACCATCAACGCGCAAATGGAGGTGAGCGCCGCCACCGAATCGATCCAGGTGGCGGCCACGCTGGAGCTGTTGCAGACGGCGACGGCCAAGGTCTCTACGGGGTCTCCAACAAGATGGTGGATGAGCTGCCGCTTGTGGTCGGCGGCGTCATGCGCGGGGCCTTCGACCTAGCCTTGATCACCCCGGAAGCCAACCAGCCCGACGGCGATAACTTCAGCGTCGGGGTCACAGTTCTCACCGGCCGTTTCAACTCGGTGGAGTGGACCAATGTCAACACGCACACGCTTTCGGTGGACGCCATCACGGAGTCTGCGGTGGAGACCAAGGGCTTCAAGGCGGAATTCGGCCGCGGACAGGGCGGCATGATTACCTTCTCCTCCAAGTCCGGCACCAATAGCCTCCACGGAACCGCTTATGAGTTCCTCCGTAACGATGCGCTGGATGCCCGCCGGTTCTTCGAGGACCAAAACGGCAAATACAAGCAGCACGACTTCGGCTGGAGCGTCGGCGGCCCGGTGTGGATTCCGAAGATCTATGACGGACCTGGCGATGTACTGGTCTCGGATCTGCCGATATTCGTCCAGGCTCAGAACGTCGACTCCAAGCAGAGTCGAAATGATGTACTCGAACTCATTGAAAGGGTAGACAGAAACCAAGTTCCTCAGCCTTTCGCGCACTTCTGGCGCGTTCGGCGCGGACTCCAAGAGCCCTTCGATCTCTTGCTTCAGGTGTTCCATTGTTGCGTTCAGAAAAGCGTCGGCTGTTCGATCATCGTGTCCGGCAGGTCCTCGCCGATAGGTGGCCCGAGCGGCTCGCTGATAACGTCCTCGAAAGCGTGCCCGTTCTGCCAGCCGACGCGATGGGTCTGTCTGAAGTTCTCTAGCCGGCGGATGGACATTTCGCAGAAAACAGGATCCACGTCACCAGTGAGACAAACCTGGCCCAGACGCTCTGCCGCGAGCAGCGTTGTCCCGGAGTGTGCAAACAGGTCCAGGACGGATTCGCCGGACGCGGCGCTCGCCTGAACGATACGCTCAATAGCTTTCAAAGGCTTCTGAGCGTAGCAACCGGAGACGTTTTCCTCCATTCGGTAGAAGACCTGCTGTACGTCGACCCAGACATTTCCTGCCCGAATGTGGTCGGAATGGCTTCTTTCGAGGTTCTCAGTCGGACGGCCGTCGACCTTCTTGTAGTAGCCCCTCAAGATTTTCGGGATGTCCGTGTACTCCGCAGTGACATCGAAGTCGGGTTGACCTTTGATGTAATACAGCAGTTCCTGCCGAACAGCCATCCAATTGCGCTGCGTCCCATATCCCCTCTGGTTTCTCATCGTTATGAAGCTGCGCGCCCTGAAGGGGAGATCTCGCATCATCACTATAAAATCGGGCAGGGGCTGGAACCCGTTGTTCTGGTCGGCGCCAAGCCAAACGTAGAGCGACGCATTGCAAGATACCTATAGGTGCTCAGGATCCAGCCTCGGCACCACTGAATGTACTCGCTGATATTCCGAGCCTGGAACGCCACAAGATTGTACGGTGGGTCCTGGACGGCAAGGACAGGTCGGTGTCCACCCAGCAAGGCAGCGACTTGCCTTTCATCGGACGAGTCGATGCATGCCACGCGGTGGCCGCGGTCTGGATCTTCCCAGATATCCCCAGGCTTCAGGCGACAGAAGGGAAGGAGTCTCTCACGGACCTGCGGGTTCGTGTCGAGCCTCGGCAGCGGATTGTTGTTCATCAGACTGCGCTCAGTGTAGCAGCGCTGGATTGTGCTTGGCAATGCCTCGCCCGAATCGGTGCTCTGACAGAGCTTTCTCCAAGGCGGACCCATTCCTTTGCTTGGAAGTAACTGACTCGCAACCACTTCGACGCGACTCGCGCGCGCTAAGTCACGCGAATTCTAATCTGGGCAGTAGGAGCCAAACCTTTCCGCCGGGTGCTCTTCCGGACCTGCGTGAATTGGCCAAGCGGGACTTTCACGGGCACAGTCGCCCCTGATTGCCTCGTCTTGCCGCCGCTGCTATGCTCGATGAGGCGCGGAGCCCGCCGCCCCGACCTTCGAGAAGCAGTCCCATGACACGTTCGCTCATCTGCGTTACCACACTGTCGCTCGCGGCCGGCGCCGTACACGCCGAATGGCGCTACTGGGCCGGCGACCAGGGCGCCACGCGCTACTCGCCGCTGACTCAGATCAACCGCTCCAACGCCGCCAGGCTCAAACCCGCCTGGGTCTACCACTCGGGAGACAAAGGAGACCGCGGCCGGACCACCATCGAATGCACGCCCATTGTGATTGACGGCGCGATGTATCTCACCTCGCCGATGCTGAAGGCCATTGCGGTGGACCCGGTCACGGGAAAAGAAATATGGCGCTTCGATCCCTTCGAAGGCACCGAGGACCGCGCGCGGGACGTCAACCGAGGCGTGGCGTATTGGGAGGACCCGAATAAGACAGACCGGCGCATCCTGTACGCGGCCGGCAAGCATCTCTACTGCCTGAACGCCAAAACCGGCAAGTTGATTCCCACGTTCGGCGCCGGCGGCAGCGTGGATCTGAGGAAGGAGATGGACGGCGAGGTCCTGGCGGACTTCGGCGCACCCACCTCTCCAGGAGCCGTCTATAAGGACCTGATCATCCTCGGCTCGCACAACGGAGAGGGCCCCCGGAAGGCGTCGCCGGGGCATATTCGCGCCTTCAACGTGCGCACGGGCAAGCGCGAGTGGATCTTCCACACCATCCCGCATCCCGGGGAGTTCGGTCATGACACCTGGGAAGGCGATTCGTGGAAGACCGCTGGGAGCGCCAACGTATGGGGCGGCTTCAGCATCGATGAAAAGCGAGGCTTGGTCTTCGCGGGAACCGGATCGGCAACGTTCGATTTTTATGGCGGAGATCGGGTTGGACACAACCTGTTTGCCGACGCCGTGATCGCCCTCGACGCCGCCACCGGCCGGCGCCGGTGGCACTATCAGATCGTTCATCACGACCTTTGGGATTACGATCTGCCGACCGCGCCCATTCTCGCGCGGGTACGCGGCAAGGACGCCCTTGTCCAGATCACAAAACAGGGATTCACCTTCGTGTTCGACCGCGAGAACGGCCAGCCGCTGTTCCCGATCGAGGAGCGGCCCGTGCCGTCTTCCGACATCCCTGGGGAAAAGGCCTCGCCTACCCAGCCCTTTCCTCTGCGGCCACCGTCTTTCGCCGCCCAGCGCTTTGAGCCCACGAATATCTCGCCTGAAGCGCGTGAGCATGTATCCAAGCTCGTCGCGGACCTGCGCATCGGAGCCTTGTACACGCCGCCCAGCCGGCAGGGCACGGTCGCCGCTCCAGGCACGCTCGGCGGCGGCCTCTGGGGAGGCGGATCTTTCGAGCCGGATTCCGGCCG
>JACOSH010000278.1 GCA_016178945.1 Acidobacteriota bacterium
CTTACCACACGCAAAGAACAATGAGAAGAAAGAAAGTTGTATCCATCAAGCGGGACCCCACGTGGGAAGAATGGCTCTCGGCGAGTGATCCAGCCTCCGGCAACGGCCTGAACCTCGGGTCGCTGAATGACGCCATTGCGCGCCTGGCCTATTCATTCTGGGAGGCCCGAGGCTGCCAGGGCGGATCGGCGGAAGAGGACTGGCTGCGCGCCGAGGCGGAGATTCAAAGCCGCCGCCGCTGACGCGTCAGCCTTGGCCACTTCGACTGCGAAGACATAGGTCGGCCCGAACATGTTGGAGCGGAACACCACCCACTTTTGGTCGGGCGTAAAGCTCACGTTGGGCTCCAGCCGGTATTGGTGCCGGGACATGTTGACCAGCCGCTCGGCGCGGAGCACTCCGGGCTGCACGAAGCTCTTCTCGGCTGTGCCGCGATTGGGGATGATCTCGGGTCGGAACAGGTAGATCCACTGGCCGTCGGGCGCGTGCGCGACTTGTCCCGGATCGCCGCCGTCGCCGCAGAGCAGCTTGCCGTCGCGCGTCACGTTGAAGTGGATCGACCATTCGTTGCGCTGGAGGTGATACCACTTCCGCTCGCCGGTATCGACCTGGTAGCTCGCCAGCCAGAAATCCTCGCCCCTGGGCGTTTGGAGGTCGTACCAGATGGTCTTGCCGTCGGCGCTCCAGAATTCGTGCCCGAAAATCTCCATGGCCATCGTGCGCGTGTGAATCTTCTGGAGTCCGGCGCCATCGGTGCGAATCGTCCAGATGCGATCGACCTTGTGCCAGGGCCCTTCATGGCAGAACATCAACAGCGACGGGTCGGTGGGAGAGAACAGCAGATGGTTGAGCCAGTCGTGGCTCTTGTGGATCGCCTGGATCTCTCCGGTCCGGATGTTGACGGTGAACAGGGCCATGGGGAGCCGGGCCGCCCAGCGCTCCTCCATCATCTGGCCCTTGTTCCGGGGCTGATCCAGAGGATGCGACTGCTGCGCGCGGTTGCCGCCATAGTCCTGCCCTTCGCCTTCGATGTACGTCCCGGCCAGCAGAGTCTCATCGGCGTTGACGGTGGCGATGGAGCCGCGGCGCGGCAGCGAGGCGATCCTGCGGGTTTCGCCCGTATCGACACCGGTGGAGAACACGGCGCCGTCCCGGATGTAGTACACCCGGTCGCTTTTCCGTCCGGCATCGATCAGCCGTGCGCGCCCCTGAACCACCTGCCGTGACTCGTGGGTGGCCAGGTCCAGAACCGAGATCCCCTCGGGTGTGGTGTAGACCAGCCGCTTGCCGTCGGCGGTGTAGCCATTCTGGTTGAAGTAGAGACTGGCGCTGCCCGGCTCCTTGGTGAGGCGGACCACGCGGTGACCTGTATCGGGGTCAATCCAGGAAGTGGGCGGCTCGCCTGCGGCGGGAGGCGCGTCTTGCGCCCACAGCGGCGTCAGCGCGGCAAGCAGGATGTATCCGGCAGGCTGGCGAATCATGAACTCATTCTATACCTGGCGACAGAAGGCGTAAGATCAGATTCATGGATCTCACCAAGCCTCCCAGCCTGGCGCTCCGCGGAAGGGCGGCCTTGCCCAACCTGTTTGTATTTCCGAAGGAGCTGCGGGATGCGATCCCACCCTACGGACCTCGAGCGCTTGTGTTCGACGCTGTGTCGGGCTCGACGAATAATCCGCCGATCGGGTTACCGGGCTTGGCCGGCGCGTCCATGAATCTGGAAAGCTCGATGGCAAGTTTGTGCTTCGGGTGGATCTGGACTCTACAACCATGCGCGCGCTCGGACAGTTCCTGGTGGAGCTGGCCGAGCAGGCAGAAGCGCGGCAAGCATGAGGCGCCGGGTTAGGAAACCTTCTTGGCGTTCCATTCTATGGTGTTGCCGCCGTTGGGGTTTTCGACCGTGAACTTGATCTCGTTGCCGTTGGCCTTGCCCTTGTAGTTCAACTTCATCTCGTTGTCCTGGAATTTCACCGTGATCGTGAACGACAGGTTGTCGCCGTCGATCTTGCCGTCCATGATGGTGGACTTGCCAAACAGCGAGCTGGTGGTCTCGCCGCTCAGCTTGGCGCCCTCCGCTTTGAGCACAAAGGTCCTCTCCATGGTTCCGTTGGGCCCTTCCGCGGTCGCTTTCCAGGTGCCGGTGACATCGGCAGCCAAAACGGTGAATGCCAGCACTCCCATCAAAACCAATACACGCTTCATGTGAACACTCTCCTCCGTTCCAAACTACCCGAGTGGGGTCGATGAGGTCAAGGGGCCTCCGCCTGCTATGATTCAGCCGTGGATCTCCTGATTCTCGGCTGCGGTTTCACGGGGATTCGCGTGGCGCGGCGATTCATAGCGCGCGGCGTCCGGGTGATGGCGACCACTCGTCATCCGGACAAGCTGCCCAGCCTCCCGGTGCGTGCGGTGCACCTCGACGTCGCCGACCGCGCCTCGCTCGAAGGGCTGGACGCGCCCGGCGGCGCTCTGGTCCTGCATTCGATCCCGGTGGTGGATGGCGACCTGGGCCTGCTGCCCTATCTGGGCTCTCGCCCATCGCGTGTAGTCTACCTGTCGACCACCAGCGTTTACGGCCGCACGGAAGATGTCGACGAGCACACCCCGGTCGCGCCGCGCACCGAGCGCGCCCGCCGGAGAGTCGAAACCGAGCGGGCCATCGTGGCCGGTCCCTGGTCGTCGCTGATCCTGCGTCCGGCCGCCATCTATGGCCCGGGCCGCGGCGTCCACGTCTCGATGCGCGCCGGAAACTATCGCCTGAAGGGCGGTGGCGAGAACTGGATCAGCCGCATCCACGTGGAGGATCTGGCCGCGCTGGCCGAGGCGGCCTTGCTGTCCGATCTGACCGGGGCCTACCCGGTGGCCGATGACGAACCCTGCACGGCCCGCCGGATCGCCGGGTACTGTGCGGAGTTGTTGGGCCTTCCCCTACCCCCCTCGATTGTGGGAACGCCTTCCTCGAATCGCCGTGTTCGCGGCGGCGCGATCCGCCGTCTCCTTGGCGTATCATTGAGGTTCCCGTCGTACACCGCTGGAATACCCGCGGCCATCGCGGAGGAGGAATCATGCTTGCCGTCTTGCTGCTAATAAGCTTGGCCGCCTCGCCGGAACAGGCGATCCGCCAGGTTCTCGACGATCAGGTGAAGGCCTGGAACGCCGGCGACATCCCTGCCTTCATGTCCGGGTACGAGGAATCGGAGGCCACCGCCTTCGTGGGGGCGACGGTCGTCAAGGGCCATCGGCGCGTGCTGGCGCGCTACCTGGAAAAGTATCCCTCTCGCCCGCAGATGGGCACGCTCACTTTCTCAGAGGTTGAAGTGCGGCTGCTGGGCGGCGACCACGCGGCTGTCATCGGCAGGTTTCATCTGGCGCGTTCGGCCGAAGGCGGCGGGCCTGCCACCGGTCTCTTCACGCTGGTCTTCCGCAAGACCACCGCAGGCTGGAAGATCATTCTGGATCACACCAGTTAGTCACCGCACCGCGCTGAACAAGCCGCCGGCGGCTTCGATCACTTTGGCCGCCGCCGCCCTTCCATAGGGCGTCCGCTCGACCTCATAGCCGCCCTGGTCATACTCGGCCGCGATCGGCATATAGTCGCCGCCCAGGCCGTTGGAGTATCCGCTGAACATCGTGATCGGGAAAGGCGAGGCCTTCTTCACCGCCACGCCGATCTCGGCGAACGGCTCGCCCGGCATGGCGGCGATGGCGATTTCACCCATCCGGAAGATCCGCACTTCGACTTGCAGGGGCGCCCGGTCGACCGGCTTCTTCCACTGCTCCAGCAGATTCGCCACCCGCCGGAGCCGCGCCTGGTTCTGATGCGTGCCGCCGCCGGGCTGCTCCAGTTGGCGGCGCGCCTCGGCCACCCGCGTGGCCATCTCGTCGATGTCGCGGGCGGTGTACTCGCGCCGCGGCACTTCGACGATCTTCGAGGCGAAGCTCAGCGTCCCGTCGCGTGGGCCGGACACGCGCCAGTGCTGCTTGGCCTGAAAGGCCGTCGATTCGACGAAGCCCTCGAACTTCGGCTCGCGCTTGACGGTCTCGATTCCCAGCGCCAGCGCCGCGGCCTGATGCCCCAGGATCGATCCCAACCGGTGCGGCACGGTCAGGTCGCCGGTGAAGCCCTCGATCGGTCCCTGGTTGCCCGCCGCGCCCTGGAGGAACAAGCATCGCGCCCCCGGCAGCGCCTGCTCCACCGTCTTTCGCAGCATGCCGATCCAGTCCGGGGACAGCAGCTTGTTCTCGTAGGCCAGCACGGTGCCGTGACACTGAAAGTTGACCAGCACGGCGATCGGCCTGCCCCGGGCGTCATCAATGCGAGCCACGATCAGGTCGCGGTCGACGAATCCATCGGGGTTTCGTCCCACTGCCGGAGGCATTCCGTTCCGGGCCCGCACGCGCCGGTTGATGTTGATCGTGCCGGTTCCCCGCGCCCCACCGATATGGGCCGGCTCCAGCCGCCCGTTGGCCTCGGCGATCGCTCCCACCACCTTGTCCGCGACACTCGCCCGGTAGTTGGCCAGCATCCTCTCGTAGGGCCTCGGGTCGGCGCCCACCGGGCCTCGCACCGCCGAGAACACCGGGCCCGCGTGCGTGTGCGTCGCGCCCAGACGGATATGCGCCGCCGGGATGCCGGTCAGATCCGAGGCGCGGCGCGCGATCTCTTCGGCGCCGTCGACGAACAGGGCATCGATATCCACCAGGGCGAACTTCCGCCTTCCGTCCGACAGCACCAGCGCGGTCGCGGCCATTCCCGCGGGATCGACGCCCGTGGCGGCCAC
>JACOSH010000283.1 GCA_016178945.1 Acidobacteriota bacterium
GCGGATCGTCAATTTCGCGATGGCCACCGCCGATCAGCTTGTGGCCCAGCCGCAGATCACGGCCCACTATATCGCCAAGGCCGGGATTCTGGTCCTGACTCGCTCGCTGGCCAAACTGCTGGCCGCGAGCGGAGTCACCGTGAACGCCATCTCGCCGGGATTCATCCAGTCCGGCAGCGCGCCCGAGGCCGAGCTGGCGTCGATGGTCAAGAACATCCCGGCCGGATATGTGGGGGCCCTCTCGGACGCGGTCTCGGCGGTCAACTACCTGCTGTCCGACGAGGCGCGCTATATCACCGGGTCGAATCTTCATTTGAGTGGAGGCTGGGGCATCTAGATTCAGCGGTCAGCGATCAGCGATCAGCCTGTAAGCTGAAGGCGTGGCCCGCTGATCGCTGAAAGCTCCCGTCCCAGGATTTCAAGTATCCTTGGCTATATCTAGACGGCTCTGAGATATGATGACGAATCACAAAGGAAAGCCATGAAACGATCCGTTGTCCGCATTCTGCTGATCGCCGCCGCCGCCGTGGCGAGCTTTGCCGCCTCTGGGGAGGAGGAAATCCGCGGCGCCGAAAAGGCCTGGGCCGCCGCGGTGAAGGGGCGTGACTTCGCCGCCCTGGACAAGATTTTCACCCCCGGCCTGATCTACGCGCACGCCACCGGCTCGATCGAGAGCAAGGAGAAGTACATCGACCGGCTGCGTTCCGGGGCGCAGCGGTACGACAGCATTACCCACGAAGACGTCCGGGTGGTGATGTATGGGGACGCGGCCGTCGCGCATTCGATGGTGCGCGTGACCGGCTCCAATAACGCGGGGCCGTTCAACGATCACGTCATGATGATGCACCTGTGGGTCAAGCAGGGCGGCGCGTGGCGGCTGGCGGCGCATCAGACCACCAAGGTGCCGTAGGCAAACTCCGCTACGGCAACTCCCTGACCTTGATGTTGCGGAAGCGGTGCTTGCCGCCCGGGATCCACCGGTTCCCGCCGTGGACCTGCACGGCGATCATGCCCTCGACAGCGCCGCCGGCGAGGTGATTCCCGGTATCCCGCCAGTCGGTGATCCGGATTCCGTTCATCCACACCTGGATGTGCGGAACATCGCCTTCAATCCGGGCGCGCAGATGATTCCACTCGCCGCGCTTCAAGATTTCCTGCCAGTTGGGTGCATACCCCTTGACGCCCTGGAGCCGCTCGCCATACACGCCGCCGATCACCCCGCCATCCAAATAGTCGAGCAGGACCTGGTAGGCCTGGCCCTGCTCATTCGAGCGCAAGAACAGGCCGCTGTCGCAACCGTAATCCGGGTTGACTTCCAGCGACACCTCGAAGTTGCGGTAGTTTCGGCCGGTCAGCAGGATTCCGCCGTGGCCGGGTTTGTCCTGCGTGCCCGTCAGGACTCCGTTCTCCACTCGCCAGCCTTCCGTCTTTCCATGATGGTTCACCTGGCTGATGTGCCAACCGGTGAGGTCCATCCCGTTGAAGATGGGCTGAAACGCAGAAGCGCCAGGGACCAGCTCGAAGCGGTGGGGCTTGGGCCGCGCCATTTTCCGCTGCCGCCGGACTAACTCCGCTTCCAGGGCGTCCACGGCCGCCAGCGCCGTCTGCACGCTGTCGAGTTTCTCGGGTTGCAGCGGAACCTGAAGGCCGCGCCAGCGGGCGAAATGAATGCTGTTGTGTTTCAAGGTAAGGGCATGCACCTGCGCCGCCTGCGCCCACATGGGAGTCCTGAGTCCCGCCAGGTTGACTCCGGCTTCGAGCTCGGAGGCGCTGAACGTGCCCGCCTCTTCGTCGTCCACGCGCAGCGTATGCGGGCCCGCCGCCAGGCCCGTGACTTTCAGCATCTGCCGGTTCAACGCGTCCATGAAGTCCGACGAGGCGACCGCCAGGGCCGTGGCCGCATCGCTCAAATCGACGGGCATCGGCAGAGCGCGATCGGCTTGCGTCCAGGAGAGCGCGCGTCCGAACTGAACATCGGAGACGGAAGTGTTTTCGGATTTCGCCACTCTGCGCCCAGCGGCATCGAGCTCGACCGCGCTCACCACGCCCGGCGCCTGCCACGCCTTCAGCAGGGACTCGGCCATGATGAGGTGCCCGGAGGCTCCCGGATGGACCCGGTCCGGCAGGATCCTGGGCGCCAGATCCGGGTTGGCCGCCTTGGCCCGATCCAGCATGGCCGTAACGGGACCGTTCAGGTCCGCGACAGTCAGGCCCTCGGACGAGCCCAACTCCTTGACGAAGTCGCTGAAGCGCAGGAGTACTGCATTGTAACCGCCGGTGAAGCCCGGCGCGCGGGTGACGTCGTCGTAGGGCGAGGGCTGAATCGCCGTGATTCGCGCGCCGGGCAGATCGGCCTTCAGACGCTTGATGATCTGGCGATAGCCGTTCGAATAGATGTCGAAGATCTGCTGGTCGAAGGCGCGGACCCGTCCGTCGTTCATCCCGAGCATGATCGTCACTACGCTGGGCTGATAGGGAATCACGTCGCGGGACAACCGCTCGACGATCCCGCCGCCGGCCCCGCCTGTCACCCGGTCGCCGCCCCATCCGGAATGGACGAACGCCACCGCCCTCCCCGGAAAGCGCGTGACCGCGTAGGTTTCGACGAACGTCGTATACAGGCGCTGATCCGTGATGCTGTCGCCATAGAAGACCACGCGGTCTCCATTCTTCAGGTGAAAACCGTCCTGCCCGAGGACGGCGCCCGCCGCGATCACGAAGCTGAGTAGTGCGTTTCTCATTGCGCCTCCCGTCCCAGCGCCAGCACAAAGTAGTGGGCGCGAGTGGTTCCCACATTACGCCAGCCGTGCGGCTCGTTGGAGGCCACGTAGGCCACCGAACCCGGACCCAGGCTGGCGCGCTGTCCGGCGATGGTCACTTCGAGCGTGCCTTCGCGGATCATGATCATCTCCTCGTGCGCGTGGCGATGCGGTGGATGCGGCGCTTCGCCAGGAGCGAGCTCGGTCTGGTGCAGCTCGATCGCGAATCCGGCATGCGTCTCGCCTCTGAGCACCTGCCGCGCGCGGTTCGGCCCATTGTCGCGAACCGGGATGTCCTCAAAGCGATAGGTCCGGGATGGCAATTGAGGCTTCTGCCCCGCGGCCGCTGCCGCCAGGGCGGGAAGCAAGAAGGTCAAATCTCTGCGCGAGTGGCTCACAATCGACTCTCCTGCATGCGGCGTTGTGGAATCCCAGTATATCCACGAGGGGCCCGAGGCGTGCGGGCGTTGGTCCCTACTTGGATTGGATGGCACACCGATCCAGTTCCGCCAGCGCCATGAAGGGAATCAGGGGGGTACGGCGCCGTATCGACGACCACACGGATCATGCGGTGGGGCCTTTCCGCTTGTGGTCGCGCCACTCGTGGAGCGCCGCGAGAAAATCCTCGATGGACTCCTCTTCCGGCCAGAAGTCGCCGTGCAGGACGGACAGGTCGGTGATCGGACCCTTTCCCTGTTGGGCGATTATCTCGTCCAAAGAAGGGTCGGCGTCGAAGTTGTAGCGAGGATCATTGGCTCTGTCCATCTTCGGCCTGGCGCGATGCGCGCCAACCACTCCACCAATCAAAACGGCGAAGCCCACCTAATTCCTTTTGCCTTTTGATTTTTGCCTTTTGCC
>JACOSH010000284.1 GCA_016178945.1 Acidobacteriota bacterium
CTGACGCCAACAACAGTTTCCGGTTCATTTCAAGCCTCCCTGACCTCTTTGAACGCATCCCGCCGGGCGCGAGTTTCGGTGGTCCAAATTATTGATTCTTCATCCGGACACGGCGGTAGGTAGTATGATGTCCATATGACCCGACGCGCCTTTACCCCCGCCGCTGCCGCCGGCCCTTTGGCCCTGGCCGCAACGTCATCCACCTCGGCTGCCACTTCCCGCAAGGGACGCCTCAAGCAGTCCGTGTGCAAGTGGTGTTACCGCAACTGGAGCATGGAAGAACTGGCCAAGGAGGCCGCCCGGATCGGGCTCAAGGGAATCGACCTGATCGGGCCGGAGGACTGGCCGATCGCGCAGCAATATGGCCTGCTTCCGGTGATGGTTCCCGGGGCCGGAACTATCGGCGACGGCCTGAACCGCCTGGAGAACCATCCCAAGCTGGAGCAGCAGTTCCGCGAGAACCTGACCAAGGCGGCCGCGGCCGGCGTCCCTAACGTGATCTGCTTTTCCGGCAACCGGCGCGGCATGTCCGACCAGGAGGGCCTGGACAACTGCGCCATCCTTCTCGACAAGGTGAAGGGGTTCGCCGAGGAAAAGGGAGTCACCATTTGCATGGAGCTGCTGAACAGCAAGGTTGACCACAAGGACTACATGTGCGACCACACGCCCTGGGGCGTGGCCTTGGTCAAGAAGGTCAACTCACCCCGCTTTAAGTTGCTGTACGACATCTACCACATGCAGATCATGGAGGGGGACGTCATCCGCACGATCCGCGACAACTTTCAGCATATCGCCCACTTCCATACCGGCGGCGTCCCGGGCCGCAACGAGATCGATCAGACCCAGGAGCTGAACTACCGCACCATCGCCAACGCGATCGTCGACCTGGGGTTCACCGGATATTACGCGCACGAGTTCATCCCCAAGCGCAATCCCTCCGCGTCGCTGGCTGAGGCGGCGGACCTATGCGACGTGTAACGCTCCCTGAGGAACTGTGAAAAATGCCGGCAACCGCTCCCTCACGGTCGCGGCTCGGTACCATTGGTAATGCCCTGGTCGTTTTTGGAGCTTACGCGCGCGGTAAAATAGTTCTTGACTGATTGTGTGGGTTGAGTACAATCCAGAAGTGGCGGCAAATGTTCAAAACAAAGAAGACCAAACCCGCAGTGGCGCCGGCCGACGGAGTCTATACCAGCAACGAGGTGGCCCGGATTTCGGGCGTAAGCCTGCGGCAGTTGCAGTGGTGGGACGAAAAGCACGTGGTCTCGCCGCGCCACGACGGGCACAAGCGGGTCTACGCGCCCAATGAAGTCATTGAAGTGACGGTCATCGCCGAGCTGCGGCGCAAGGGATTCTCGCTGCAGAAAATCCGCCGGGTCCTGCGATTTCTGCAGCGCGAGATGGACAAGCGCCTGAGCGACTCGCTGGTGGCCGAATCCGAGATCCACCTGCTCACCGACGGGCGGTCGATCTATCTGGAAGAGAGCCAGGACCGCATTATCGACTTGTTGAAAGCGGCGCGGCAGCCGATGTTCCTGGTTTGCGTGAGCGACCAGGCCAAGCGGCTGGAGGCCCCGCCCAGGAAGCCCGCCCGCTCGGAGACAGCCGGCGCGGCGCGCAGGTCCAGGGCCATTTAGCAGGCCCAGATGAACCCCCGCCCGATATTCCACCTGCTCGACGAAGCCTCGGCGCAATACGGCGAGGCGGTCGCCTTGCATCAGGAGGACCGGACCTGGACCTGGACCGCCTACCGGCAGGCGGTGGCAGAGATTTCCGCCGGGCTGCGCTCGCTGGGCTACGGCAAGGGCGACATCATCGCCCTGAACTCCGAGACGCGCGCCGAGTTCTATCTGGCCGACTTGGGGATCATGGGCAACGGCTCCATCGCCGCGGCCCTGTATCCCAGCTATCCGGCGGCCGATCTGCTGCGCACCCTCGCGGCCTGCGACGCCAAGGCGCTTTTCGTGGAAGACCCCAAGGTCTTTCAGGCTCTTGGTTGCGCGCCCATGAAGCACTTCTTCCTGTTGACCGGCGAAGCAGAGGGGGCCATGCCCCTGGAACAACTCCAGGCCCTGGGGCGGGAGGCGCTGGCCGGAGACCCCGGTCTCGCCGCGCGCATCCGCTCGGAAATCGCGGCTTCCGACGACGCCATCCTGTACCTGACCTCCGGCGCTACCGGCGAGCCCAAGATGGCCATGGTCAGTCACGGCGCGGTCACCACGAATGTGGACATGTCCCCGCAGGTGCTGCCGGTCGGTCCGGCGGACCGGACCGTGGCCTGGTTGCCGTCCGCTCACATCGCCCAGCGCGTGGTGATGGAGCTGTTGCCGATTCGCATGGGCATGCCGGTCTGGTTCGCCGAGAGTCTTCTGAAGCTGCCGCAGGAGATCAAGTCCGTGCGTCCGACCGTCTTTCTGGCGCCGCCGCGCATGTGGGAGCGGGTCTACACGACTCTCTGCACGGAAATCAACAAGCGCCCGCCCGCGGTCCGCAAGTTGTTTTACGGCGCGCTCGGCCTGGGCCAGAAGGCTTCCGAGCTCCGCCAAGCCGGCAAGCCCGTCCCCAGGTATGTCTCCATCCCCCTGGCTCTGGCGGACCGGCTGGTGTTCCGCAAGATCCGGGACCGCTTTGGCGGGCTGCTCCGGCACGCGCTATCCGGCGCGGCGCCCCTGGGCAAGGACCTGGCGGCGTTCTACGACGCCATCGGGATGCCGCTGAAGGAAGGGTACGGCCTGACCGAAGGCGGCGTGGCCTCGCTGAATCCACTGGACCGCCCCAAGACCGGCAGCATCGGCAAGCCGCTGCCCGGCGTCGAGATCGTGATCGCCGAAGACGGAGAGCTGCTCCTCAAGGGTCCCTGCCTGTTTTCGCGCTACTACAAAGACCCGGAAACCACCGCCGAAGTGCTGCGCGACGGCGTCCTGCACACCGGCGACGTGGCCCACATCGACCCGGAAGGTTACGTCTTCATCACCGGACGGAAGAAGGAGCTGATCGTGTCGTCCACCGGCAAGAAGATCTATCCCTCGCGAGTGGAGAACCTGTTCAAAGTCGAGCCGCTGGTCAGCCAGATCGTGCTGGTGGGGGACCGCCTCCCGTTCCTGACGGCGCTGTTCACCATCAACACTTCGGTGGCGGAATCTTTGAAGGGCATGGAGGAGGCGAAAGGGCGCCCGGCGGCCGAAGTGGTGGCCGCGCCGCCGGTGGCCGAGGAGCTGCGCAAGACCGTCAAGCGCGTGAACCGGCAGCTCGCCCCGTTTGAGCAGATCCGCAGGTACCGCATCCTGACGCGCGAGTTCACCATCGAAGACGGCGAGCTGACCGCCACCATGAAGGTTCGCCGCGCGCGGGTGATGCAGAACTTCCAGAAAGACATCGAAGAGCTCTACGCGGGCAAGGAAGAGAACCTGTAGGGGCGGGGGCCGCCGCTGGCTCCCGATTGCTTTTTGCTCGCCCCTGGACGGATAATCGAAGCCGAAGGAGAAACCCACTTGTTCCCCACACGGATGCAGAGTGTTGGCGCGATTCTGATGTCCTGCGTGCTGGCCCAGCCGATGATGCCGCTGGGGGCCGCACAGCAGGCCGGGAAGCTCAAGATCGCGATCATCGAGGGCGAAGGGGCGATCAACAATATCAAGCAGCGCATCGCCCGCGAGCCGATCGTGGAAGTGCAGGACGAGAATGACCGGCCCGTGGCCGGCGCGGTGGTGGTCTTCACCCTGCCCCAACGGGGCGCCGGCGGCGTGTTTTCTAACGGCAGCAACATGATGACCGCCGTCACCGACGAGAAGGGGCGGGCCGCTGCGCGCGGGTTGAAACCAAATAGTGTCTCGGGCGAGTTTGAGATCGCCGTCTCGGCCTCCTACCAGGGATTGGCGGCAACGGCGCGAATCCGCCAGGTCAATTCTCCAACCGGGGCCGGCGGGGGCGCGGGTGCCGCCGGCAAGGCCGCGGGCGGAGGCGCCGGCAAGATCATCGCGATTGTGGCGGTGATTGGCGGAGCTGCGGCCGGCGGGCTCGTCGCCAGCCGTGGAGGGAAGTCTTCCACGGGCTCCACTACACCGCCGCCGCCACCGCCTACCACCACCATCAGCCCCGGAACGGGAACCGTAGGACCACCGAGGTAATTGCCATGAGACTCTCCATTCTCTCGCTCGTTGCCTGGCTGGCGTGGGCCCAGAACGCGACTATTGACGGCCCCATGCTCGGCTACGTCTACGACTCCGGTTCGCGTTCGCTGCGCCCCATTTTGGGGATCGCGGGCTCCTCCAGTGTCGGGGATCCGCTCGCGCTGGAGACTCCGCTCGACCGCGCCGAAATCTCGCCCCGGCACGACTACGCGCTGGCGGTTGCCGCCGAGACCGGCGAGGTTCTGCTGGTATCCCTGCGCGGCGGCGCGTTTGCCGCACGCCCGCTGGCGGGCCTGACGCCCGCACCGGACCGGATCGTTCTCAGTCCCGGCGGCCGCTCCGCGGCTCTTTACTCGGCCGGGCGAAACCGCGTCCAGATCGTCACCGGCCTGCCGGACAAAGCGGTGCTCGACCGCGAAGTGGATCTCTCCGAGCTGGTCCGCCCGCCGAGCCTCCTGGCCATCAATGACGAAGGAAACAGGGTGTTGGCCGCGGCGCCGGACACCGACTCGACGGCGCTCTACACGCTGGAATCCGGATCGCCGGCGCGCTACCTGATGGCCCTGGGCGAGGTTTCGGCCATGGCCTTCGCCCCCAACGGGACCGACGCCGCGATCGCCGACCGGACGCGCGGGCTCTACCGGATTCGCGCCGCCGACGGCGCCCAGGATCGAATGCCGGCGCCCGTCGACAACCCGACCGCCGTTGCGTTTACCGATGACGGCGCGCGCCTGCTGGCCGCGACTCCCGACTCGGTCGTAGTGCTGGACGCCGCCGGCAGCGAATTGATGCGCATCCCCTCCAACCGCGAACCGGCTGGACTGCACCGCATGCTGGGCGGGTTGGTGTTTCGCCTCAACGATCTCGGCGACGAGCCGTTGTGGCTGGTCGACGCGGGCGCCTCCGAGCCGCGCACCGTCTTCGTACCGTTTGCCAGGAGCTCCGAGCCATGAAACGCCTCGGAGGACTGATCCTGCTCGCGTTGTTGGGCCAGACCGCCTGGGCCAATGTGGTCAGTCTGACGCCTCCGGCGGTCACGGCGGGAGGACCCGCCTTTACCCTGATCATGAACTCGCAGGGCGCCGACATGTACGACATCGTCACCTGGAACGGCCAGCAGCTTCCCTCCTGCGTTCAGGCGCCGATCGCACCCTGCTTCAATTTTGTGAATGCGTCCCGCGTGGATGTCCTGGTGCCGGCCAGCTTCATTTCTCTGCCCGGATTCGTGCAGGTCGGCTTTGTGGGCTTCAACTTCCAGAACCTGATCGTCAATCAGCGCCCGCAGATTGCGACCGCTGCGCTGCCGCCCGGAACAACCGGGCAGTCTTACACCCAGATGGTAGTCGTCACCGGCGGGACGCCGCCTCTCACCACGTCGGTGGTCCCAGGCACGCAGCTTCCCCCTGGATTGACCCTGAACCCGAACGGAGTGATCAATGGCACGCCCACTTTGGCGGGGACCTATCCAGTGGTGGTCCAGGTCGCAGACATTTTTCAGGTGACAACCTCGCGTACGCTTCCCATTCTCATCACCCAAGGGACCGTCGTGCTCCGGCCCGCGGTAGTGGGAGCGCCTTACTCGGTCCAGATTCCGGGACTCTCCGCCACGGGCGCACCCGCCTCCTGCGCGCTGGTGTCCGGAGCGCTTCCGGCGGGCCTGTCGCTCAACGCGAACTGCACCATCACCGGCACGCCGACGGCCACCGGACAGGCTACTGTCATCGTCCAGCGCGTGTTCAACCCCAACCTGCAGGATACGGTCCCGGTTTCACTGCAAGTCGTCGCGGCCCTGGCGCTTTCCCCAACCACGCTGCCGAATGGCTCGGTGGGGACATCCTACTCGCAACCCGTCACTGGCTCGGGTGGGATACCTCCCTACACGCTTCGGCTGAGTTCCGGCTCGCTGCCCACCGGGGTTTCCCTGCAGACCACGCAGACGCCGACCACGACAGCCTATTCACTCACCGGCAATCCAACGGCGGCGGGTACGTTCAATTTCACGCTGCAACTGACCGACAGCGCCGGCAACGCCAGCAGTACGGCCTACACGATCACCATCGGCGGCCGTCTGGCCATCACCACCACGTCGCTGCCCAATGGCACGGTCGGCGTGGGCTATTCCCAAACTGTGGCCGCCACCGGCGGCACGCCGCCTTATACCTTCGATGTACCGCCTGGATCGCTGCCCGGCGGGCTCAGCCTGTCCACGGCCGGGGTGCTCAGCGGCACGCCCGCCACGGCGGGGATCGCTCCGCTCACTGTCAACGTCACCGACAGCGCTCGAGTCGCGGCCCGTCAGAGTCTGCCCCTCCTGATCCAGCTTCCGGCCGGTACGGCGGGCGTGGCCTAC
>JACOSH010000285.1 GCA_016178945.1 Acidobacteriota bacterium
CGGTAACGCCCAGCCACCCGTTGTAGCTGAAGCTGTTGGTCAGCCCGGCGGCGGTCACCGCGCTCGGCACTGCGTAGTTGTGCGCCGCGTCCTGCGTGAAAACTGGTCGAGGTCGTGACGTTGCCGGTAACAGCCAAGGCGGCGGCCAAAAGCCGAGGCAGGATCTCTCTCGGGCGCAAGGGCCGCCAAGCCGGACGGTATCGCCAGCCTCCTACTCGTCTTCTTCTGGCTCGGCGAGCAAACTGCCCAGCCGATCCAGCCTTCGTTCCCACGTCGAACGGTGCTCGCCGATCCATTGCTCCAGGAGCGAGAACCCGGCCGTTTCGATGCGGCACGTGCGTACTCTGCCGACCTTCTCGGTGTGGACCAGCCCGCTTTCCTCCAGCACTTGCAGGTGCTGAGCCACCGCTGTCAGCGTGATCGCGAGGGGCGCTGCCAAACGGGAGACCGACAGGGGTCCTTGGCTGAGCTTGTCCAAGATTGCCCGGCGAGTGGGATCGCCGAGAGCGTGAAACACTTGGTCGATGTTCACGGCGCACTTGCCGACTAGCTCGCCAGCTCCTTGGCCAGTTGTTCGAACAGATGGCGCCACCCGGCTTCGCGGATTTGAGGACCATCCGCGCCCTCAAAGAACGCACCCTGATGTGTGCAGATGAGGTCTGTCCCTGTGCCGGTCGGCAAAAACTCAACCGTGACCAGCGAGGCCGAGATGCGGTGATCGCCGAGGGTCATGGTAGAAGCCGTGACAACGCGCCGGTTGGGCACAATGTCCTGATAACTTCCCTCGTTCGTCAGCGCGACGCCCGGGAACGGGGTGCCTTCCTTGAAACGGTACCGGGTTCGCTCGGCGCCCCCGACCCGAAAATCCATCTCAAACTCCTCGACTTCATGGCTTCCACCTTCGGCAAACCAGCGGCGTTTTTTGGCGGCGTCGGCGAAAGCCGAGAAGACGCGTTCCGGCGGTTTCGGATAGCTGCGCTCGATGACGAATGTGCCGTGGATAACGGATTGTTCTTCCATGGTGTTTCCTTTCTTCCATCAGTGAAGTGGAAACTTCAGTATCTCGCGGGCAGGTGCGATTGTCAAGTGGATACTTCAGTATTTTTTCTACAGCAGATTCATGCGGCGCAGCAGATCCTGGAAGCGGGGGTCGGAGCGCAAGCTGTCCATGTCGGGCCTGACCTTCAGGTAGATGATCCAGGCATCCTTCGCATGGAGGGCCTTTTCCAGCCACTCAAAGGCCCTATCCTTGTCGCCGAGGCCCTCGTAGACTTCGGCCAGGGTGTAAGGGGAGACGTATTCCCGGCTGGCGCGCCGGAGCAGGTCCTCCAGCACCTGCCGGGCCTCCGGCTGGTGTCCGGCGACGGCCAGCGAGCGGGCCAGCCGGCCCTGCGCGGTGGGATCCTGCTGGAGCGCGAAAGACTGCCGCAGCAGCCGGACCGCATCTTCGGCCATCTGTCTCTTCTCATAGGCCGCGGCCAGATCCTTGATGGGAGACATATTGGGGGACATCTCGACGGCCTTGCGAAGCTGGCCGGTCGCGCGGTCATACTGCCGGGCATACAGGTAGATCACCCCCAACGCCGCAGTCCCGGGGATCGAAAACGGCTCGATCTCCAGAGCGCGCTGCACGGACGCAATCGCTTCGTCAAATCGCCCCATCGCGCCCAGGAAGCGGCCGTACCACTGGTGTCCGGTGCTGTAATTCGGGTCGAGCTCCAGGGCCCTCTTGAAGCCTCGCTCGGCGGCGCTCCATTCCCAATCCAGGTGTGCGATGATCCAGGCCAGCGAAGTGTGAGCCTCGGCAAGCTGATCGTCCAGATCGAGCGCCTTTTTGGCCATGGCCTTGGCTTTGGAAAGGGAGTCCGCGGAAGGCAACGCGTTCCAAACGGCGAGGATAAAGTAGGAATCGGCCAGACCGGTATAGGCCAGCGCGAAGGTGGGATCCTTGTCGACCGACTGCTGGAAGTACTCCAGGCCCCTGCGCACATCCGGCGTGTTCCTGCGGTTCCAGAAGTAGCGGCCCTTGAGGTAGAGCTGGTAGGCTTCGCTGGTGGCCGAGTATCGGCGGTCCAGCTTCCTTTCCTGCTGGACGTTCAGCTTCAGCCGCAGTTTCTGGGAGATGTCGCGGGCGATCTCCTTTTGCACGGCCACCAGGTCGGCCAGCTTGCGATCGTACTGCTCGCCCCAAATCTGGCTGTTGTCCTTGGTATCGACCAGCTCGACGCTGACCAGCAGCCCGTCGCCGCGCTGCGCCAGGCGTCCCGTCAGCACGGCCCGGACTCCCAGCGCCCGTCCCGCCTCCACCGGGTCCACGGGCTTGCCTTTGTACCGGAACGTGGAGCTGCGCGACTGAACCTTCAAACCCGGCAACTGCGCCAGACCGCTGATGATGCTTTCCGGAATACCGTCGCTCAGATACTCGGTGTTGGGATCGCCGCCGGCGTTGACAAAAGGCATCACCGCGATGGAGTCGACCGGCTTCCTGGGGGCGAGCCACCAGTACGTGGATAGCGCCGCCGCCGCGAGCGCCAATGAGGCCGCGGCCAGGAGCCAGCGAGGGCGTCCTCGCGCCACGGGGGCGGCGGTCGCGGCGGTGGAATCCCGCTGCAGATTGCGCAGGTCGATGGCGAGCTCCCGCGCCGATTGGTAGCGCCTCTCCCGGTCCTTCTCGAGACACTTGCGGATAATCCGCTCCAACTCCGGGGTGGCCTCGCGGTTGAACCGCGCCAGCGGATCCGGCGGACGGCTGGCGATGTGGTGAATGGTCTCGGTGGCGGTCGCGCCCGCGAAGGGAAGCTGCCCGGTCAGCAACTCGTACAGGACAACCCCCAGCGAGAAAATGTCCGAACGAGGGTCCGCGTCGCGGCCCAGCGCCTGCTCCGGACTCATATACTGCACGGTTCCCATGACGAGTCCCGGCGTGGTCAGGGACTGGGTCTCGGGCTCGCTTGCAGCGGCCGCCGGAGCGATCTTGGCCAGGCCAAAGTCCAGCACTTTGACCCGGTCCTGCGCCGCCAGCATGATGTTGGCCGGCTTGATGTCGCGATGGGTGATGCCCTTGCTTTGCGCGGCGTCGAGCGCGCCGGCGATTTGGATGGCGAGCGAGACGACGCCGGCCACATCGCCTTTGTAGCCGCGCAGCGTCTTGCCCTCGACGTACTCCATGGCGATGAAGTGGACGCCATCGGCTTCGCCGATCCCATAGATCACGGCGACGTTGGGATGATTGAGCGCCGAGGCGGCCTTGGCCTCCTGCACGAACCGCCGGAGCCGCTCCTGATCCCGGGCAAACTCAGGGGGGAGAACCTTGATGGCGACGGTGCGGTCGAGCTCCGTGTCCCGGGCGCAATACACCGCGCCCATGCCGCCCTCGCCCAGCTTGTCCAGAATCTGGTAGTGA
>JACOSH010000286.1 GCA_016178945.1 Acidobacteriota bacterium
CTGCGCTATGGAGCCCGCGCGATCCTGGACCGGGTCACCTCCACGGCGGACTGCGACCGGCAAACCCGTCGAGCCGAGGAGATCAATCGCGACGTGTTTACTCTGCTGCAGGGAATCGGGGAGAGGCCTTTTTTCCTGTTCGTCAACTACATGGACGCGCACACGCCTTACATGCCGCCGCCCCCCTATGACACTCGATTCGCCGGTCACGACAGGCGCCTGTCCCCGGAGGCCGCCGATGAGGTTTCAAGGCTGGTTCTGCGACAGAAACGTCATCTCACGGAGGGCGAGCGCCGCTGGATCACGGCCCAGTACGATGGCGGCATCGCCTACATGGACCACCACATTGGCCGGCTGGTGGAGCGCCTGCGGAGTCTCGGCCGCTATGACAACACCCTGATCATCATCACGTCGGATCACGGCGAGGCGTTTGGCGAGCGGGACCTGATGGAGCACGGGGTGTCGGTCTATCAGGATCAGGTCCGAATCCCGCTGCTGGTCAAGTACCCCAACTCCAGAGAGCGTGCCGAGGTCGATGGGCTAGCCAGCCACGTCGATCTGATGCCCACGGTCCTGGATGTCCTGGGATACCCGGAGCCGGCCGAGCGGCACGGCATCAGCTTGCGCCGAGCGAAGGCGAGAGAGTCCGGGTATGTGGTGAGCGAGTCCTATCGCAATCCCTGGTTGATCGACCTGGGCCGGCGCTTTGACCGGCTGGAGCACGCTCTGTTCTTGGGAAACATGAAACTGGTGACATCGACCGCCGGAAAGCGGGAGCTCTATGATCTGGCCGGCGATCCCACGGAGCAGCGGAATCTCTACTGGGCCGGCGATGTAACCACGGAGAAACTACAGTCCGCGCTGGAACGGTGGCTGAAGGCGGTCGCGCCCTATTCGGGTTCCTCCGTCCAGCCGGACGAGGAAACTTTGCAGCGGCTGAAATCCCTCGGCTACGTGCAGTAGCCCTGCTTCAGGATGGGCGGGGCGCCCCCGGGCAGCAATCCTCGGCGCAGACCGCGGCGGGCAGGGCATTCTCGACACGCTCCAATACCAGGTCGCGGATCATCGAGACGAAGCGCGGATGGACGCCCACGGTGGCGGCGCGGACCATGCGGATGCCGCGACTTTCGGCGAGCAGGCGGGCCTCATGGTCCAGGTCGTAGAGTACTTCCATGTGATCGGACAGGAAGCCGATCGGTACGACCACTACTTCGCAGGGCGCGGGCACGTGGCGGAGGTAATCGCCGATGTCGGGCTCCAGCCAGGGCTGGCCCGGCGGGCCGCTGCGGCTTTGATAGACCAGACTCCAGTGGTCGCGGCCCAAACCGCTCGCTACCAGCGAGCAGGCTTCCTGTATCTGGCCGGCGTAGGGGGAATCCCGCGCCATCGATACGGGAATGCTGTGGGCGGTAAAGACCAGATGAGCCGCGGAGGAGAGCCGGCTCATCGCCTCGCGGCAGTGGCCGGTGACGGCCTCGATGAAGCCGGGATGGTTGTGGAAGGCCCGCAGCTTCTCAACCTCCGGAGCCTGCGAGCCGGCCTCGGCTTGGGCTCGGGCGATATCTTCGCGGTATTGCCGGCAGCCCGAGTAGGAGCCGAAGGCCGAGGTCACGAAACAGAGGGCCCGCCGCACGCCGTCGGCCGACATCTGGCGCAAGGCGCCGGCCAGAAAGGGATGCCAGTTGCGGTTGCCCCAGTAGACCGGCAGCCTCGGGCCATGCGCTGCCAACTCGGCCCGGAGCGCGGAGACCAATGCCCGGGTCTGGTCGTTGATGGGGCTCTTGCCGCCGAAATGATGGTAATGCCCGGCCACCTCCAGCAGCCGTTCCGGCGGGACATTCCTGCCGCGGAGAACATTTTCCAGGAAGGGAAGTACGTCGGCTGGCATTTCCGGTCCGCCGAAGGACAGGACTAGAAGGGCGTCGAAGTTCAAGTCCGAGTATAACGAAGCTGGGTGTTTTCGCGCAGCGAGCCGCATGGCGGCGGGTGGCGATGGGACCCGGAAGCCTGCAAATCAAAGCATTGGATACGTTGGCCGCCGGAATGCAGGTGAAACCACGTGACCCGCAGACGGTTCTTTGGACTGTGTTCGGCGGCAGTGGGGTGCGCTCGCGCCGAAGGGCTGCTCGAAGCTTCGCTTGAAGCGCGGCCGGAATGGATGGACCTGGATGGCCGTGCCGGCTGGCGGTATGCCTACAACGGCCGTCTACCGGGTCCAGTGCTGGAGGCCAGGCCCGGGGACACGGTGCGCGTGGCCCTCACCAACCGCTTGGCCGAGGCGACCAACCTGCATTTCCATGGCCTGCATATTCCGCCCACCGGGAGCGGGGACAATCCTTTCCTTCACATCCCTCCGGGAGAGAGTTTCACCTATGAGTTCACGATCCCGGAGCAACACCCCAGCGGCACGTTTTGGTACCACCCGCACGTGCATGGATCGGCCGCGCGGCAGGTTTCCCTCGGATTGGCGGGATTGTTCGTCGTGCGCGGCGAGATGGATGAGATTCCGGAGATCGCGGCGGCCAGCGAACGGTTCCTGGTCTTACAGGACTGGCCGGAGGAGCCATCGCCGATGGAGCGGATCCGCGGACGGGAGGGCGCGCTGGTGACGGCCAGCGGGTTACGGGATCCCATCCTTCCCGCGGCACAGGGCGGGTTGATGCGGCTGCGCATCCTGAATGCTTCGAGCTCGCGATTCTACCGGCTTCGAATGGAAGATCATCCCTGGTACGTGATTGCCACCGACGGGGGTCCAATCCCGGAGCCGGCGGGCTACGACGAGTTGCTGGTGACGCCCGGACAGCGGGTGGAAGTCCTGGTCAAGGGCGATCGCGCGGAAGGCCGGTACCGCTTGCTCAATCTGCCCTACGATCGCGGCGGGCCGCTATTCCGGGGCCTGGCGGGGGAGACACTGGCGACCCTTGAGTATCAGGGCCGCGCGGAAACAACGGTGGGACTGCCCACGCGACTGCCGGAGGCAACCCCGTTACCAAAAAGCGATCTGCCGCGTCGAACACTTGTGATGAGTGAAGGGATGATGGGGATGTCCTTCACGATCAACGGGCGCACGTTCGACGATCGCCGCGTGGACACGCGGGTGCGGCTGGGATCGGTCGAGGAATGGGAGATCGTGAACCGCGGCGGCATGGACCATCCGTTCCACCTGCACACCAACTCCTTCCAGGTGGTTGGCGCGGACGGGGTCGCGGAAAGGGCCCGGCGCGACGTGGTTCTGGTTCCGCGCGGGGAACGCCGCGTGATTCGCGCCGGCTTCTTCGATTATCCGGGCAAGACGGTCTACCACTGTCACATTTTGGATCATGAGGACCTGGGGATGATGGGGACCCTGGAGGTCGCGGCTTGACCAGGGGTGGTATGATTAGATTGAGTATGGGTCGCGTATTGCTGGCATTGGCAGTCGTGATCGCCCTAATCGGCGGTTGCGCGCCCTGCTCCGCTCTTGCGGCCAAAGAGCTTTCTTCCAAGAAATGCTGCAACCCCAAGGGCGACTGCGAAAAGCCGGTTCCTACCGCACCCTCGCACCAGAATTGCCGGGCGCAGACCGTCGATTGGAACAGTGTGGACAAGGCGGATCCGGGCGCGCCGGTCAGCGCGCTCTGTGAGGCGCCGGTCTTACTGGCGGCGGTGATCGGGCTGGTTCCCGAAGCCTTCGTCCATCCCTCAGCCGAATACTCGCCGCCCGGTCTGTATCTTCGAAATTCCTCCCTGCGGATCTAGCCCTCGCTTTCTCTTCCCGATGTTTTGAGGCAGGCGTCGAGATGCGCCTGCGCCCTGTTGGAGGATGGGAATGCGATCGATAATCGGTATTCTCGCGCTGATGGCCGCGGCCGCGTCCGGCGAAGAGCGGCTGGAGCTGGACCGGCTGGTTGCCGAGGCGCTGGAGCGGAATCCGGAGATTCTGGCGGCCCAGAAGCGCTACGAAGCGGCGCGCCAGCGGCCGCGGCAGACAGGCAGTCTGCCCGATCCGATGGTGTCGCTGGGCTACAACAGCAACGGCAGCCCGCGGCCCTTCGCCGGGATTGGGCGGGAGCCGACCAGCAACGCCGGCTTCATGTTCTCGCAGGAGTTCCCCTATCCGGGGAAGCGCAAGCTGCGCAGCGATCTGGCGCTGAAAGAAGCCGAGGCGGAGCTGCAGGAATACCAGATGGCGCGGCTGAGCGTGGCCGCGCGCGCCAAACAGGCCTTCCACAAGCTGCACCATACCTACGCAGTGGCCGGGATTCTGGAACGCAGCCGGGCGATTCTGGAACAACTGCTGCGCATCACCGAAATCCGGTACTCGGTGGGCAAGGCGGCGCAGCAGGACGTCTTCAAGGCGCAGACCCAGCTTTCGATCCTGGAGGCGCGCCGGGCGCAGATCGAGCGGGATCGCCGGAGCCTGGCGGCGGAGATCAACAGCCTGCTGTACCGGCCTCCCGGCGCGCCGGTGGCGCGTCCCGCCGATGTGCCGCTGGCGGAGCTGCCGCCTAAGCCGGAGGACGCGCCGGCCGACTCGCCCCTGCTGCGGCGCGAGGAGAAGAAGATCGAGAGCGCGCAGGTGGCCGTCAACCTGGCGCGGAAAGACTTCTATCCCGATACGTCGCTGACCGGCGGGTACTTTTACATGGGCGCGATGCCCGACATGTACATGTTCCGCGCCGACGTGCGGATTCCCCTGCACCTTCACAAGCAGCGCGCGGCGGTGACCGAGAAAGTGTACAGCTTGTCGCAAACCAAGCGCAGTTTTGAAGCCACTCGCCAGGAGCTGGTCCGGCGAATCAACGACGAGTACCTGACGGCGGAAACGGCGTCGCGATTGATGAAGCTGTACTCGCAAACCGTGATCCCGCAGGCCAACCTGGCGCTGGAATCGTCGCTGGCCTCGTATGAGACCGGCGGCGTCGATTTCCTGTCGGTGCTGAACAACCACGCCATGGCCGTGGAATACGAGATGAACTACCACGAGGAGATGGAGAAATTCTGGGTGGCTCTGGCCCGCCTGGAGGAAATGACCGGGAGGTGAAGATGCGGCGGCTGATCCTGACTGTTTTCGCGATTGCGCTGGCCTTTGCCGGCGGCTACGGCTATGGGCGCTGGTACGGGCCGGCGCCCGGCGCGGCAGCCGCGAAGCCGGCGCGGCGCATCCTGTACTACGTCGACCCGATGCATCCGGCCTACAAGTCCGACAAGCCGGGGATCGCGCCGGATTGCGGCATGAAACTGGAGCCGGTCTATGAGGACGGCGCCGGGCATCCGGGGGCGGAGCATCCCACCGCGGAGGCCGCGCCCCCCGGCGCAATCCACATCAGCCCCGAGAAGCAGCAGATGATCGGCGTGCGTTACGGCGAAGTGGAAGCCACGGCGGGCAGCCAGAGTTTCCGCACCACGGGCAAGGTGGCCATGGACGAAACCCGCATTGCCCGCGTGCACGCCAGGCTGGAGGGGTGGATCGACGAAGTCTTCGCCGACTTCACCGGAAAGCAAGTGGCCAAAGGCCAGCGCCTGTTGACGCTGTACAGCCCCGAGATGTTCGCCACGCAACAGGAATACCTGCTGGCTCTGAAGAGCAAGGAGATCATGCAGACGAGCACGCTGCATTCGGCCCGGGAGAACAGCGACTCGCTGCTGGAAGCGGCGCGGCGGCGCCTGGAGCTGTGGGATCTGAGCGCGCCGCAGATCGAGGAGATCGCGCGCACGCGCCGCCCGATCCGCAACACCACGCTCTACTCGCCGGCCGGCGGCTACGTCATCGCGCGCAACGCCTATCCCAAGCAACGGATCATGCCGGAGACGGAATTGTACGCCATCGCGGACTTGACGCGGGTGTGGATTCTGGCCGACGTGTTCGAATCGGATGCACCACGGGTGCAGGTGGGCCAGGGGGCGGTGGTGAGCCTGCCCTACGCCGGCCGGCAATTCCACGCCACGGTGAGCAACATCCTGCCGCAGGCCGACGCGCAGACCCGCACTCTGAAGGTGCGGCTGGAGGCGGACAACCCCGGTCTGTATCTGAAGCCGGAGATGTTCGCCGACGTGGAGTTTCGCGTGCCGATGGCGCGGCGGCTGACGGTGCCCTCGGAGGCGGTGCTCGACACAGGACTGCGAAAAACGGTGTTCGTCGACAGGGGCAACGGGTATCTGGAGCCCCGGCAGGTGGAGACCGGCGAGCGTGTTGGCGATCGAGTGGAGATCCGCAAAGGGCTGAAGGCCGGCGAGCGGGTGGTCGTCTCGGGCAACTTCCTGATCGACTCGGAGAGCCAGTTGA
>JACOSH010000287.1 GCA_016178945.1 Acidobacteriota bacterium
CAGGACGGTGGCCCGCTCGTTCACAACGGCTCGGAGGAGGCGCAACGCTCCTTCGACGCCACCTGCCGCAAACTCCATCGCTTCCTCGCTCAGTCGCAGCGCTGAGCCCGCCAGTCACCCACAGATTCCTCGGACGAGGCATATTTTTCACAACTTCTCACCAAGCCGTCCCGCCACACTCGGGTAGGACAAACGCCGACAGCCCTGTCATCCAATCCCGTACTAAACAATCAGACGCAGGCTGATATTCCACTTTTCCCTTACATGGCATCCTCGGTATAGCTGAAAAGGATGCAATAAACGATATGTCTAAACGCCCCCGCGTCTTGGTCGTGAACGAGTCCCCGGAGCACAACCAGATCCTCACCGCTGACCTCGAACAGGCCGGATATGAAACCCGCTTCCAGCCCGCGGAGGAAGTCAGGGCCGGCCTCCTGCCCAAGGGAGACTGGGATGTGGTCCTGTGCTGCGATTGCATTCCGGATTTCAGCGCGCTGGATACCTTGAATTCCGAGACTGCCCGCCGTCTGCCCTTGCTGTCGATCTCCAAAGTAGGCGCAGAATTCGTCGCGGTGCGGCCGGCCAGGAGCGGCGTCCAGGAAGGCCTCCTGAGCGAAAGCCTGCCGGACCTCGTCTCGACCTATCTCAAGCGCTCGGCGTGCGAGAACGCGCATGCGCAGCGGAGCGAAGGCCAGGCCAACGAAACGCTGCAGGCGGTGCTCAACGCGGCGCCGGTGGCCATTTACGTTCTCGATTTGCAGGGACACGTCCAGACCTGGAGCCAGTCCGCCGAGCGCCTGTTCGGCTGGACGGAACAAGAAGCGATCGGCCGGGCGCTGCCCACCGTTCCGGACGATCAAGTGGAACAACTCCAGAGCATACTGGCGCGCTACCGCGGCGGGGAAAACCTGATCCACGCGGAAACGCGGCGCATCCGCAAAGACGGCGCCTTGATCCACGCCGCGGCCTGGAGCGCCGCCCTGCGGGCGCCCGACGGCTCGTTGACCGGCATCGTCGTCGTGGCCGCCGACGTCAGCGAGCAGCGCCGGCTCGAACAGCAACTGCAGCAGGCCCAGAAAATGGAAGCCGTCGGACGGCTGGCCGGCGGCGTCGCCCACGACTTCAACAATCTTCTCACCGTGATCACCGGCTACGGCCAGCTCCTGCTGCACCAGCTTCCGGCCGGAGATCAGGCGCGCGAGCCGGTGGATGCGATCGTCAAGGCCGCCGACCGGGCCGGCGCTCTCACCAAGCAACTCCTGGCCTTCAGCCGCCGCCAGGCCATCCAGCCCCGCGTTCTCGACCTCAACGAGAGCGTGACCCAGTTGCAGAGCATGCTCTGCCGCGTGATCCGCGAGGATATCCGGTTGTCGATTTCGCTCAGCGCGGACCTGGGGCGGGTGAAAGCCGACCCCGGGCAGATCGACCAGGTCTTGATGAACCTGGCGGTCAACAGCCGCGACGCCATGCCGCGAGGCGGGTCGCTGCGGATCGAAACCCGGAACGTGGAGCTCGACGAGGCGTTCGCCCGCCGGCACAGCGGCGTCGCGGCCGGACCCTACGTGGTCCTGGAGGTCAGCGACACCGGCGCCGGGATGGATGCCGCCACCCGCGCCCGCGTTTTCGAGCCTTTCTTCACCACCAAAGAAACAGGTCAAGGCGCCGGCTTGGGTCTGGCCACGGTCTACGGCATCGTGACGCAAAGTTGCGGTCACATCACCGTGGACAGCGAACCGGACAAAGGAACTACTTTTAAGATCTACCTGCCGCGGACTTCGGAAACGCCCGTGGAGCAAGAGGCCGCCGCCAAGGGCCCCTCGCCGCGCGGCTCGGAAACGATCCTCCTGGTGGAGGACGACGCGACCGTTCGCTCGCTCCTGGCCGGAGTGCTCGAGCAACTCGGTTACACCGTGCTGGTGGCGGAAGGCGGACTGGACGCCCTGCTGCTCTCCGAAGAGTACGCCGCGCCCATTCATCTCCTGCTCACCGACATGGTGATGCCCGGATCGAGCGGCGACGAATTGGCCGCAACCCTGGCTCGGGTTCGCGCGCCGATGAGAGTGATCTGCATGTCCGGCTACACCGATGGAGCGTTCCCGCTGCGCCCCGGCGCCGCCTTCCTCCCCAAACCCTTTACGCCGGACACCCTGGCGCGCAAGCTGCGCGACGTCCTCGACGCGCGCCCGTCAGGCTCGACGATTCTGGTGGTGGACGATGACCCCGACGCGCGCAAGGTGATCCGCCTCGCCCTGGAGGAGGCCGGCCATCGCGTCGTGGAGGCCGCCGACGGCAGGCAGGCCTTGAGAGCCCTCGGCTCCGAGCGCATCGACCTGCTGATCACCGACCTGGTGATGCCGGAACAGGAAGGCCTGGCGGTTATCACTCAGTTGCGCCAGGAACAGCCCGGCCTGAAAATCATCGCCGTCTCCGGCGCGATGGGCCTTTACCTGGACATGGCTCAAAAGCTAGGCGCTCACGCCGCCATGTCGAAGCCCGTCAAGCTGGATGAATTGCTGGATACCGTGCAGAGGCTTACGGCCCGGTAGAAAAATACCGGCAACCGCTCCCTTACGGTCGCGGCTCGGTGCGGTCTTGCCGAGCCGCGACCGTAAGGGAGAGGTTGCCGATATTATTCACACCTTCTCAGCAAGCGGACGACGGCCCGCGCCACCCGTCGATCCTTTTCTCCAATTCCACCTGCACGGCCCGCGCTTCCGCCTGCCCCGCCAGGTTCTTCTCCTCGCGCGGGTCTTTCACCAGGTCGTACAGCTCCTTGCTCCCGCTGTCGTACCAGTTCAGCTTCCACCGCTTGGTCCGGATGGTCCGAATCGGGTTCACCCACTTCTGCTTGGAGTAGTATTCCAGAAACACCGCGTCCGGACCGCCGCCGCCACGGCTTAGATCCCGCCCCGAAATCGCCGAGGGCCACGGAACTCCAGCCAGCGACGCCAGCGTCGGCGCAAGATCGGCCTGCGTCATAAGTTCATTCCGCACGCCGCTCGCCAGGCCCGGCGCACGCAGGATGAACGGAATCCGGATCAGCTCCTCGTACATGAATGGGCCCTTGAACGACAGGCCGTGCTCCCCGAGTGCATCTCCGTGGTCGGAGGTGTAGGCGACAATCGTCGCGTCCAGTTGCGGCGCGGCATCCAGCACCACGCCCAGCAGCCGATCGACCTTCTCCACCAGGTCCAGATAGTGGCTGCGGTAGCGAATCCAATCTTCGGGCCGGAAGTCGCGGGTGGGGCGCCCGTGGTCCTTGTCGACGTAGGCCTGCTGCTCCGGCGGCTTGCCGGCCAGGTTGCGCAGCCCCGTCGCGGGCGGCCGCACTCCCGGCCGGGGTTTCACCTCGTGAAGGATCTGGGGGAGCCCGTAGATGTCGTGCGGGTTGATCAGTGAGACCCAGGCCAGCCAGGGTCCGCTTTGCCCGCGGATCCACGATGCAGCCTGCCCCGCCACGGCCTCATCCGTACCGGTTAGCACAGACTGGTCAAAGCCGAACTTGCCCAGGTCGCGCCCGCCCAGGTGCCACTTCCCGAAGTAACCTGTTTGATAGCCCGCCGAGCGGAACACGCTCCCCACCGTGGGCAGCTTTGGAGAGAGCGGCTTGCCCAACGATCCGGTGTCGACGTTGGCGAGCACGCCGGTCTGGTGGGGCCGCAATCCCGTCAACAGCGCCGATCGCGCCGCCGAGCACTGGGGCGTATTGCAGAACGCGGAAGTGAAGGTGACGCCGCCCTTCTCCAGCCGCTTCCGATTGGGAAGATCCGCCGGACCCGGCAGCAGCGCCGACTCCTGGTCCGACATCACCACCAGCACATTCGCCCGCCCGCGCTGCGCCAGCGCCGCCGCCGCCAAGAACTCCCGACGTGTCTGCATCACCGCTTGGTTGAATATACTACGAATTTCGCGTTCCTGAACAGGGCCGCGCGGTCGGCCGCCTGGCGCTTCGGACTCCGCACCACAAAATCGATCCCCATCGGCGCGTACCGGTCGGGCCGGTCCAGCGGTTTGGCCATGACCCACTGCCAGCGCCGCCACCAGTCCTCCCCCAACGACCGGAAGTAATTCACCTGCCCCCCGCCCTTCCAGTCGACGAACACCGTCCGCAGCGACAGCGCGCGGAAGATCCCCGCGTCCAGGTCGCGGTCCGAGTCGGCCAACAGGAAGACTGCCTCCTTGGGAGTCGACGTGCGGGCCCACTCGGCCAGCTCCACTAATTCCGGAGTGCGCAAGGCCGGATAGTTGCGCACTCCTCCGTAAGAAGGGATCACGAAGAACGCGGCCAGCGCGGCCGGGATCAGCGCCCAGCGCTGCCCCCGCTTCTCCGCCCAGACCGCCAGGCAGGCCAGGGCGGACAATCCCAGCACCACCCAGATTCGAGGCGACGCCGGCAGCGGCCACAACCGGACGTTCGCCGGGATCACATAAGCCAGCGCGAACCAGGGCAGCGCTTCCCACCACCGGCCGGCGCGCGCCGCACGGCAGGCCGCCACCGCGGCCAGCAGCACCGCCATGCCGGTCAGGAACAGCAGTGCCCGCATCGGCTGGGCCTGCGGCGTCAGCGCCCATTTGGCCTCCTCCAGCAACAGGTAGGAGGCCGGCACGCTCAGCGCGCCGATGGCCGGCAGTCCGGCCGCGAAGATCCGCAGATCGGGCGGCATCTCCTTCCACAGCCGTGCGACGGCCAGCGCGGTGAGCGCCGTCAGGACAGCATAATGGGCCAGCCAGTTCGGTCCCCAGATCGAGATCCAGTTGTAGGCCGCGCGCATCCGCTGCAGCGCCTCCCACTGCGGGTCGATGCGCACAAAGAACAATTGCGGCTCTGTGACCCCCTTCTGCACCATCGACAGCACGAACAGCAGGGCCGCCGCGCCCAACAGCGGCAGCGAGGCCCGAACCCGCCGCCGCGCGAAGAACAGGTAGACGGCCCAGAACGGATACGCCGTGGGCGGGTGATACAGAAAGGCCGCGCCGCCCGCGGCGCCCGCCGTCAGGTAGCGCCCCTGGGCGGCCAGCCCGATCCCCAGAAACACCAGCGGCACGGCAAAGCCCCGCGGCACCGGCTCGTATTCGATGCTCAGAACCGACGGGCCGCCGATGGTCGCGCCCAGGGACAGGATCGCCGCCACCAGCAGCGAGGGCCCCACCGGCAGGCCGAACGCCGCCGCCGTCAAGTACCAGCCCCAGATCCCTAATGCGCGGAACACCACCTGCTGCAACGTCAGGATCTGCTCGAAGCCCCACCCGGTCAGCGTCCGCAGCGCCAGCGCCGCTTCGTCGTAGATCGTGTAGGAGACATGCGGGGTTTCCACGATCAGGTCCTTGCCCAACACGCCCGGATCCCAGAAATGCTCCAGGATCGGAACATAGATCTGGGTGTCCGATTGCAGATAGGTGTGGCCGGGGAATTGATAGTAGGTGAGGGCGGTGAGCAGGCAGACCGCCGTCCACACCAAAATTCTCTCTCGCATGTTTCCGCTATGAAATCCGTTCCCGCTACACGCAACCGCTCCCTCACGGTCGCGGCTCGGCGCCATTCGTGCTCCATACACGCAACCGCTCCCTCACGGTCGCGGCTCGGTACCGTGCTCCAACAGAGCCGCGCGCGTGAGCAAGCGGTGCTTATTCTTTCACCGCTTCTCAGGGAGCGGCCGGCGTCTTCTCCAATTGCTGCTTGGTCCAGAGCCGGCTCGGGTTCAATTCCAAGGACCGCGCCAGCGCTTTACGCGCCTCGCCGTTGCGTTTCAACTGGCGCAGCGTCAGGCCCAGCCAGAGATGCGCCTCGGCGGACTTGGGATCGAGCTCAATGGCCTTCTGGAAATCGCCCAGGGCGCGCTCGTAGCCGCCGCCCAGCGCCTGCGGCAGGTAATAGTTTCCCACGCCCCGGCTGATGTACGCCGGGGCCGATTTCGGGTCGCGCTCCAGCGCTCTGGCGATGGCCTCCTGCGCGCGCTTGCCGTAGGAGAGTCCGGCCAGCACGTTGGCCGGAACAATCTGCCCGCACAGCGTTCCCAGCAGCCGGTGATACTCGGCCACCTCAGGCTTCAACGCCACGGCACGCTCGGCGGCGCGAATCCCCGCCTCCGCCGCCCGCTTCACCTGCCCCTTGTCCCGCTGCTCCTGCGCCACCTCGGCCAGGTAGGAGTAGGCCAGCGCCAATTGATAGAAGCCCTTGGCGTCGCCGGCCGGTTTCTGCTCCAGCGCGGCCACCATCTTCTCCAGCCCGGCGCGATCCTGCGCGTCCCGCGCCTTCTCCAGATCGGACGCCGCCAGCACGGCGGACCACAGCAGGACCAGCATCGCCGCCCGGATCATAGCGCCGCCACTCTCCTCTGCACAGCCAGATAATACACCGCCAGCAGGAACAGCAGCAGCCCGTTCACCGCCAGAACCGGGGGCGCGCTGTACATCTCCACAAGCCAGCCGGTGGCCAGGCTGCCGATCGGCATCCCGCCGCGAAACGCCACGTTGTAGACGCTCATCACCCTCCCGCGCATCTCGTTGGCCGTGATCAGTTGTACCAGCGTTGCGATCATCGCGAACACCGAGATCAGCGCCGCTCCGCTCACGAACAGCAGCACGCAGCTCACCCAATACGTGGTGGAAAGAGCGAAGGCCACGATCCCCACTCCCAGAGCCGCCAGCATCGTCAGGGCGATGCGTCCTTTGTTCTTCACGTTGCCCAGCCAGGCCACTACCAGCGCGCCGGCCACTGCCCCGGCGCCGGACACCGACAGCATCAAACTGAAGGCCGTCGGCCCGCCGTGAAATACGTTCTTGGCGATCACCGGCAGGAAGTTCAGCAGCGGGATGCCCAGCGCGGTCATGCAGAAGGCCAGTACGATCAGGGCCTCCATCGCGCCCTGCCGCCGGATGAAACCGATGCCCTGTTTCATGCTGTCCAGCACCCGCTCGGTGGACTTCTTGGGAATGAACTCGACATGCAGCAGCAGCAACGAGATGATGACGGCGATAAAGGACACGCCATTCAGCGAGAAGCACCAGGACGCGCCAAGCTGGGTGAGGGCGATGCCTCCCAGGGCCGGGCCGATCACGCGCGCCAGGTTGAACTGGATGGAGTTCAGCGCGATGGCATTGGACAAGTCTTCCGGTTTGACCAGCGAGGGCACCAGCGCTTGGTAGGCCGGCCCCCCGAAGGCCTGCGCCGTTCCCACCACGAACGACAGGCTCAGAATATGCCACACTTGCACCACGCCCAGGCCCACCAGGCCGGCCAGCAGGAACGCGCAGGTGAGTTGCACCACTTGCGAGGCCAGCAGCACCCGCCGCCGGTCCACGCGGTCCGCCACCACGCCGCCCACCAGCGAGAACATCAGGATCGGGATCTCGCCCAGAAACACGTCCAGCCCCAGCATGCTGGGCGACTTGGAGATATCGAACACCAGCCAGCTCTGCGCCACCTTCTGCATCCAGGTGCCCACCGAAGAGGTGCAGGCGCCCATCCACAGCAGGCGATAGTCTTTGTACTGGAACGCTTTGAAGACGCGACTGAGCACCGGATTGCGCGCCTAGGGGAGAGGTTTTTCCCGGGTGAGCAGATGCAGGATGTTCCCATCGCAGTCGGTGAAAAACACCAGCCGGTTGCCTTGATTGACGTAGGGTTCATTCAGGAAGGTCACACCCTTGCTCTTCAGTTCTTGATAGGCGGCGTCGAAATCGTCCACCAGCACGGCCAGGTGCCGGATGCCGGGGTCCTTCATCTGGTTGGACCCGCGCGGCCCTTCCGAGGGGATGATCTCCAGCATGGTTCCGTTGGCCGCTTTGACGAAGTAGAACACATCGTAGCGGTAGTTGATATGAAACCCCAGGTAATCGCAATACCACTGGGCCAGCTTGGCCGGATCCGGCGTGGCGATCGCCGTGTGCTCCAATCCTTTGAACATATGGACGATTCTAGCAGAGTAGAGGCGTGTATTCTGGTAAGACCCTATGAAACTGGTCTCCCTGTACCTGCTGGCCCTGGCCCTCTTGGCTCAACCGCGGAAGCTCCTGGTGATTTCCGTAGATGGCATGGACTCTCGCTATCTGCACCAGGCCGACCGCCTGGGCATGCGCATCCCTCATCTGTGGCGCCTGATGGCGGAGGGCATGGTGGCCGAGGGCGTGGTCGGCGTGGCGCCCACGGTCACCTGGCCGGCCCACACCACCCTGATTACCGGCGTGTCCCCCGCCCAGCACGGCATCCTCACCAACGATCAGCCGGGCCAGCCCGGACAGCGCTGGTGGTTCACCCGCTTCCTCAAGGCTCGGACGCTGTGGCACGCGGCGGTCGAAAAGAAGCTCAAGACGGCGGCCGTCTACTGGCCCGTAACCGTGGGCGCGACCGTCGACTTCAACTTCCCCGAGTTTTGGGAGAAGCGCAGCGAACACGAAACCTTCTTCGCGCCCATCGCGGCCAGGGCCACGCCGGGACTGGAAGACAAGGTGACGCGAGTCTACCCGTCCTTCCCGCGCTCTCAATGGACCGACGACACCGCGATGCAGGCGGTGCGCTACCTGCTCGAGTTTGAGCAGCCCGATCTGACCCTGGTCCACATCGCCGACCTCGACGCCGAAGAGCACGATTCCGGCATCTTCTCCAAGCCCGCCAAAGCGGTGCTGGAACACGCCGACCACCTGATCGGCTGGGCGCTGGAGAAACTGCCGCGCGGGACCGTGGTCGCCATCGTCTCCGATCACGGCTTCGAAAACTCCGAGCGGACCGTGCGCCCCAAAGTGATGTTGCGCGAGGCTGGCGCGGGCGGGGCCATCGAGGTAGCCCAGGGCTTGATCGGCGCCAAAGACGCCGCCGCCGCCGATGTCTTCCGCCGCCAGA
>JACOSH010000288.1 GCA_016178945.1 Acidobacteriota bacterium
GGCGCTTGCCCAGGGCCGACTGGCCGGGCCAGAACCGCTTGGCCAGGAACTCGTTCACAATCACCACCTGCCGTGAACCCGCGCGATCGTCGGCGGTGAAGAAGCGTCCCTCCCGCAGCGTAACCCCGAGTACGGGCAGGTAATCGGCGGAGCCGACCCGCGCCATGACGTCCCGATTATCGCCGGGGCCCGCCGCGGGTTGGCCCTCAATCGCGAAGCCCACCGTGTTGCCGATGGAGGTGAACGGCAGGTTGGTGGTGAAGGCCGCGCCGCGGACACCCGGCAGGCTGCGCACGTTGCCGAGGACCGCCAGCTCGAAGGCTTCGCGCCGCGCCGGATCCGCGTACTTGGGATTGGGAAGAGACACCAGCATGGTCAGCATCTTTTCCGGCTGGAAGCCGAGATCCAGGCCGCGCAGCCGCAGCAGGGTCTGGACCAGCAGTCCGGCCGATACCAGCAGCAGCGCCGACAGCGCCACCTCCGCCACGGCCAGTCCCTTCCGGAATCGCCCGCCCGTTCCCAAGCCGCCGCGTCCGCCCTGTTTCAGGGCCTCGACCACGGACCAGCGCGACGCGGTCACCGCGGGCGCCAAACCGAAGAACAGGCCCGTCGCCAGCGAGACCCCCAGGGCGAACAGCAGCAGCCGGCCATTCAGGGCGAGCTGGGCGTCGCCGGCAAAGCCCGGCGGGACGATCTTCTCCAGCACAACCCGTCCGGCCGCGGCCAGGCCCACTCCCGCAGCGCCTCCCAGCCCGGCCAGCAGCAGACTCTCGGTAATCATCTGGCGGATCAGACGCCCGCCGCCGGCGCCCAGTGCGGCGCGGACCGCCAATTCGCGCCGCCGCCCCGCGCCTCGCGCCAGCAGCAGGTTGGCTACATTCGCGCAGGCGATCAACAGCACGCAGCCGGCCGCGGCCAGCAGCACCAGCAGCCCGAGCCGGGTGTCGCCGGTCATCTCCTCCCGCAGCGCAGAAACCACCGCCCCCACTTTCGTGTTGGTAGCTGGATACTGTTTCTCCAGCCGCGTGGCGATGGTGTACATTTCGGCGCGCGCCCGTTCCAGGCTCACCCCGTCCCTGAGCCGGGCGACCACCGTCAGGAAGTGGCTGCCACGCTCGGCAAGCTGCTGGGGCGTGAACGACGCCGGAACCCAGTACTGGCAATTGGGGTCGGGAAAACGGAAACTGCGTGGCATGACGCCGATCACCGTGACCGGCTCTCCGTTCATAGTGATCGGCCGCCCGATCAGGCCGCGGTCGCAACCGAAGCGCCGCGTCCAGAGGCCGTGACTCAGTACCACGACCTTGGCCGAACGCCGGTCCTCATCTTCGGTGAAGGGCCGCCCAATGGCCGGCATGACGCCCATCACCGCAAAAAAGTTCGCCGTCACGCCTCGGCCGCGCACCGATTCGGGGAGCCCTTCGCCGGTCAGATTCGCCCCGCGAAAGCGCATCGCGGCCATGTCGGAGAAGACCTGATTCTGCGCGCGCCAGTCGACATAGTTGGCGACGGCGGGCGTGTTGCGGGGGAAGCTGACATAGGAGGCGTCCTCCCAGACCATCACTAGCCGGCCGGCGTTGGGATAGGGTAGCGGCCGCAGTAACAGCGTGTCCACCGCGCTGAAGATGGCCACGTTGGCGCCAATCCCCAGAGCCAGCGTGAGGACGCAGGCGGCGCAGAAACCACGGTTCCTCGCCAGTCCGCGCAAGGCATAACGAAGGTCGGTGAGCCAGCCGTGCATGTGGAGTAGACTCCCGGCCCGCGATTCCGTCTCGCCGTCAGGCGATAAGATCCGCGAAGCTCAGTTTCGCAGGGGCTTCCCGGTCTTCAGCATGTGCTGCATGCGCTGCTGGGTCTGCGGATTGCCGCACAGGCTCAGAAACGCCTCCCGCTCCAGATCCAGCAGGTACTGCTCGGAGACCCTCTGCTCGCCCGTCAGCCGGCCGCCGCTCAGCACATAGGCCAGCTTCTCGCCCACCACGGTATCGTAGTCGGTGATGTAGTTGCCCTGGCGCGCCATCCAGACTCCCATCTTGAGCAGCGCAAATCCGGCTTCGCCGCCGGCCGGGATGTCGGTGCGCGGCCCTCTGGGGGCGTAGGCCGGCGCGAGCGCCAGCGCGGCCTGCTTGGCGTCGTCGACGAGGCGTTCATAGTTCATCGTGATGCCGTCCACCGGGCGGAGCAGGCCCATCGAGCGGGCGTCTTCGGCGCTGCTCGATACCTTGCCGTAGCCGATCAGCTCGAAGGCCTGTTTGGCGTCGCCGCAGCGCAGCAGCATTTCCTTGCACCCGCCGCCGCCGGGGATTAGGCCCACGCCGGTCTCCACGAGCCCCATGTAGAGCTCGGCCTAGGCCTGCACGTGCGCGGCGTGCAGGGCGATCTCGCAGCCGCCGCCCAGCGTCATGCCGAACGGCGCGGCCACTACTGGCTTAGGCGCGTACTTGAGGGCCAGGTTGGCCTGCTGGAAACGGTGGATGGCCCCGTTGAGCTCGTCCCACTCGCCTTCCTGCGCAGCCAGCAGCACCAGCATCAGGTTGGCGCCTACGCTGAAGTTCTCGCCCTGGTTGGCCACGATCATGGCCTGGAAGTTGCGCGAGGTCTCCTCCAGGCCGGCGTGCAGCATGGCGACCAAGTCGTCGCCGATCGAGTTCATCTTGCTGTGGAACTCCACGCACAGCACCCCGTCTCCCAGGTCGATCAGCGACGCTCCCGCGTTCTGCTTCACCACGCCCCGCGCCCGCTTGACGTTCGCCAGCACGGTCACGCCGCGCCGAGGCTCGACCTCCCGGTAGGTGTTGGCCAGCAGGTCGAAATGCTGGTTGCCGGGCCGGCCGTCCGCGTCGGCGGCGCGGTAGAAAGAGGTTGCTCCCGAGGCCAGCATCCGGGCCACGCCGGCGGGCAGGGCCAGGCCCTCCTTCTCCATCCGCTTCGCCGTCTCGGGGACGCCCAGCGAGTCCCACAGCTCAAACGGCCCCAATTTGTTGGCGTAGCCCCACTTCATCGCCCGGTCGATCTCCACGATCCGGCCGGAGATCTCGGGAACCATCGAAGCCGAGTAGACGACATGGTCGCGGAACAGCTTCCACAAGAACGAGCCGGCGCGATCCGGGGCCGCGATCAGGGTGCGCAGGCGCTCGCCCAGGTCCTCGATGTTCTTGGCCGCCTCGGCCGCCGGGAAGCGCGGCTTCTGCGCCGGACGATACTCCAGCGTCTTGCGGTCCAGGGCGTGGATCTCCTTCTGCTTGCCCACGCGCTGGTAGAAGCCCTGGCCGCGTTTGTCGCCCAGCCAGCCGCGCTCGATCATCCGGACCATGAACTCCGGCAGCACGAATCGCTCGCGCCAGGGATCCGTGGGCACTGCGTCGTACAGGTTGCGCGTGACATGCCCCCAGACGTCCAGGCCGACGATGTCCATCAGCCGGTAGCTGGCGCTGTTGGGCAGTCCGATCAGCGAACCGGTCAGCGCGTCCACCTCCTCGATGGTGTAGTCGTCCTCCAGGGTGTACTTGTGGACGGTCGCGCCGAAGAAACTGCCGATGCGGTTGGCGATGAAGTTGGGCGTGTCTTTGCACGGGACCACCCCCTTGCCCAGCCGGACATCGCAGAACTCGGAGACCCAGGCCAGGATTTCGGGCGCCGTGGCGGGGCCGGGGATCACTTCCACCAGGTGCAAATAGCGCGGCGGGTTGAAGAAATGCGTTCCCAGGAAGTGGCGCTTCAATTCCTCGCCGAAGTTCTCCGCGATCAGCCGCAGCGGGATGCCGCTGGTATTGGTGGAGAGAATGGTTCCCGGCGCGCGGGCGGCCTCCACCTTGGCCAACAGGCTGCGCTTGATCTCCAGATTCTCGGCCACCGCCTCGATGATCCACTGGCAGTCCCGCAGCCCGCCCAGATGATCCTCAAAATTGCCCGGCTGGATCAGAGCCGCCCCGGCGGGCGTGTAGAAAGCGCCCGGCTTCTGTTTGGCCGCGTTGTCCAGGCCGCCCACGGCGGCGGCGTTGCGGTTGGGCTGATTGGGCGGCACGATGTCCAGAAGGAGCACCGGGATCCCGGCATTGGCGAGCTGGGCCGCGATGCGCGATCCCATGGTTCCGGCGCCCAGCACGGCGGCGCGACGAAGTGGTGGCATGTTTGGATGAAGTCCCAGTCCGTGAGTGTAGCGCGAACTAGAACAACTCTGCTAGCGGGACGGCGATCTCGGGCTCCGACGCGCGCAGGATGCCGTCGGTAGCCTCGCGGCGGTGGCCGGGAGTGTGGATGTAGCCCTTGCGGGTGCGCGGGTTGATCTCCCAGACATAGGGGATGCCCAGAGCCAAATACTCCTCGATCTTTTCATCAAGCTCCCCGATGCGGTCATCCGGGGATGTGATTTCGACGACCAGCAGGGGCGGCGCGTATATTGCCTTCCCGCCAGGCCGGTCCCCAGTCCCGGCGACCACGTCCGGTACCCGATAACGCGTTTCCGTAACCTGGATGCGGATGCTGATTCCGACCCACAGCAAAGGGTAGTGTTGCCCAAGGTACCGCGCCAGGTCCGACTGCAGAAACCCATGTTCACAGGTTGGCATTCCCAACTCCACAAGCCGGCCCTCGACGTACTCCCGATCGCCGTCGGGGTAGCTGGAGTTCAGGTATTCGTCGACCGAAACTAGCGTGGCCGTGGCCATAGCACTATATATTATAGAACTCCCGGGCCGTGCCGCCAAGCAGCCGTTCGCGCACTTCCATGGCTTGCGCCCCGATCGACTGCGTGAAGGCCGCCAGCGATTGCTTCCAGCTTACCCGCTGCCGGCAGACCGGCCAGTCGCTGCCGAACATCAGGCGCTGGACGCCGAACACCCGCAGGGCATGTTCGACATAGGGCCGCAGGTCCGCCGCCTTCCAGTCCGGGGCCGCCTCGGTGACCATTCCGGACAGCTTACAGCACACCTGGCGCAGCGCCGCGGCGCGTTCCAGATCTCGCGCCCAGTCGTCGAAAAACCGCTCGCCGATGCGCGGCTTGGCGAGATGATCGATCGCCATCCGCAGCGCAGGCACGCGCTCCGCCAGCGTCGGCACGAGCCGCAAGTGCTGGGGACGCAGCAGCAGATCGTAGGGCAGGCCGCGGCGCCCGAGCTCGCGAAGGCCGCCGATGACGTCCTCGCGCAGGAGCCATCGCTCGTCCGGCTCATCCTGCACCGGATGCCGCACGCCCTTGAACTTCGGATGGCGCTGCAACTGGTCGAGCGTGTAGCCCAGGCGCGGATCGGCGAGATCGACCCACCCCACCACCGCCCGGATGAACTCGTGACGCGAAGCCAGGTCCAGAAGCCAGTGGGTCTCCTCGATCAGGGTGTTGGCCTGCACCAGCACGGTCCCGTCGAAACGATTGCGCGCCAGGATCGGGGCCAGCCGTTCCGGCAGATGGTCCTCCCGCAGCGGGGATGGCGCGGGCGGCATCCAGGCGTAATCGAAGCGGCCCAGATCCCAGAAGTGCTGGTGCGCGTCGATCCTCATTCCGGCTTTTTGGGCGGGAAACCGGGGCCGACGCGCAGCACCTTGATCTTCACATTCCGGAACTGGACGGGCGTGCCGCTGCTGTAGGCCTGAAGTCCGATGTGCCCGCTGGGCACGCGCTCGGCCAGCGGCCTCTCTTGCGCGGCGGCGTATTCAGGATCGTCCAGGTTCACGTCCAGGATCTTCTCCCCGTTCCAGATGGCCGCGACCCGGCGCTGAATCACCGAGACCTCGACTTTGTTCCACTCCCCGTCCCGCTTGGCCATGTTGCGCGCGGGCGCGACCGCGCCATAGAGCGAGCCCGTGGAATGCGTCCCGGGCGGCTTCCCGTGGTCGCTCAAGATCTGGAGTTCCATCCCCGAGAAAGCCGGATTCCCGGCCGGCGCCGACCGCAGGAAGATTCCGCTGTTGCTCTGCGCGCCAGTGCGATACTCCAGCCGCAGCACGAAATCGTCATACTTGTGCTCCGTGGCCAGCCAGCTCCCGCCTTGTTTCCAGGTCAACAGGCGCTTGCGAACCACCCACGGCCCGGCGTCGGGCCGCTGCTTGAGCGAGCGCCAGTCCCGCAGCGACTTACCGTCGAACAGCAGCACGTACCCCTCCTTCCGCTCCCGCCGCGAGAGCGAATTCGCCCCCCAGCCCACGCACACCGCGCCCAGGAAAACCACCAGAACCCGCACGACCATCTCCCCCAGTTTGCCATAATGGAACTCGGAAGTCTGTCTTCTCGTAGGCATCTGCGTGGATTGCGCCATTGAAGCTCAAGGCCTGACCAAAGTTTTCCGGAACCGCTGGAGCGGCAAGGAAATCCGCGCCGTCGATCAGGTCACGCTGCGGGTCGAGCGCGGCGCCACCTTCGGGCTGCTCGGCCCGAACGGCGCCGGCAAGACCACTTTCGTTAAGCTGCTGCTCTCCTCGGTCCACCCGACCGAGGGGCTGGCCAAGGTCTTCGGAAAAGACAGCCGCGTGCCGGCGGCGCGCCGGCCCATCGGCTACCTGCCGGAGAACCACCGCTTTCCCACCTACATGACGGGAAACGGCATGCTGGACTTCTACGCCTCGCTCTCCGGAATGGATCGGACTTCGCGCCGGCGGCGCGGCGCCGAGCTGCTGGAATTGGTGGGCCTGGAGAAGTGGGGCGACGTGCGGCTTGGCAAGTATTCCAAAGGCATGCTGCAGCGGGTAGGACTGGCCCAGGCCATGATGCACTCCCCGGAGCTGCTGATACTGGACGAGCCCAGCGACGGCGTCGATCCCATCGGGCGCCGCCAGATTCGCGACATTCTGGGCGGGCTCGAGGAAAAGGGCGTCACCATTTTCCTGAACTCCCATCTGCTGGCGGAAGTGGAGCTGTTCTGCCGCGACGTCGCCATCATCCATAAAGGGCGTGTCGCGCTGGAAGGCAAGGTCAAGGATCTGACAGCGGGCAGCGGCTACCGCGTGGAGGCCGAGAAAGTCCCCGAGCGGCTGGCCGAGGAGCTGCGCACCCGCGCCTCGGCCGTGATGGCCGTCAACGGTCTGTTCCGCTTCCAATTCCCCAACCGCGAGGAGGCCAACCGCGCCGTCGACCTGTTGCGCGCCGGCCAGTGCGAGATCGAGTCGGTGGCTCGCAGCCAGTCCACACTGGAGGAAGTCTTCGTGAGGACGGTCAATGCCCAGTAGCGCGGTTCGGGTCACCGCCGCGCTGGTTCGCGACACCTTCCGGGAAGCCTTCGCCCGAAAGATCTTCTGGGGACTGTTCGGCTTCGCCACGGTCCTGATTCTGTTCTTCCTGTTCATCATGAAGATCGACGTGGTGGAGGGTGCGCTGGCCACCATCTCCCTGTTCGGCAAGGAGACCGGTACGCAGGACGTCCAGAGGCTGGTGCGCGATGTCCACGGCGCCATCGCCGCGTTCCTGTACGGCATCGGCCTGTTTCTGGCGGTGTTTGCCTCGGCCGGTTTGATCCCCACCATCTTCGAGCCCGGGCGCATCGAGCTCCTGCTTTCCAAGCCCGTGGCCCGCTCGCACATCCTGCTGGGACGCTACCTCGGCAATCTGCTGGTGGTGGCCTCCAACATGCTCTACCTGGTCCTGGCGATCTGGGTGATTCTCGGAGTCAAGACCGGGATCTGGTCGGCCGCCTTCGTGCTCTCGACCTTCGCGACTATCTACGCCTTCGCCGTGCTCCTGGCGATCGTGGTCTACGTGGGCGTGCGCTCGGAAAGCGCCGTACTGGCCACGGTGGTGACCTTCGGGGTCATGATCATCGGGATGATCGTGTCGCAGAAGTCCCTGCTGGAGCGGCTGCTGACCTCGGAATGGTCGCGCAACGTGGTGCGTGGGATCTACTACGTGCTGCCCAAAATGGTGGATCTGGGGAACATCAGCCGGCAACTGGTTCGCGGCCAGTCCATTGAAAACTGGACCCCGGTGTGGAGCTCGGGCCTGTTTGGGCTGGTGGTGCTGATGGCGGGTTTGCTGGCCTTCCGCAAGCGGGACTTCTGATGAAGCTTCTTCTGCTGGTCCTCTCGTTGGCGCTGGTCGCATGCCTGGCCCAAGACCTGGATGCGGGCTTGGCCGCCCTGGTTCCCGTCGATACCGCCATGCTGGCCGGAGTGCGCATGGAGGTTCTGCGGGCGACGCCGCTTTATCAGAAGCTGGTGGCGCGGCAGCGTCTGAGCGATCTGGACGAGTTCGCCGCCCGCACCCACTTCGATCCGCGCAAGGATGTCCGCGAGATGCTGGTGGCCTCCAACGGCCCCGACAGCGTGGTCCTGGCGCGCGGCAATTTCCGGGTCGACGTGCCCAAGACCCTGAAGCCGTCCCGGTACAAGGGGCACACTCTCTACGGCCAGGGCGAGGGCGCCTTCGCGATTCTCGATCCCACCACCGCGATTGCCGGACCGGAGCGGGCCGTGCGAAAGGCCATTGACCAAAAGACCGCTGGCGCCCCCCCAGTGCCGAACCTGATCGCGCTGGCTCGCGGCCTGCCCGCCACGGCCCAGTTCTGGGTGGTGGTCAACGGCTGGCCCGTGGCGCCGGACCAGGTGATGGCTCAAGCCGGCAATTTGGCGAACTTCGGCCGCATCCTCCGCTCGATGGAGACCACTGCCGCCTGGTTCGATGTCCGCGCCGGGGTGCAGGGCTTGATTGAAGGGCAGTGCAAGACCGAGCAGGATGCCAAGACCCTATCGGACGCCGCCCGCGGCCTGGTCGGACTCGGTCGTCTCAACGTCCCCGAGAAGCAGCCCGAGCTGCTGCGCTTCTGGGACGGGATCAAGGCCGAGCAGCAAAAGACCCGCCTGCGCATCCACGTCCAGATCCCCGCCGATCTGTTGGACGCGTTCCTGAGGATGACCGAAAACACCGGCCGCCCCCGCATCGCGGGCCCGGCAAAGTAGCCTACTTCTGCCCTGCCGACAGGTCGCGCACGACCACTTCCATGCCTTCCAGAATGGCGCGAGCCCGAGTGGCCCCCGAATCGCGGCCGTTCGGATCCAGCTCTAGCGCACGTCGGAAGTGCTTGGCGGCCTCCTCGAAGCGGGCCGAGCGCAGCAGCGCCTCGCCCAGGTTGGCTTGGACGGTGGCGTCTTCCGGATTGCGCTGGGCGGCCTTTTCGAGTTGCTCGATCGCTGAGCGAAGATCGCCGTCGCGCAGCGCCATGGCGCCCAATCCCGCGTAGCCGTAGTAGGCGTTGTCATCCAGCGTCGTCAGTCCGTGAAAGAGGCTGCGAGCTTCCTCACTGCGCCCCTGCTCGTAGGCGTTGAAGCCCAGCACGGCAATGGCTTGAATGTGTTCTTTCGTTAGAGCGGGCGACATATGTCCTCCTCAGCCGCGGATGGCTTGCTTGGCCTTCTCCATCGCCTTCTCCATCGTGTCCATGATCATGGTTTGCATGTTCTTCCAGAACTGCGCCTTAAGTTTGTCCTCGTCCGTCTGCGGTTCGCCCGCCTTCTTGCCGAACACCTTGTCGCCCTTCCCACTGCTGGGGCTGGCTACGTCGCGCAGCGCGCCGGCGGGGTTCTGGAGGATGCTGGAGGCAACCTGACCCGGAGAGAAGGCTTGCGGCTGCGCCGGGACCTGGCTGAGCTGCCGGGCCACGCCGGTGCCGATCTCCTTGAGCAGACTGGCGAAATCGGGCGCCTTCTGGATCTGGCTGGCGAGCGCGCCCAGTGGGCCGCCGCCACCCGCCACACCGGAAGGTCCCGTCAAGTTCTGGATCACACTGGAAACGATTGAGCTGATAGCCATGTTGACACCTCGCACTCAGTTTATCGTGGCTGGCCCGAAAAAGGTTGCGTCCGCCCCCTCCTTACGCAACAATTCTTTTTGCGCTACGATAACTGATCAAGGTGAGGTGACGTATGACCAAAATCGGCGATCTGTCCGGGATGCGGCCCGACCTGGGGCCGTCCGGATCTTCGCAACCCGACCAGACCACCACGGCGCTGGCCGGCGAGACGACGCTGGCGCAGGTGGCGCAGCGGCTGGGAGTTTCCGAAGACACCCTGCGCGCCGCCAATCCCCAGATCAACCCATCGCGCTTGAGCCCCGGCGCCGAGATCCGGACCGCGCGCGGCTTCTCCCTGGCCAGCGTGCTGGGCGGGGGCCAAGGTCAGACCGGGGCAGCCCCGCAGCCGGGAGTCCAGGGCCGTTCCCCGGAAGCCCAGCTCGAGGCCATGATGCTCAAACAGCAGGTCAAGTCGAGCATCGCGGGCGAGGGCGGCAAGGGTTCCAGCGGCATCGACCTGCAAAGCTTCGCCTCCAAGGGCGAGCTGACCTCGGTGGCCTCCATGGGTCCGGGGTTTGATGCCAAGACCGGCCTGACCATGATCACCAATGACCAGTGGACCATGGAAATGTTGACCGGCGAGCTCACTCAGGAAACGTTGAGCAAAATGAAGGACCCAGCGGCTTTCCTGAATGCCCGCAAGGAAGTGCTCAGCCGGCCCACCAACGCCGTATACCGGAACCCCTATGACGGCAAAGAAACGCCCATGAATCCGACCGACATGGCCACTCCGGCGCAGGCCGAGTCCATCCGGGAGCGTCTGATCTCGCTGGGCATGAGCGCCTCCTTTCAGCCCGAGTTGCCCAAGCTGAGCGAGGTCGACTACAAGGGCGACGACCGCCGCCACTTTACCATCGGCGGATTGAACGTCGGCCGCCTGATGGAGCGCTACGCAATGTACCCCAAGGAGACCGCCGACGAGATGACCCGCGCGGAGCTGAGTCAACGCGGACCTGCCGCGTCCTGATCCACCTACATGTCGGGAGAAAAGACCGAACCGCCCTCACCCAAGCGCCTCAAAGATGCGCGCAAGAAGGGGCAGGTCTGCAAGAGCAACGATCTGGCCCAGGCGGCGCTGTTCGCCACGGCCACCCTGGTGTTGTCGGCGGGGGGCAAGGCCTACGTCAGCCAGTTAAGCGACCTGATGCGCCAGAGCTTCCAGCCGGCCATGCTGACCGGGGAGCTGGCCTTTGAGGCTATTCTCCACCACCTGGGATCCGCCTTCGCTAAGTTCCTGCTGTTGACGGCTCCGCTGCTGGGGGCTTTGGTGGTGGTGGCCGCCGGGGTGATGTATCTGCAGGTCCAGACCCTGTTCTCCTTCGATGTCATCAAGCCCAAGTTCGACAAGCTCAATCCGATCAGTGGTTTTCAGAACATCTTCTTCAAGTCCTCGACCTATATCGAAGCCGTCAAGAATATCCTCAAGTTCGTCGTGGTCTTCTTCCTGGTCTACAAGTTCATCAAGGCCTCCATGCACGACGTGATCCTGACCTCTCGTACCAGTCTGTTCACCAGCGCCGCCTTCGCCGGCGACCTGATGTTCGGCCTGATGAAGAAGGTTGGTCTGGTGTTCACCATCATCGGCGCGGCCGACTTCATGATGCAGAAGAAGCAGTACATGAAGGGCCTCAAGATGAGCAAGTACGAGGTGGAGAAGGAGTACAAGCAGGACGAGGGCGACCCGCACATTAAGCACCAGCGCAAGCATTTCTTCGAGGAGATGCTCAACGAGAGCGCCGTGGAGCATGTCCCCCAGGCCGACGCCGTAGTGGTCAACCCGACCCACTTGGCGATTGCGCTCAAGTACGACGACAAGACCATGTACGCGCCCAGGGTGACGGCCAAGGGCCGGGAACACCTGGCCAAGAAGATCCTCGAGCTGGCCAAGAAACACAATGTGCCGGTGATGCGCAACGTCCCGCTGGCGCACAGCCTGTACGAGATCGACGTGGGCCGCGACATCCCAGAAGACATGTACGAAGCGGTAGCCGAGGTATTGAACTGGGTGTATCAGTTGAAGAGTAAGGAGAGCTAGGGAGAAGTTGGTCAGTTCGTCAGTACGTCAGTTAGTCAGTATGTCAGTTAGTCAGTATGTCAGTTAGTCAGTTGGTCAGTTAGTCAGTAACGCCATCAGTCAGTTCAGTACCGACGTGCTGACAAACTGACGTACTGACAAACTGATAAACTGACTGATCGGAGGCTTTATGCGCGTTGAATACACGCTGAAGGGGATGCAGATGCCGGGGGTCGGCCCTGGAGGGGCCGGCGGTGCGGCCGGCGCTAAGGGGGCTGCCGGCGCCAAAGGAGCGGCCGACGCTAAGGGGGCCACCTTTAAGAGCCGCATCCGGCGGCTGGCGCAAGGGCCGCCGATCGGTTGGAAGCGGCTGCTGGGTCTGGACCGGGCCGCTGGAGCGACAACTGTAGTCGGGCCGCCGCCCCGTCCGGCGAGCTTCGAATCTCGCGACGTCGCCGGGGAGCGCCTGCGATTCCGCAACATGCTCGACCGGAACGGGCGGCTGTTCGCCGAAAAGGCCCCCAATACCGAGACGCCGCCGGCCCTGCGCGACGTGGAGCGGATGCTGGCAGTGCTGATCCAGATGCAGGACGCCGAGGACGCCGTGGTGTCGCGGCACTTGGCCGAAACCCGAGGATAGCGGATGCCCCTGTTCGGCTGGACCGACGCGGATGTCTACCAGGTGGCCGACCGGGCGCACCAGCTTTACCTTCAGGGCCGTTACCGGGAGGCGTCTATCCTGTTCGAGGGCCTGGTGGCGGTGGATCCGGAGAGCCGGTATTGCGGCAACGCCCTGGCTGGCTGCCTGATGTCCCTGGGCGATGCTTCCCGGGCCGTGCAGGTCCTCAACCGCCTGCTGGCGCGCTACTCGGACGACCTTGAAGGCCGGGTGCGCCGCTGCGAAGCGCTCCTCCAGCTTGGCCGGGTCGGCGAGGCCGCCGCCGACCTTCAGACCCTGCGCCAGCGCAACGCGCGCAGTCATGTCCAGCGGCTGGAATTACGCATGGAGGCGGCCCGTTCCGGACTGCTGCCGGCTTCATGAAGTTTTTTTAGCAACTTCGGACCAGGTTAGGCGATAACTTGGTCGTGCCGGTCGGGTCTCTTCGACCCGGCCAAGACTACAAGGACGAAAGGATGAGAAACACAACATGTTACCTTTGATTGGAGCAGCAGTAAGCGCCTTAGCGCCCTCGCTGGGTTCGGTCGTGGGCGGAATCGCTTCGCAGGCCCTCGGCGGACTCCTGGGCGGCGGTGGTGGCGGCGGCGGGCCCCTCGGGCAGATCGGTGGCCTGCTGAAGAACACGCTGGGCAAGTTGTTCGGCGGCAAGCGCAAGCATCATCACCATTGCCCCCCGAAGCCCATGCCGTTCCGGCCGCAGTGTAGCTGTAACAACCCCAACATCAACATCAACAACAACTTCAACGCGCCGTTGAAGGCGTTCCAGGGTCTGGGCCAGCAGATGAGCCAGATCGCTAACACACTCCAACAGGTCCTGGGCCAGTTGCGGGGCGGCGGCGGGTTCCCGGGCGGGTTCCCGGGGCTGCCGAGCTTCCCTGGGTTTCCGGGTGGCGGGCCTTCCGGACCGGGTGGGAGCGGTGGCGGCGGCACCGGCGGTGTCGGCGGCAGCGGTGGGGGCGGTGGCGGCCTTGGCACCAGTGGAGGCGTCGGCAGTGGCATTGCTGCCCATGGCAACCTCGACGATTTGATGGCCTCTGCCCAGAAGGATGCCGCTGACGGCACCATGGAAGGCGCCATGAGGGCGCAGGAGAAGATGCAGAAGGCCATGCGCACGTTTGAGTTGCTCTCGAAGTTGATGGAGAACCAGAGCCAGATGCAGAGCAAGGCCATTGCGGCCATGCGCTAACTTTCAAGGAGAATACCATGCCGAATCTGAACGAAGATCAAATTGTAAGCATCGCGGCCCTCGGCTTCAATCTGTATCAGCAGGGCCAGCTCGGGGAAGCCCAGACCATTTTCGAAGGGCTGACCGCGATCGATCCCACCAATTATGCCGGGTATGCCGGTTTGGGAGCGGTCGCACTGGCCAAGGAGCCGCCGGCCCTAGGGGATGCGGTGAGCCACCTGACCAAGGCGTCGCAGATGAACGCGAGTGACCCGACCGTGCAGGCCAACCTCGGCGAAGCGCTGCTGCGGCAGGGCAAGTTCGAGGATGCCACCAAGGCGTTCGAAAGGGCGCTTGCACTGGATCCCAACGAAGAGGATCCGGGCGCCAATCGGGCTCGGGCCATCATCGACGGGATGGAAGTGGTGGTGGCCGAGATCGAAAAGATGGCCGCCACGGCGTAATCGTCGGGTGTCTTTTCACCCGGAGGAGCTGGAGACGCAGGGAGGACCCCACCGGGTTCTCCCTGCGTCTTGGCGTTTTCACAAATAGGAGGGATAGGTGGGACCGATTCGATCCATCGCCGGCCAGGTACTCGGGGGCGGTGAGCTCAGCAACCTGGTAAGCGGTGTTCTGGGGAGTGCCCCGGCCCAACAAACCGCGGCGATCCAGGGCTTCAAGAACAGTTTTCAAGGCCTGGTGACTCAGGTGACCGCGCGCCCGGCTCAGTCGCCGGCGCCGCTGCCGCCGCCGTTTTCGCTGGGCGCGGGCGACAGCCGCGCTGTCGTGGAAAAGTCGCTCGACCAGTTGCGCAAGCAGGCGCCGCAGATCCAGGCGACGGCCAAGCAGTTGGTGGCGGACCTGAAAGAGATCGAAAAAGGCGGCCCCAATGCGGCCAAGGCCCTGCGGCGGTTGAAGGCCGGTCCGTATCGGTTCCTCGATCGGATGGTGAGAAAGGCTCGCGTGCTCATCCGCTCCGAGAAATACCAGGACCACCTCAAGGCTAGCGAATTGATTTACAAGTCGGGTCGCATGTTCGAGCTGATTTCCAAGTTGCTCTCGCGGCCGAGTGACGCAATGCGCAGGAAGCGGATTTCGTAGAAGTCAAGGAAAGGGGCGTTCATGCCGGCGGCAACCATTCCAGGAGTGGGCGAGGCTGAAATCCGCGCCATCGCCACGCTGGGGTTCAACCTGCACCAACGGGGCCTCTTCGACGAGGCCGGCCACATTTTCGAGGGCCTGTTGGCTCTGGATCCGGGCAATTACTTGGGGTACGCCGGGTTAGGGGCGATCGATCTGGCACACAAGCCGCCCCGGCTGGAGGCCGCCGTCCAGAATCTGTCGAAGGCGGCGGAGTTGAATCCGAGCGACCCGTCCGTCCGGGCCAACCTCGGGGAGGCTCATTTACGTCAGGGCGAGTTTCAGAAAGCGGCGGCCGCATTCCACAAGGCTCTCGAACTGGACCCGGAGGGGCGGGATGCAGGGGCTAACCGCGCTCGAGCCATCATCGAAGGGATGGACAGGGTGATTCGGGAAATCGAAAAGAGGGCTTCGGAGGCACAAAGTTCCAGCACGAAACGCAGAGATCACGCTCGGAAAGGCCTTGGCCGGAAACGGTGATCTCTTTCCCAATGGGCGCCACTCGGGTGAACGCCGCGATTCCGCTCCACGGAATCCTGGCGGAAAGGAGCATCCTTATGGCATCAGTAGGCATGGGGCCAAGCTTTGTAAGCGACCTGACGGCCAGAGTCCGCCAGATCGCGACCGGCGGTCCGATCCCAGGACAGCCGGGTGTGGCAACCGGCGATCCCCAGGCGTTGCTTAAGGGCCTGAAGACCGCCTTCCAGGGACTCGTCGCGCACCGCCGAACGGGACCCCTTAACGTCGCGCCCACGGCCCAGCCGTTCTCGCCCAGCGCCACCCGGCA
>JACOSH010000295.1 GCA_016178945.1 Acidobacteriota bacterium
ATCGCGGGCGGTCTGGCGGCATTCGAGCCGAATCTCTATCTGTACGACAACTATCCGGGCGGCATCGGCCAGAGCGCGCCGCTGTATCGAATGACGGAGAAGCTGCTTACCGGCGCGGCCCAGTTGCTGGCCGGCTGTGGCTGCGAGAGTGGATTTCCTTCGTGCGTGGGGCCGATCGGCGAAGTCGGCGAGCGCGGTAAGGAGGCCGCGCGGCGAATCCTGCCGGAGCTGCTGGCGTCCGGATTGTCGTAGGCTAGGTAGTTTGGAGCCGCATGCTCGGACGCTATGTCTTCCGCGAAATCCTGCCCAGCGCGTTGCTGGGCACGCTGCTCGCGACCTTCGTCATCTTCTTTCAGGGGCTGGGTCAGTTGTTCGAGCTGCTGGTGCGCAGCTCGGCCAAGCCCGAAACCGTTTTCTATCTCTTTGTCCTGACCCTTCCCCCGCTCCTGCCGCTGACCCTGCCCTTTGGCGTGCTGGTAGGGATCCTGATCGGGCTGGGACGCATGGCCACGGACGGAGAAATCACCGCCATGCGCGCGGCCGGGCTGCCCGGACGCCGGGTAATGATTCCGGTCCTGCTGTTCGCCCTGCTCGCCACGGGGGCGACCGGCGCGGCCTCGCTGTGGCTGGCGCCCTGGGCGATCCGCGAGAGCACCCGCGTGGTCGGTGCACTGCTGGCCGAACGGCTCACCACCGCCATCCAGCCGCGGGTTTTCGCCGAGCAGTTCTCGAACAACAACACGATCCTCTACGTGGAAGACGTCAAGCCCGGCCCCGTGTCGCTGTGGCGCAATGTCTTCATCGCCGACCTGACGCCGCCGGCGCAGCGCAAGTCCGGCCTGCGCGAAAACGCTTACGGGCCGTTGATCACGCTGGCCCGCGAGGCCATTGCCGTGCCGGACCTGGAGCATAATCGCATCCAGCTTTCGCTGCGCGACGCCCGCACGCACGAAATCGGCACGGATGGTACGGCCTACGATATCGACTACCCCGCGGGAGAGCAGGCCCTCACCGCCACTCCGCCCGCGGCCAAGCCCGTCCGCGCCTTCAAGGACATGGACACGCGCCATCTGCCGCGCTATGCGCGCAAGGGTCTGGAGAATTGGGAGGAGGCGCGCATCGAGCTTCACCGGCGCCTGGCCCTGCCCCTGGCCTGCCTGATGCTGGCGATGGTCGGCATTCCGCTGGGGATTGCCACCCGCAAGGGAGGCCGCTCGGCGGGCTATATCACGGCCATCGTGCTGGCGTTTTTCTGCTATTACATGGCGTTGTTCGGCCTGATCGGGCTGGCCAAGCAGCGCATGCTGCCGGTGGAGGTGGCGGTCTGGCTGCCCAACCTGCTCTTCGGCGCCGCCGGCCTGATCCTGGCGGCGCGGATGGAAAAGTCCGCCGGCCGCGATGTGGTGGGCGCCGTCAAGGATTGGCTGACCGCACTCCGGGGACGGCTTCGCGCCCCCAGCCTGCCGGCGGCCTCCTATGGCGGCGCGCGCCTGCGCCTGCTCCCCCAGATCATCGACACCTACGTCCTGTCCCAGTTTCTGTTCTACCTGGTGCTGCTGCTGGTGAGTCTGGTGTTGATGACCGAGATCTATAATTTCTTCGAGTTGTTGGGCGATATGGTGCGCAACCAGATCTCTCTGGCGAAGATGTTCACCTATCTGTTCTTCCTCACGCCCAAGCTCATCTACGACACGCTGCCGTTCAGCGTTCTGATGGCGGTGCTGGCCACTTTCGGCGTCCTCACCAAACACAACGAGGTGATTGCGTTCAAGGCCACCGGGGTCAGCCTCTACCGGCTCTCCCTGCCGGTGCTGGCGTTGAGCCTGACGCTGAGCGCGGGCCTGTTCGCCTTCGACTATTACTACGTGCCCGAAGCCAACCGCCGCCAGGACGCGCTGCGCGACGAGATCAAGGGTAAACCTGTCCAAACCTATCTGCGCCCGGATCGCAAGTGGATCCTGGGCGGCAACGGCTCGCGCATCTACTACTACATCCATCTGGATCCGGTGACCAACGAGATGGTGGGCGTAAACGTGTACGAGCTGGACCCCAAGACCTTCCGCCTGGTGCGCCATATTTCGGCGGAGCGCGCGCAGTGGCAGGGGGCCATGCGCAAGTGGATCTTCAAGGACGGCTGGAAGCGCGACCTCCAAGGTCCGGTGCGGAACAACATCGAGCGCTTTCAGGCAACCACCTTTCCCGAGCTGAACGAAGGACCGGACTACTTCCTCAAGGAGCTGAAACAGGACAAGCAGATGAACTTCTGGGAGCTGGACAACTATATCCGCGACTTGCAGCGCAGCGGCTTCGACACCGTCCGGCTGCAGGTGCAGTTCCACAAGAAGTTCTCCGTGCCGCTGTTCGTCCTGATCATGGCGATGCTCTCGCTGCCGTTTGCCTTCCTGGTCGGCAACCGCGGCGCGATGGCGGGGATTGGCGTCAGCATGGGGATCGCCATCGCTTACTGGGCCATCGGACGGCTGTTCGAGGAGGTCGGGAATGTGAGCCACCTGCCGCCGGCCGTGGCCGCCTGGTCGCCCGATGGAGTGTTCCTGCTGGGCGGGTTGTACCTGATGCTGCGGATGCGAAGTTGATAGAAGCTGTCAGCGGACAGCGGTCAGCGCACAGCGGAACGCTGGCCGCGCGGTGGGGCAAGCTCTGGGCTGACCGCTGACGCCTGATCGCTGACCGCTTGCGGCCACGCCGCTCTGGGATAGGATCGCTCAATGCGCTTTCTGCGCCTTGCTGTGTCGCTCACTGCCGTGCTGCCGGCGGCCAAGACCCTGG
>JACOSH010000296.1 GCA_016178945.1 Acidobacteriota bacterium
CAGACAGGCGAAGTTTCGCTCGGCTTGCCGGATGTGGAGTACAACCAGCAGCAACTGGAGGTGCTCTGCGATCTGAGCAGCCGCCTGACACTGCGCGGCGGTCATCGCTACGTGTGGGGCCAGGCCCGTGTGCTGGCGCCAGTATTGCGCCTCCGCCTGGGCGCCGAGGAAGGGGAGCTGCGCCGCAACGTCCTGCTGGCCGGCGCGACGTTCCGCGCCGCCAGGAAACTGAGCGTCAGCGTGGACGCGGAAGGCGCATCGGGAGATCGAGTCTACTTCCGGACCAGCCTCAACGACTACCAGCGGGTGCGGGCCCGCGCCCGCTACCAGGCCTCCGGCTCGCTCACCTTCTCCGGGGCATTCACGTTTCTCAACAACGAGAATCCGGCCCGCACGATCCAGCACGAGTTTCGCAGCCAGGAAATCGCCGGCTCGGCGCTGTGGACCCCGGGCAGTGGCAAGCGCATCAGCGTGATGGCCGAGTACTCCCGCTCGGCGCTGCGCTCCGACCTGACGTATATCGAGCCGGAGACCTTCGATCGCCAGCGCTCGCTCTACCGGGACAACGCCCACACCGGGAGCGCGATCGCGGACCTCGCGCTTGCCGGAAAGGTGAAACTGGGGTTGGGAGGCGCGTTTTTCGTCTCCTCGGGCAGCCGGCCGGTGCGCTACTATCAGCCCTTGGGGCGCCTGGCGGTGGCGGTGCGCGCGGGCCTGCAATGGACCTCGGAATGGCGCTGGTACGGATTCGCCGAGCGCTATTATGTCTACGAAGGGTTCCGCGCGCACCAGTTCGCGACCGGATTTCGAATCGTGAGGTAGGTATGTCAGGCACCCGCTTTGGCTCACTCGCCCTGCTGGCCGGCGCCGCCGTGTTTGCCGCCGGCGACGCCCGCCGCGGTGAAGCTCTCTTTCAGAGTCACAAGTGCGTCACCTGCCATTCGGTTCACGGCCAGGGCGGCAGCGGCGCGCCGGATCTGGGACGCGGATTCGCGCGCGGCTACACGCCGGCCGTGATGGCCAGCCTGATGTGGAACCACGCCCCGGCCATGTGGTCGGCCATGAGGACGCAGGGCATCCCGGTGCCGCGGGTCAGCGAAGAGGAGGCCGCCGATCTGTTCGCCTACTTCTTCTCGGCCCGCTACTTCGAGCGGCCCGGCGACGCCGGCCGCGGCAAGCGCGTGTTCGTCGAGCGGCACTGCGGGGACTGCCACGGCATCGGCGTCACGCCGGGCAAGGGGAGGCCGGTGGCAAGCTGGCAGTCGCTGGCCGATCCCATCATCCTGGTGCAGCAGATGTGGAATCACGCCTCCGAGATGCAGCAGGCCATGGCCGGCCAGAAGATCGCCTGGGTGCAGTTGACCGCTCAGGAGCTGACCGACCTGCTGGTGTTTCTGCAGAATCTGCCCCAGACCAAGTCGCTGGTCCGCACCGCCACGCTGCCGTCCTCGGACCGGGGGGCGACGCTGTTCGAGGCGCGGGGCTGCCAGCGCTGCCACCAAGGCAAGCTGGCTTTGGAGAAGCGGCTTGCCAACCGCACGCTGGTCGATATCGCGGTCGCCATGTGGAATCACGCGCCGCGCATGCTGCAGGCGCCCCTTTCCATCGAAGCCGGCGAGATGCGCCAGATCATCGGCTACGCCTGGAGCACCCAGTTCTTCGAGAGCGGCGGGGACGCCGCGCACGGCAAGCGTCTGTTCGCCACCCGGCACTGCGCCGAGTGCCATCCCAGCGTGAAAGTCCTGAAGCGGGGACCGGGTTCGCACTCGGCCATCTCCGTGGTTGCGGCCCTGTGGCGGCACGGTCCGGCCATGCAGGAGAAGATGAAGGAGAAGAACATCGCCTGGCCGCGCTTCCGCAGCAGCGACATGGCCGACCTGATCGCGCACCTGAATACCAAGTAGGGCGGAACCCGCCGGCGCCCGCCAGCGGCCCGCTTGCCCCGCCGCGGCCGGGAGTTTCGCCTGAGCGCTGACCGCTGTCCGCTGACAGCTTTGTAACGCCGCAGAATTCTTCGCGGGTACGCGAAGAATCGCGGCGTTAGTATTACAGGTTACAATGTCACATTGGCCCCAGTAATGAACCCCGCCCTCCTCGTGAAGTTCCGCCCCCTCGGCCCGTGGCGCTCGGGGCCCGATTCGGGACTGCGCAACCGCGTGGATCCCATCTATCACAGCGACTCGCTGTACTCGGCGGTGACCGGCGCCATGGCCTCGCTGGGAGGGCTCGAGGAGTGGCTGGAGGCTACCGCGCGCAGCGGCTCCGGACCGGCCGTGCGGTTCAGCTCCTGCTTCCCTTTTCAGGGGAACGCGCGCTTCGTGACCCCGCCGCGCAGCATCTGGCCGCCGGCCATCTCGCCGAAGGTGCGATGGAAGGGAGCGCGATTCGTGCCGCTCGACCAGGTGGACGCGCTGCTGTGCGGCGAGCCGATCAACGACGAGCGCTGGGCCGTCGACGGCCCCAGTGAATGCCTGGTGCATCCCGGCCAGCGGGGGCCCTTTCGCCCGGCCTTGCGGCCCAGCGCCGCCGTGGACCGGCTGAGCGGAGCGGTGGAGCCCCATGAAACCGCCTGCCTGGAGTTTGCGGCCGGCGCCGGTCTGTGGACGCTGGTGTCCTTCGCAGGCGATGCGGAACGCGAGCGCTGGACCGCGCCCGTCCAGGAGGCCCTGCGCCTGCTGGCCGACACCGGACTCGGCGGCGAGCGCTCCCGCGGCTGGGGGCGCTTCGAGCTGCCGGAGTTTCAGGAAGGGACGCTGCCGGAAATGATCCTGCCGCGCGCCGGCGCCCCTCCCGCTCCGCTGGAGGAGTCCGATCCGGCGCCCGTCCCGCCGCCGCCCGCCGCCCAGTCCTACTGGCTGCTCTCCCTGTTTGCGCCCGCCTCCACCGACGCCATCGATTGGGAGCATGGAAACTACAGCCTGCTGGAGCGCGGCGGACGCGTCGAGAGTCCGGCCGGATCGGGTCGCCTGAAGAAGCGGCTCAACATGGTGACGGAAGGATCGGTGCTGGTCTCGAGCGGTGGGGTCAGCGGCGCGGCCGCCGATGTCGCGCCGGATGGATTCCCTCACCCCGTCTTTCGCGCCGGATTCGCCGTGGCCATTCCGATTCCCTCCCAGGGGGCCTCATGAGATACAGCGTCACGGTGCTGACGCCGCTGCTGGTGGGCGATGGCCAGAAGCTTTCCCCCATCGACTACATGGTGTGGAAGGACCACGTCAACGTCCTCGACCAGCGGCGCATCTTCAAACTTCTGGCCAAAGGCCCGCGGCTGGACGGCTACCTGGCCCAGCTCCGCAAGGCCGATAAGCTCGACTTCGCCTCCTGGGGCGGATTCGCTCAGAACTTCGCCGGCCGGCGCATTCCCTTCGAGCACTCCACATCGTCCGCTTACTGGGACCGGGCCTCGGGCGAGAGCTTGCACATCCCCACCTTCGCCTGCGCGGCGTCCGGCCCCTACCTGCCGGGCGCGGCCATCAAAGGCGCTCTGCGCACCGGGATGCTGTTCGCCAGCCTCCGGGATGGATCGCTCCGCTCCGTGGCGCAGCGGTTCCAGGGGGAGCGACCGCCCCGCCGTCCGGCCGAAGGACCGGAGGAGCAGGCCCTGGGCGGCGCCTCATCGAACAAGATGCGCGCCCTCGCGGTGGCCGATTCGCAGCCCGTCGCCACTCAGACCATGAAGGTGTATCTGCTGCGGGTTTCTACGCTGCTGCAGGCGCGCGGGCCTGGCGAGTATTCGCTGGCCTGGAAACAAAGTCCGCGCGGCGCCGTGGATGGCCGCCGGCCGGAGGACTCGACGCCGGCTTTCGCCGAGATGGCCGCGCCCGGCGCGGCTTTCGAAGGTGCCTGGCGGGAGAAGGGCGTCCCCGAGCGGCGCCGGATCTTCCAGGGCGTTAACGAGTGCGCCGCCCAGATGCTTTCGCTCCAGCAGCAGTACGCGAAATGGACCGGTCTGGAGCTGCTGAATCGCCAGATCGCGGATCTGCAAGGACGCCTGGACGCGCTCGATAGCGGCTCGGCCTGCCTGCTCTCGCTGGGCTGGGGCGGCGGCCTGCTGACCAAGACGGCCTGGCTCGGCAAGGACAGCGAAGATCACCTGCAGATCCTGCGCAGCCTGCCGCTCTACAGCCGGGCGCTCTCCACCGGGCTGCCCTTTCCGAAGACGCGGCGCATCGTCTTCCTGGAGAACAAGCCCGCGACTCTGCCTGGCTGGGTCTTGCTGGAGGTGCTGTAAAGCGGGTGTCCTGCCGGTCTCGAGCGTTGTGTTACCATCCCAATTCAGAACCCCTGCACTCCTGGAGTTTTCATGAAAGTCTACGACGGCAAAGAGATCCGGAATGTCGGTTTGGTGGGCCACGGACATTCCGGCAAGACCATGCTCACCGCCGCGTTGCTCTACACCACGGGCGCGACCAACCGGCTCACGACCCCGGACGAAGGTAACACGATCACCGACTTCGACGACGACGAGATGGCGCGCAAGATCACCATTTCGAGCGCGCTGGCCTTCGCCGAATGGAAAAAGATCAAGGTCAACCTGCTGGACACTCCCGGCTATAACATTTTCATCAACGACACCCTGGGCGCCCTGGTGGCCGCCGATGCCGCCCTGGTGCTGGTCGACGGCGTGGCCGGCGTCGAGGTTCAGACGGAAAAGGTATGGGCGTTCGCCAACGATTATCGGCTCCCCCGCGCCATCATCGTCAACAAACTCGATCGCGAACGCTCCAGCTTCGACCGCGCCCTGGAGAGCGTGCAGTCCAACTTCGGCCGGACGGCCATTCCCATCCAGCTTCCCATCGGGGCCGAGCGCGACTTCAAAGGCGTCATCGACCTCATCGAAATGAAGGCCTACACGTACGCCCCTGACGGCAACGGTAAAGGCCAGGAGTTGGCCATCCCGGGCGAAATGGCCGACGCCGCCCAAAAGGCCCACGAGGCGCTGGTGGAAATGGTCGCCGAGGGCAATGACGCCCTGATGGAAGAGTTCTTCGACAAGGGGACCCTGGCGCCGGAGCAGATTCTGGAGGGTCTGCGCGGCGCGGTCCGGGAGATGCGCGTCTTCCCGGTGCTGTGCGCGTCGGCGCTGCACAATATCGGCTCGGATCTGATCTTGAGCTTTGTGCTCGACAATTTCCCGGCCCCGGTGGACCGCGGCGCGATCGACGCGCACTCCAACGGAAACGAAGTGGCGCGCAAGGTCTCGGACTCCGAGCCGGCGTCCCTGTTCGTCTTCAAGACCATCGCCGACCCGTTCGCCGGCCGGGTCTCGTATTTCCGGGTCTGGTCCGGCGTGGTGAAGAACGACGCCAATCTCTACAACCCGCACAAATCCGCCACCGAGCGCCTCGCCCACATCGGTTGTCTGATGGGCAAGACCATCACGCCGGTCACCGAGCTGCACGCAGGGGATATTGGGGCAGTCGCCAAGCTGAAAGACACGCTGACCGGCGACACGCTGTGCGACAAGGCGTCGCCGGTCGAGTACGAGCGGGTGAAGCTGGCCGAGCCGTCCATCGCCTATGCCATCGAGGCCAAGTCGCGGCAGGACGAGGACCGCATGGGCAACGCGGTGCACAAGATCCTGGAGGAGGACCAGTCGCTGCGCTTCTACCGCGATCCGCAGACCAAGGAGTTCCTGCTGGCCGGGTGCGGCCAGCAGCACGTGGAGATCATTGTCAGCCGCCTGAAGAAGAAGTACGGCGTGGAGGTCTCGCTCAAAGCGCCCAAGATTCCCTACCGGGAAACCGTCCGCGGCAAGGCCGACGTGCAGGGCCGCCACAAGAAGCAGACCGGCGGGCACGGCCAGTTCGGCGACTGCTGGATCCGTGTGGAGCCGCTGCCGCGCGGCGGCAACTTCGAGTTTGTCAGCGAGATCTTCGGCGGCTCCATTCCGAAGAACTATATCCCGGCGGTGGAAAAGGGCATCATCGATGCCGCCGGGAAGGGCTACCTGGCCGGCTATCCTATGGTCGATTTTCGGGTGACGGTCTACGACGGGTCTTACCATGACGTGGATTCCTCCGAGCTGGCCTTCAAACTGGCGGCGCGCAAAGCCTTCAAGAACGCCATGCTGGAGGCCAAGCCGTCGCTGCTGGAGCCCATCATGAACGTCGAGATCCAGGCGCCGGTCGAGTACGCCGGCGACCTGATGGGCGACCTCAACGGCCGCCGCGGCCGCATCAGCGGCATGGAAACCAAGGGCAGCACCCAGTTCCTGCGCGCCCAGGTCCCCATGGCCGAGATGCTGAACTACCAGAACGACCTCACCTCCATGACCCAAGGCCGTGCTTCGTTCACCATGGAGCTCGACCACTACGACTACGTCCCGCAGCCGCAGGCCGAGAAAATCATCGCCGCGGCCAAGGCCGCCAAGACCGGCGAGGAGGAAGAAGAGGAGTAGGCGGCCGGATGACCAATCCTACAGGAGAGAACGCATGAAGCTTGCCATCTGGGTAGGCACCCGCAAGGGGGCCTTTGTCTTTCGCAGCGCCAACCGCAAGACCTGGCGCGCCGAAGGTCCCTTCTTTCGAGGCATGGAGGTCAACCACGTGGCGCAGGACCGGCGCGAGCCGTCGCGCCTCTACGCGGCGGTCAACAGCGCCTGGTTCGGCCCGCACATCCACGCCAGCACCGACGGCGGCAAATCCTGGAAGCTGTCGGAAGCGGGACTGGAGCTGAAATCCATTCCGGGCGGCAAGCTGGCTCGCGCGTGGCGCCTGGAGCCGGGACACGCCGACGAGCCTGGAACCGTCTACGCCGGCTTCGACCCGGGCGCGCTGTTCCGCAGCCGCGACTGGGGACAGAGTTGGGAAGAGGTCGCGTCCATCAACGCGCATACCACGCGCGAGCGCTGGCAAGCGGGCGCCGGCGGCATGTGCCTGCACTCGATCCAGTGCCTGGGCCAAGGCCGCCTGATCCTGGCGATCTCGGCGGCGGGCGCGTTCCGCTCCACCGACTCCGGCGCGACCTGGCAGCCTCACAACGTGGGCGTGCGGGCCGACTTCCTCCCCGACAAGTACCCCGAGGTGGGCCAGTGCGTGCACAAATTGTTGGCCCACCCGGCCAACCCGGACCTGCTTTTCCAGCAGAACCATTGCGGCGTCTATCGCAGCCGCTTCGGCGGGAAGAAATGGACCGACATCTCTCGCGGCCTGCCCAGCCGCTTTGGATTCTGCCTCGCGGCGCCGGCCTCCGAGCCCGAGACCCTGTTCACGATCCCGCATGAGGGCGCCGAATTCCGCTGCAATCTCAACGGGCGCTTGCAGGTGGCTCGCAGCCGCGACGGCGGCAAGAACTGGACCCTGCTCAGCAAGGGCTTGCCCCAGCGGGACGCTTATGTCACGGTGCTGCGCGAAGCCATGGCTTCCGATAGCGCCTCGCCGGCCGGCGTCTATTTCGGGTCCGCCAACGGGCGCCTCTACTACACTCGCGACGCCGGCAACTCCTGGCAAACGCTGGCGGACAATCTGCCGCCCGTGTACTCCGTTTCCGTGGCCGAGGGGTGATACGATGGCAACCGGAGGATCCTCCGGTGGGCTATCGATCCCTGCTTCTCATAGGTTGCTTCCTGCTGGCCGCCTCGGGCGCCGCGAAACGCAAAGCTCTGATCGTCGACGGGCAGAACAACCACAAGTGGCAGGAGACCACGCCGGTCCTCAAACGCCTGCTGGAACAGACGGGCCTGTTCGATGTGGAAGTGGCC
>JACOSH010000297.1 GCA_016178945.1 Acidobacteriota bacterium
CCCAATTCCGTGGAAGGAATCTCGTAGTAGAGCTTGCTCTTGATGCGATGGACGGTAAAGACGCCCTGCTGGGTCTTGGCCTCCTTGGTGATCACCTTTTCATAGGGCCGGGGCTCCGGCTCGCGGGCGGAGAACCGGTCGGCTCCTCCGGGAGAAGCGGCGGGAGGTTCTTGAGTGGGTGGGTCCTGGGCCAACACCAAGCTGGACGCCACAAGGGCAAGTAGCAAACGCGTCATTCGATAACTCCTGGTCGGTATAGTGTCCCAGAAAAATCAGTCCGGCGCCACCAAGCGGGGCAGCAGGTCCCCCGACCGTCCCCTCAGCGAGCAATCCGCGGCGGAGGAGACCGGTGTCTCTTCCGGGTTGATCTCGATGACCTTGGCCCCCGAGGCCCGGGCCAGGGGGACCAGGCTGGCCGCGGGATAGACCAGCGCCGAAGTGCCGATCACCAGCAGCACCTGCGCCGCGCGGACGGCATGTTCGGCTTCCAGGAACATTCCGTCCGGCAGCGGCTCGCCGAACCAGACCACGTCCGGTCGCGCCAGGCCGCCGCAGCGGCAATGCGGCGGCAGCTTCGGCAGCGGGACGCGCCGGTCGGGCCAATCGGCGCGGCAGACCGTGCAGCGCAGACGCCAGATGTCGCCGTGCAGCTTCAGAATGCGCCGGCTCCCGGCGCGATCGTGCAGGCCGTCCACGTTCTGGGTGATGAGCGTGAAATCCTTCTTCCGGTCCTGGAGCTCGACCAGGGCTCGATGTCCGGCGTTCGGCTCCGCCTTGGCGATGAGCTCGCGCCGCCACTGATACCATTCCCAGACCAGCCGCGGATCGCGGGCGAACGCCTCCGGCGTCGCCAGCTCTTCCGGCCGGTACTGGTTCCACAGGCCATCGCTTCCCCGAAAGGTCGGGATGCCGCTTTCCGCCGAGATCCCCGCTCCGGTCAGCGCCACCACCGCCGGCGCCGACCGCACCCATTGCCGGGCCTGTTCCACCACCGCCCCATTATAGTGAAGGCGCCCCGCCTCCTGTGCCACAATAGACCCAGATGTCCCCCACGACCGTCGTTTGCACGATCGCGGCCAAGAATTACTTGCCTTCCGTCCGATGTCTGATGGACTCGATCGAGCGCCATCATCCGGAATGGGTCCGGTCGGTGATTCTGGCCGACCGCGTCGACGGCTGCTTCGATCCGGCCAAGGAGAATTTCGAAGTAATTCTTTCCTCCGACCTGCAAATCCCGGCCTCCGACTGGTTTCATTTCAAGTACACCGTGCTGGAATTGTGCACCGCGCTGAAACCGTATGCCCTGGAGTTCCTGCTGGACCGTCATCGCGCCGGGCGCATCCTCTATTTAGATCCGGATATCAAGGTCTACCGCCCGCTGGAGCCGGTGCTGGAGATGCTGGAGCGTCACCCGCTGGTGTTGACGCCCCATCTGACCGAGCCGCTCGACGACGGCTTCAAGCCGGGTGAGCTGGAGATCCTGCAATCCGGCGCCTACAACCTGGGGTTTGTGGCTCTGGCCGCCATACCCGCAACCCACAAGATGCTGGAGTGGTGGCAGGAAAAGCTCTACAACGACTGCCTCGTGGACATCCCGGGCGGATTATTCGTCGATCAGCGCTGGATGGACCTGGCCCCCAGCTTGTTTCCCGATACCGGCATTCTGCGTCATCCCGGCTGCAACGTCGCGTATTGGAATGTCAAGCAGCGCGAGGTGCGCGCCCAGAACGGAGTGTATACCGTCCAGGGCCAGCCGCTCTATTTCTTTCACTTCAGCGGCTTCGATCCGGAAAACCCGGAGCCATTCTCCCGGCACCAGAACCGCGTGCGCCTCTCCGGGCTGGGCGAGGCCGCGCCGCTGGTGCTGGACTACGGCCGCGACCTGATGGCCCGCGGTTGGGCCGAGTGCAAGAAATGGCCGTACGCCTACGGCTCCTTCCGCAATGGAATGCGGATCGTCGACATGGGCCGCCAGATGTATCGCGAAGCGCCCGGCCTGTCCGGCCACATCCAGGATCCCTTCTCCGACCAAGGCCACCAGGCCTTCCTGGAGTTCTGGAACGAGCCGCTGCTGGACTCGACCGGACAAGGCGGGGGTCTAACCCGGCTGGCCTACAAGATCTATCGCGGCCGGACCGACGTGCGCGCCGCCATGCCCGATGTGTGGGGCCTGGACCGCGTCGCCTTCCTGCAGTGGATGGCGGAACGGTCGCCGGTGGAACATGGTATCCAGGATGAATTGATCGAGCCGGTACGCCGCGCGCTCCAGGCGGCTACGGATGCCGAGGCGCTGAACCGGATGAAATCCCGGCCCTCCCCGCCGCCCGAGGAACCCGCCGCCGTTAACGATGGCCAAGCCGCCCGCGCGCGCCTGCCGCGTCTGGCCCAATCGATTTACGAGTTGCGCCCCGATCTCCACAAGGCGTTTCCCGACGTGCTGGGCCGCGATCGCGCCCGGTTCCTGCGCTGGCTCCTGGTTTACGGCAAGGAGGAGTTCCGCCTGGACGAAGCGCTGCTGGCGCCCATCCGGGAACACTGGGAGCGTACGGCCGCGGAAGCCGGCAGTCTCCCCGCCCGCTTGCGGATGAAGGCCGGTCTGCTGGTGTGGTCGCATGTGGCCGAGACCAGGAAGCGGGTTGCCGCGGGGATGAGCCGGCAGCGTTCCAACCAGGCCTTGGCGGAAGCCAAGGCGACCGACGTCCCGTCGGCGGCCGCGGGCGCGGCGCCGAATCCGGACGGGCTGCGCTTCGGCGTGAACCTGGTCGGCCACCTGCGCTCGGAACTGAGCGTGGGCGAAACGGTGCGGCTGGCCGCCGAAGCCGCCCGCGCGGCCGGCCTGCCCGTCAGCCTCAAGAACATCGGACACGACAATCCCTTCCGCCAGCAGGATTTTCGCGCCGGCCCCCTGTCCCACGTGTTTCCGTATTGCTTCAATGTCTTCCACGTGAATGCCGATGAGTTCCCTAAGGTCGCCGCCACGCAGGCCGAACCCCTGCTCAAGGGGAAGTACAACATCGGCTTCTGGGTCTGGGAGACCGAAGAGTTTCCCGACCGCTGGCTCAATTCCTTTTCGCATCTGCACGAGGTTTGGGCGCCCAGCGCCTTTTGCCAGGAGGCCATCGCGCGCAAGTCGCCCGTGCCGGTCCTGCGCATCCCCTACGCGATCTCCGTGCCCGCCCCGGAAGGGGTCGCCCGCGAGCATCTGGGGCTGCCCGGAGAGGGCTTCCTGTTTCTGATGATTTTCGACATGCTCTCCTGCTTTGAGCGCAAGAATCCGCTGGGCCTGATCGAGGCCTTCAAGCGCGCCTTCGGCGGCGCTCCCCAATACCGCCTGGCCATCAAGATCAGCAACGGCTATCACCGCCCCGTCTTTCTGGAGAGGCTGCATGCGCGCGCCGAGGGGCTGCCGGTGACCATCCTCGATGAAGTGATTCCCCGTGACAAGATGAATGCGATGATCGCCGCCTGCGACTGCCTGGTGTCGCTGCACCGCTCCGAGGGTTTCGGCCTGACTCTGGCCGAAGCCATGTACCTGGGCAAGCCGGTCATCGCCACGGGCTATTCCGGCAACCTGGATTTTACGTTGCCCTCCACTTCCTTCCTGGTCGACTACCGGTTGTGCGAGGTGGGAAAGGACTGCGAGCCTTACGACGCCGGCTCGGTGTGGGCCGAGCCCTCGCTCGATCACGCCGCCGCCCAGATGCGAGCCGTGGCCGGGAATCCGGAGCTTCGCGGGCGCGTGGCTGAAGCCGGCCAGCGTTTCGTCCGCGACCGTTTCTCACCCCTTTTCGTCGGCCGCCGCATGGTCGAGCGCCTGAATCATCTCCTGCGCACGCGGCTGGTCCAGGCATGATTCCGGCTATTCTCTGGCTGGCCCGAAATAGGTCTCGTCGAGCTGGACGGTCACCGACTTCTTCAGATCCTCAATCGCCTTCTTGGCCAGGTCCGGACGCATCTTCTTCTCCAGCTCGGGGCGCAGCTCGTCGAAGGTCTTGTTCTCATGCTGCTCCACCAGGATCAGGTGGTAGCCGAAGGGCGTCTTGACCGGCTCGCTGAGCTGTTTCACCGGGAGCGCGAAGGCCGCCTGCTCGAAGGCAGGAACCATTCTCCCCTTTTGGAAGAACCCCAGGTCTCCGCCCTGCGCGCCGGAGCCGGTGTCGTCGGACTCGGACTTGGCCAGCGCCGCGAAATCCTCTCCCGCCCCGATCCGCTTGCTCAACGCCTTGGCCTTGGCCAGGGCCTCCTCTTCGCCGATCTCCTGTTTGCCATCGGGCACCGGCATGGGCGATCCCTTGGCGCGGATCAGGATGTGCCGCGCGCGGACTCGCTCGTACTCGCCCTTGTGCTGGTCGTAATACTGGCGCACCGCGGCCTCCTCGATCTTCAGCTTCTCCGCGAGGTCCTGAAAGACCAGGCCGGCCAGAATATTGTCCTTCTGAATCTCGACTTGACGCTGGAACTCCGGCGTCTGATCGAGTTTGCGCTTGCGCGCCTCCTGCGACAGCGTTTTCATGCTCACCAGTTGATCGGCAAACTGGCGTTTGGCCTGCCCCCGCGCCATGGTCTTGTACTGATCGGGGAGCATATCGATGTAGCGCTCGAATTCAGACTGCGAGATGGTCGCCTCTCCCACCCGGATAATCACCTTGTCGCCGGGAGCGGCGGCCGCAGAGAGCGAGACGACATCGGCACTGGCCTGCATCTTGCCAACGAGCAGTTTGCGGATCAGTGCGGCTGGCACGGCGAAGTTCAGATTCTGCCCTGTTTCAAGGATTCCGACAGCAACACCCACGACTTCACCCCGGGTATTTAGGATCGGTCCCCCGGACGATCCCGATGAGATCGGAGCGGTGATCTGGAGTAGCTGTCGGCCCCTAAGATCCCGAACCCCAGACACAACTCCGGTGCTGATGCTCCTCTCCAAGCCGGCGGGGTTGCCTATCGCAAAAACACTGGTACCGGGCGTGGGCGAGCCGTCCGCAATCATGAGAGGCTTTGCCTCCAGTTCAGCCCCAGCTGAAAGCAGGGCCAGATCGTTAAATGCATCTACGCGTTCGACGGTGGCCGAGAGCCTAGCTGCCCCCAAGTCGATGAGGACGCGACCGTTCCGCACAACATGTTCGTTAGTGAGGATCTTCCCACCTGCCACAACGAAACCCGTCCCCTGCCCAACGACCTCCCCTTTCTCCGATCTGACAAGCAGCAAGAGGACGCTCTTCGAGGCTTCGGCATATATCTTGGACGCCCGGTCCGCATCTTGAGCCTGGAGCACGAGGCCCAAATCAGCTAGGGCGAAGATAAGGAACACTGATGATATCGACTTCAGGTCCCGGAGTGGCTCCCACATGGCAACGCTCCAACCTGCGCATAGACTCCAACGTGCGCATAGATTTATGATACTGCATGGCGCATGAAACCGGTATGTTGGCGTCGGCTGCAAACTTCAACTTGTTTTCGGCGGCTACCGCTGCGTGCTGCGTGGAATCCTTCACCGCCGCCCGGAAGGGGTCCCGGGGCCGCCGGTCACGGCGTGGACGGGAGGTGCGGGAGGCGTCGCGTACCATCCGCGCAGCCGAAGCCTTTCGGCAACAGGACAAGGTCGCCTACACCTTTCCCTCTTGTCAGGAAGAGTTCTTAAGAACGGCCCGCAACCTCTGTCCGCTCCGTGCCGCTTTCTGTAACTCAACCCAACTGGGCACCGTGGGAGGAGGATGAATCCACGAGTAGGGCCAGTAGCCGGACCGATCTTCATAGGAGCGAGTGAAGGCTTGGCGGGCGCGGTCGGCTTGGCCGTCGGCGCCGCTTTCTCCGCCGGTGCGGGCGGCTGGCCCGCCGCAACCACGACGCTCGCGAGCAACAGGTGAAGTCGAACCCAAGGCGCCGCCATCCATCCATCTTACCAACCCGGCAGGCGGTGGCACGTCTCGTGCACTCGGGAACCCCGGAGGTTGCCCGTGAGCGCCGTCTTGGTCCTGGTGCTGGGTGCCCTCTTGGCGCTCGGTTCGCTGTGTCTTGCCCTCCGCGGGTGGCTGCGGCCGCGGAAGACTGAATTCTGGGTGACCACCTGCCCCACTACCAAAGAGCCGGCCATTATTGCGATCGCCCCAAGAGATTCTACCTGCCCCTCCCCCCGGGTGCAGAGGTATCTGCGCTTGAAGGACTGCTCGGTTTGGCCCAAGCGCCAGGACTGCGGGCGGGAATGCCTCCTGGCCCTGGGGACGGAGACGTTGCAGGATGCGGCCCGGAAATGACGGCTTGTTGGGCTTTTTCACCCAGTACCGCGAATTCCCCCACGAAGGACCTCCATCACCCGCGCCCTACCCGGTTGTTTTCAAAGGAGAATGGTTTTGGACGAGCATATGCTAGGTAGTGGAGGACAACGCATGCGACTCACTTCCATCCTGATCCGGTTCACGCTGGTACTGACCATCCTGGCCGGTGCGGTCCTGGTCACCAGCGCGCCGGGACCGTCCTTCTCCCCGCGCGAAAAGGCCTATTATGCCGATCCGAATCTGGTGAATTTCGTCCGCCCAGGGCTGAGAGTCAAGATCCTGACCGCGACGATTGACGCGGACGGAACGATCCGGGCGCGGTTCCGGATCTCCGATCCGAGGGACCTGGGACTGGATCGCGACGGCGTTGTCACGCCGGGTCCCGTGACGACCAGCTTCATTGCTTCCTACCTGCCGCAGAGCGGAACGCAGGAGGTGGCCTACACTACGCGGGTACAGACCAGTCCGATCACAGCGGTGTCGGCCACGCAAGCCGCGGCGGACACCGGCGGGAGATACACGAAGCTGGCCAGCGACGGCGAATACGAGTATGTGTTCGGCGTCAAGGCGCCGGCCTCGATTGATCGCGCGGCGACGCACTATATCGGAGTCTACTCATCGCGCAACCTGAGCGAGTTCGACATGGGGATCAACCGCTTCGACGACGTGTACCCATTTGTGCCCAACGGCGCCAAGGTGACGCAGGTGCGCGACGTGGTGCGCGATGCGGCCTGCAACAAGTGCCACGAACAACTGGCGCTCCACGGCGGCTCGCGGCGGAGCGTACAGTTGTGCATCATGTGCCACCAGCCGCAGACCAGCGACCCGGACACCGGCAACACGGTGGATTTCCCGGTGATGATCCACAAAATCCACATGGGCGCGCAGTTGCCCAGCGTACAGGCGGGCAAGAAGTACATCATCATCGGGAATGCGCAGAGCGTCAACGATTTCTCGACGGTTGAGTTTCCCGCGGACCCGCGCACTTGCAGCGCCTGCCACCAACCGGGCGCGGCCCAGGCCAATAATGTCTTCAAACCGACGCGGGCGGCCTGCGGCGCGTGCCACGACAATGTGAATTTCGCCACCGGCGAGAACCACATCGACCTCCCCCAGGTTTCCGACAATCAGTGCGCGACCTGCCACATCCAGCAAGGGGAGCTGGACTTCGACGCCTCCATCCTGGGGGCGCACATGATCCCGCGCTTCTCGCGCCACCTGCCGGGCACGGTGTTCGAGCTGGTGGGCGTCGACGACGGATCGGCCGGCAAACGGCCCACCGTCAGCTTTACGATCAAGGACAAGTCCGGTAAGCCGATCCTGCCTTCGGAGATGACGCGTCTGGCGTTGGTGCTGTCCGGCCCCACCAGCGACTATGCCAACTACGTCAGCGAGGACGCGCTCCGGGCGCAGGGTTCGGGCGGCGCTTACTACTGGACGTTCGCCGATCCTATCCCCGCCAACGCCAAGGGCAGTTTCTCGGTGGGAATCGAGGGCTACCGCAACGTGAAGGTCCTGGAGGGCACCAAGAAGGAGATAACCGTGCGCGACGCCGGCGTCAACAAGGTCATCCACTTCTCCGTGGATGGCTCGAAGCTGGAGCCGCGGCGGCAGATCGTGTCGGTCGACAAGTGCAACGGGTGCCACAGCAGCCTCTCGCTGCATGGCGACAATCGCAACCGGATCGAGCAGTGCGTGCTTTGCCACAATCCCAATGAGAACGATCGGGCCCGGCGTCCGGCCGCGGAGAATCCGCCGCAATCGGTGGATTTCCGCAGCATGATCCACCGCATCCACACGGGCGAGGACGGCACGCGCCCGCTCATCATCTACGGCTTCGGCGGGTCGAAGAACGATTTCTCAGATGTTCGCTATCCGCAGGGCCGCGGTAACTGCGGCGCCTGCCATGTCAATGGGTCGGAGAACCTGCCGCTGCGGGAAAACCTGCTTTCCGTCAACACGCCGCGGGGCTGGTTTACTCCGATGGGACCGGCGACGTCCGCCTGCCTGGGCTGCCACGACGGCCGGGCGACGGCATCGCACGCTTTAGCACAAACGACGATTTTGGGAGAGAGTTGCGCCGCTTGCCACGGCAGCAACGCCGACTTCTCGGTGGCGCGGGTGCATGCGCAGTAACCCGCAGCTCCGAGGATCTCCCTATGTCTTGGCCGTCACCGTTACCGAGCGCAACCACGCTGCCTCCTCAGCGGTCCCGCCTAGGGGCGGGCCTCCGTCCGGCGCTCGGAGCGGTGGCGGCCATGCTGTTTTTCGCCGCCGCCCTGCCGGCGCAGCCTGAGCAGGCCAAACCCGGGTACGCCGGATCGGAGACCTGCTCCACTTGCCATGAGGATATCGCCAAGGCCTTCGGACGGACTCCCCACCAGGCCATCGACAAGAAGCGCGGATGGGAGACTAAAGCCTGCGAGTCCTGTCATGGGCCGGGCAGCAAGCATGCGGAATCGGCTTCCGCGGACGACATCCGCAATCCCGCCAAGCTGGCGGCCTCCGATCAGGACAAGACCTGCCTGACCTGCCACCGGAACCAACCCACGCACGTGGGGCGTGTCCGCGCCGGTCATGCGCGCAGCCAGGTCAGTTGCAACTCCTGCCACACCGTTCACCAGACTCCGGACGCGCTGGTTGCCCGCAAAGCGGTCAACACGAACCAGCAGTGCGCCCGATGCCACACCTCCACCTGGGCCGAGTTCCAGCGGCCCCACTCCCACCGCCTGGCTGAGGGCGCGATGTCCTGCGTGGACTGCCACAATCCTCACGGCAGCTTTCTACCCAAGTCCCTGCAAACCGTATCGGCCAACGAACCGGGCTGCCTCAAGTGCCACGGCGACAAGCGCGGGCCTTTCCCTTATGATCACGCTCCGGTGAAGCTGGAGGGATGCGCGAGCTGCCATCAGCCGCACGGGTCTTCCAACCCCCGGATGTTGACGCGGCACGAAGTGCGCTTGCAGTGCCTGGAGTGTCACGCCAATACCGCGGTGCAAACGGCCGCGCTGGGCGGGGTGCCTCCGGCCATCCACGACCTGCGCAGCCCGCGATTCCGTAACTGCACCACCTGCCACCAGAAGGTGCACGGGTCGCATGTGAACCGGATGTTCCTGCGATGAGACGGCTCCTGCTTATCCTCGCCGCTGCCGCCGCCGCGCAAGAGGCCGAGAAACCGGCCCCCGGGGAGCGGCTCGATCTATCGGGCAGCGCCGATCTCGGTTACCGCTGGCGCGACGTGCGGGGCAACTCGCAGGCCTACCGCAGCGTGGTCGACCTGGGCGAGGGTCCCAAGCTGTTCGGGCTCGATTTCTCATTGGCCGGCAAGTCGCGCAAATTGTTCGACCGGATCAACGTGCGGGCACTCGGGTGGGGCGGAGACCCTTACACCACGGCGGAAGTCGACCTCTCGCGCCAGGGGAGTTACCGGCTGACCTGGGACTATCGCAATCTGGCCTACTTCAACTTCCTTCCGTCCTTCGCAAATCCGAGGTTGGAACGGGGCAGTTTCCTCAGCCAGCGCGCCTTTGACACACATCGCAAGCTGAACGACCTGCGCCTGGACCTGTTCCCCGGCCGCCGCGTGATTCCCTACCTGGCTTACACGCGGGACTCGGGCTCCGGCTCCGGCATCACCACGTTTGTCACCGAAGGCAACGAGTACCCGGTCGCCAACCGCCTGGCTGATAAGACCGACCACTATCGCGGCGGCGTTCGCCTGGAACTCGGCCGTTTCCACGCCACGGTGGAGGAAGGCGGCACGGCGTTCAAGGACGACCAGCGCGCCTTCACCTCCCAGCGCAACCTCGGCAATCGCGCCACGCCGATCTTCGGACAAACCCTGGAGCTGACGCGGCTGGAGCAGGCTTGGGGGATCCGCGGCGACAGCTCGTACACCCAGTTGCTCTTCACGGCCTCGCCGGCGAGCTGGGCGGATCTGTCCGGCCACTTCCTCTACTCGAATCCCAGCACCACTTCGAACTACTTCCAGAACAGCGCCGGGCGGTTTGTCGACTTGAACTCCCTGTTGTTCGTCGCCGAGCAGCAGGAGCGGCTGCTGTCCGGCGCGCGCCAGCCGCACACCTCCGGCGACCTGGCGGCGGAGATTCGCCCGCTCGGACGCGTGCGCATCCTGGAAAGCTGGATGACCGACCGGCTGCATCAGACCGGCGAAGCCTCGCTCGGCCTGCCGGATGTGGAGTACAACCAACAGCAACTGGAGGTGCTCTGCGACCTGAGCAGCCGCCTGACCCTGCGCGGCGGTCATCGCTACGTGTGGGGCCAGGCCCGGGTGCTGGCGCCGGTGCTGCGCCTCCGCCTGGGCGCCGAGGAAGGCGAGCTGCGCCGCAACGTCCTGCTGGCCGTCGCTACGTTTCGCGCGGCCAGGAAACTGAGCGACGGCGTGCACGCGGAAGGCGCATCAGGAGATCGCGTCTACTTCCGGACCAGCCTCAACGACTAC
>JACOSH010000298.1 GCA_016178945.1 Acidobacteriota bacterium
GAGCCGGGTTCCGCTCGCATGGAACAGTTCGCCCTGCAGCTCCACCGGCTGGGCGACCAGATCGAGCAGCCGGCCGCCGATGGGCTGGCCATCCGGACCGGTCAGGACGTAGGTGCGGTCGCCGCTCACCAGGACCGGCGGAATGCCCCCGCTCAGACAGCGTGCCGCGCAGCCTCGGTGCACCTTGCCGCGGCCAGGGTTCATGACGCCGAAATAGCACTTGCTGTCGGCGATCTCACCCGCCAGGTTGACGGGGCCGACGCGGGTAGTTTCCGGCAGGGAGCCAGAAGGCGCGCGCCCGGCGGCGCGAACCGAGTTCGCCTCCAGCTCCAACATGGCGTCCGGGCCGCGATAGATGCGCTGGCCGCGCAGCCGGACCAGACTCCCGTTCAGGGCCATCACCTCGGCCGAGGCGCCGTGCTTGCCGGGCGCGACCAGCCAGTAGCGGGAGAAGCCCGTTTCACTTGGAACCAGAAGGGCTGGATAGGGACGCTCCTCGACGACGCCTTCGAAATCCCGGTAAAGGCCATACTCGAAGCTGGCGGCCGGGAAAGGCTCCTGCGCGAAGACCAGCACGAGGGCGACGATCAGGACCAAGGCCATGAGTCCCATCACGGTTCGACGAATGATGCTGGCCACGGCGGGCGGCGCCTGTGGGAGGTAGCCGATGTAGAACGGGCCGTTCATAGCGCGGCCGGTTCCACGCGGGTGCCCGGTGGATGGGGGCAAGGATGGACCCAAACCCTGCCGTCGCGAACCTGGACGCTGTAAGCCGGAACCCTTTCTTGAAAGGGAGGCGGCGATGCGCCGCAGTCCGGCAGATACTGATAGCCGTGCCACGGGCAGGTCACGCAGCCATCGAGGATACGCCCCTCGCCCAGCGGTCCGTTCTGGTGGGCGCAGAGGTTGGAGACGGCCGAAAGTTTGCCGTCGTACTTGAACACCGCGATGCGCTCGCCGGAGAGCGAAACCACAACCGCCCGCTTCTCGGGGATCGAAACGGCGTCGCACACCTCGACGAAGCCGTCGCCGCCTGCTATGTGCCGGGCTTCATCAATCCGGCGCTCCCGGAAGGCGGCAGCCAGGTGCACGCCCAGCACCAGGGACAGGCCCAGAGCAAGCGTGCCGGCCAGCCAGGGGCTGGTCTCCGATTGCAGCGCGCCCAGCACGACGTGAGCCACCAGCAGGGCGTAGGCCGGATAGACCAGCATGTGGAGCTTCTTCCACAGTGGTGCGCCGAGGTTGTGGAGCCAGAAGTCATGGCTGGTGGCCGCCATCAGAAACAGGATCAACAGGGCGAGCAGACCGAGGATCTCGAATGGGAACTGCGGCAGGCTCGAGTAGTCGCGATTGGCGATCAACAAGCTGACCAGCGGGTGCACATCGCTGAGCGAATGGAATTGAATGAGCGCGAACCCGCCGTGGGCCAGAGCCAGCCCAAACAGGGTCACGCCCAGATGGCGGCGGTTATACAGCAATGGGAGAAAACGGGGATTCAGGCGCGCCAGAGGACCGATGGCCAGGACTACGTGCAGCAGCAGCAGGGCCGCCGTTCCGAACCCACGGATGAGCAGCGTCTCCACGGTGGCATTGGGGTGAACCAGGGATCCCACGCCGGCGAACAGCGCCAGGTAGAGCGCGACGCCGCCCGCCAGGACGGCATCGTAAATGCGCTTCTGGCGGTTCCAGCCGATGGCTTGATAATGGACGCTCATCGGACCGCGATTCCGGCCGCGAACGCGAGCGGCAGTACGATAGCCAGCGCCAGCATGATCCAGCGATGAGCGCGCCGCAGCGGTTGAGTCATGCGCGGATCCAGCGGCCCAGCAGCAGCGGCCACAGAGCCGCCACTCCGGGAAGAACGATCAAGTGGAATCCGAGCGTCGATCCGCGGGCATTGGGGTCGACGCGATGAATGCCCTTGGTCAGAAACAGGATGGCAAAGGCCGCCCCTAGCGCGGCATAGATCTCCAATCCGGCGACGAGGAGCTCGGCAATCCCCATGCTATACATCTCTTCCATACACCGGAATTGCCGCGCCACTGATCTGCGCTCCGGCGTTGGAGACCAGGAACACGGCCAGGGCAGCCACTCGCTGTGGCGCGATCCAGCGCGAAAAATCGGCCGTGGGATCGGCCGCGCGATTGGCCGGCGTATCCATGGCGCCGGGCAGGATCACGTTGGCGGTGATGCCCAGGTCCTTGTTCTCCAGGGCCAGCGTGCGTATCAGGGACACCAGGGCGGCCTTGGAGGCGCTATATGCGCCCAACAGCGGCTGGGGATCGATTGCGGTGCGGCTGCCGATCGCGACAATCCGGCCCGATCCGGCGGCGCGCATGCGCGGCACAACCGCGCGGATGACGAGAAAGGCCGAGCGCAGGTTCAGGTCCATCATCCGGTCCCAGGAGGCGTCGTCGGTCTCGGCGATGGACTTGCCGCCCGCGAAGCCACCCACCAAGTGCACCAAGGCGTCAATCTTCCCGCAACGCTGGATGGCGGTCTCGACCAGGCCGCCGGCCGCTTCGGCGCTGGACAGCTCCGCCGGAAGGGCGATGAAGCTGGGACGCGGGAAGTCGGACTGCGCGATTTTGCGAGAGACACCGATGACGGCCGCGCCGGCTTCGAGAAACGCTTCGGTCACTGACGTGCCCAGACCGCCGTTGGCCCCGGTGATAAGAACAACTTGCTGGTCGAGGTTCATGGCGATATTGTCACTCGCCCGAGGACCAGGCCACACGAAACTCGGGATAGAGCGTCAGGCCGCCGCAGGCAAAGATGGTCTGGCCGGTGATGTAGGAGGCGTCGTCGGAGGCCAGGAAGGCGAAGACCGCGGCGATCTCTTCAGCGCGCGCCGCGCGGCCCATGGGAATGTGGCTCTCAACCTGGGCCTTGGCCTGCGGGTTGTCGATCCAGGCCTGGTTGATCGGCGTGACCACGGCGCCCGGTCCCACTGCGTTGACGCGGATGCCCTGGCCGGCGTATTCCAGCGCCAGCGAGCGCGTCAGGTTCTCCATACCGCCCTTGCTGATCGAATAGGGAAGATACTTGGGCTTGGGGATGATCTCATGCACGCTGGAGTTGTTGAGGATCACGCCGCCGCCGCCGCGCGCCAGGAAGTGGCGCAGCGCCTCGCGCGCGCACAGGAACGCGCCGCGCAGGTTCACCGACAGGACGCGGTCGAAATCGGCGATATCGATTTCGTGGCTGGGGCAGGCCTTCTGGATCCCGGCGTTGTTCACCAGCACGTCGACCGAGCCAAACTCTTCGATCACCTTGCGGAACATCTCGCGGATCTCGTCCTCTTTGGTGATATCGGCCTGCACGATGATGTCCCGTGAGCCCGTACCGGAAGCGGCGGCCGCAATCTGGGTCTGAGTTGCCTCGGCCTGCTCCCGCTCGCTGCGGTAGTTGATGGCGACATTGGCGCCCTCCTGGGCGAACCGGATGGCGATGGCCTGTCCGATCCCCGAAGATGCGCCAGTCACAATGACGTTCTTTCCTCGTAGTTTCATCTCTGAATCCTTTGGTGTTTGGAGCGGGAAAGATTCTTCCCGCTGCGCCGGCCATCATCCGGCGTCATGGGATGTATGGTATCACCACGCCAACTGGAGCCAGAAGCGGAAAGTCCGCCCCTCGTTCAGGGTGTTGGTGATCTGGCCGAAGTTGGGGTTGGTCAGCTCGAAGCCCGGTTCGGCAAACTGTGGGGCATTGAGCAGGTTGATCGACTCGGCGCGGAGCGAGATCCGTTTCTCGCCGGAGACGGTCCAGCCGCGCGAGAGGGAGGCGTTCAGGTTGTGAATGCCGCCGCGGCGGAAGGTGTTGCGCCCCAGGGCGCCGGCGTCCTGAGTGGAAGTGATGTAGGCGAAGGCCGCCGGAGGCAGCAGCCCCACCGAGGTGTCCGGATGGCCGATGGTCCGGCCAAGGATGGAGGGGTTGAGCAGGTTGGGGCGGTCGCCGCCGTTGCCGTCGACGTTGCCGAAGCCGGGAGCATCCGAGCCGGCCATTACGGTGAAGGGCGAGCCGCTCTTGAGCAGCAGAACTCCGGAGAGCATCCATCCGCCGAGCGGTTTGGGCGCCGCATAGGCGGCCCGCCACAGGAAGGCTTGGGGCTGATCGAAGCCGCTGCGGGCGCGCATGTCGCGGTGGGTCTCGAACTCGGACTGGCTGCGCGCCAGACGGGAGTCGGCGTCATAAGCCGTGTTGGTGTAGCTGCTGCCGAGATCCATCGCCTTGCTGAACCAGTAAGCGGCATCGACCGACAGGCCATGCCAGCGCGGCACGACCAGCGCGATCCGCGCCGCGTCGAAATAGCCGCGCGATCCGTTCAACACCCAGCGCACGTCCGCGTAGCGCTGGTCCGGGCGGCGCTGGTTCAGCGTCGCGGTGGTCTGCGGGATGCCCGGCACGAGATGGGCCCGGTTCAGGTACCACATGATGAGCAGCTTGTGGGAGCGGCTCCCCACATAGCCAATCTGCAGCTTCCAGGTCCGCGATAGATCCGGCTCCCAACTGAAGTTGTATTGGTGCGAGTAGGGCGTGGCCAATTGCGGATCGAGCAGGTACAAGTTGCCGCGCGGGTCGGCCAGGCGGCCGCCAAGCGGATTAACCAGATCCGGCGCCGGGACTACGATCTTGACGCTGCCTGGGGGACTGAATCGGACCTGCTGGAAAGTGACCGGGAAGATCTCGCCGAACTGGAGTCCATAGGCGGATCGCAGGCTGCCCCAGCGGCGGGGCAGCCGGAAAGCCGCACCGAACTGGGGCGCCAGGTTGTTGCAGTCGCAGTCGTAAGGAATGGTGTTGCGCCCGTTGACTTCGTCCGGGCGGGTGACCGGCTGGTAGCGCAATCCGTATTGCAGCGTGAGGCGGGTAGCGGCGCGCCAGGTGTCGCCGGCGTAGTACTGCATGTCCCAGTTGCGAAACCCGCGGTGAATATCGCCGATGGAGATGATGTGCTGGCTGGGTGTGCCAAGCCGGAAATTGGTGATGGCGTCGCGGCCGAAGTCGTTGGTGAAGGAAAAGAAACCGCGATGCGCGTCGGTCTCCTTGCCGTTGAGCTGGCGCCGTAGCAGATGGAAGCCTGCGGTCCACTGGTGGGAGCCGCTGGATCGCCGCAGCCCGCCGGCCTGGCGGTAGAGGTTCTGCGCCCGGTCGATGGGAATGATGGACTGCGGCCCGAGCGTCTCCAGCCCCGAAATCGAGACCATGGGCCCGACGGCATGGGGCTCGGGACGCAGTAGGGAGCCGAGCCGGTCGAATCCGGTGGAGAAGTCGGTCACCGTGCCCGCGTTCCATTGGCGAGTCCAGGTGATGCGGACCTGGTGGGACTTGGTGTCGGTATCCGGATTCTGGCCCGCCACCAACTGGAACGCGCGGACGGACTGGGACGTGAACGTGTACTGGAGCGCCAGATGGTCTTTCGATCCGAGCGATTGATCGAGGCGGACGCCGCCGTGATTGTTATTGATGACTTGGGACGCGTTGCGGTTGAGTGCGCGCGGGTTGCGTTCGGTGCGGTTAGGAAGGTCGGCGGGATAGGCGGCCAGGAAACGGGCGACCAGGGCGCGCGTGGCAGGGTCGGCGGCGAGCGGCGTGCGCTCGTCGGCCTTGGGAACCAGCACGTTGCCATTCACGCTGCCGCGCAGCTTCTGCTGGCTCCCATCCACCTGGAGGCGCGCGCCGCGCCAGGGCGAAGCGCCCGCCGTGAAGCCGTAGTCGTTCTCGCGAGCCGGCTTGACGTCGCCGGCCTGGAAAAAGGACCGCGCGCTGAAAACGCTGTTCAAGTGCGAAAGGTACAGGCTGCCGTGCAGACCCGCGGATTTCTTGGCCAGAGCCGGAAGATGCAGCACCGCCGTGGGAGTGTTGCCGAACTCCGCTCCAAAGTATCCGCGTTCGGCGCGGAACTCGTGGATGGTGGCGGTCGTCCCCAGCCGGACATTCAGCTCCTTGAGCGGATTGTTATCGACCAGGTTGAACTGGATGTTCTCGTTGCGGCGGCTCTCGCCGGCGGCCGCGTCGGTCGCGCCGAGCAGGTTCAGCTCGATTCGCTTGGAGGATTCAGCCGGCTTCGGCGGCTCGGCTTGCTGCCAGGCCAGGGCGGAGCAGGGCGCCAGCAGGACCCACGCCGCAGCGCACCTACGCATTCCGGCTGCCGTCTCCCGGAAATCTCCAGATTCGCAGCGCATTCTTGCCCAGCAGTGCCTCGCGATCCTCGGCGGCGTAGAAGTCCAGGTGGACGTCCACGAATTCCAGCTCCTTGTCCATGGGCAGCTCCCAGCGCGGCCGCGGATAGCCTGTGCCCCAGATCAACTGCTTGCCTCCGAACTCCTCGTACACCGCCTTGAAGAACGGATAGGTGTCGCGGTAGGGGAACTCCTTGGTGAGCGACAGCTCGTAGGGCTCCGAAGCGCTGATCCACACCTGGGGGAAGCGCTTCAGCCGGAACATTTTCTTAAACTCGGGCCAAGGATCCGGCTGGCGCAGGTCCGGCTTGCCCAGGTGATCGACCACAATCTTGACGCCCGGGAAGCGAGCGGCCATGTCCTCGAGCATGGGCATCTGGTGCGGCAGGATGTAGTAATTGAACACGACGCCCAGCCGCTCCGCTTCGCGCCACAGCGGGTAGTGTTCCTTCGAGTTGAGCCAGGTGGACTTGGGATGATAGATCGGGCTGAAACGCATCCCTTGAAAGCCGTGCTCCTTCACCCAGTAGCGGAGCCGTCCGGCCACGTCCGGATCCTCCGGGTTGATCAGGCCGTGCGCGACGAACAGGTCCGGATACTTGTGCAGGGAGTAGCTGATGTATGAGTTGTCCCAGCCGAAATAGCGTGGGTTGACGAGGACGGCGTACTTGAGGCCGAAGTCGCGCATCTGCTCGACCTGGTTCTCGATGGGCGCGGCCATCTCGACCTTGAGGTTGGGGCGCTCGGGATGGCGGAAGGGGAAGCGGGGATCGAGAGTCCAGACTTCCAGGTGGGTGTCAATGATGAGGCGCGATGGCCTGGCGGCGGCCACGGCGGCTTGCTGGAGAAAAAACCTGCGGCTGAGCATCGATATTTATTGTATGTCCCGCAGCTTCTCGTAGATCGCCTCCGCCTGGGCGATCAGGGAGAGGGCTTCCGCCTTGCTTTCCGGGGCCGGGAAATTGGCGCGCGACTCGGCCCAGCGCCGCAGGTAGCCAAGCTGCTCCAGCAGGATCTTGGCTGAAGCCGCGGAAGGAGCGGGGCGGCCGGGCATCTGGAGGTAGATGGGCGAGGTATGCGCGAAGACCGGCATCTTCCACCAGGTCGCGCCGTACTCCAACATCTTGGGGCCGTGGGCGCGGGCGGCGATCCAACCGCCGCGCTGGACTTCCAGGGTCGTGTCGATGCGGGCCTCGTGGTGGCCGCCCGACGGGGTGGCCCGCGCCAGGACCTGGCCATTCACCAGGATCTCCAGCACTTGGTAGGGTTCGAGCGATCGCGCCCGGGCCTTGACTTCGAGCTTTGCCTTGCCGGGCGGCAGCGCCAGCGTCTCGCCGGCCTCCTTGCCGTTCACTGTAAACTCCAGCAGCGGGTAGGTGCTGATAAACGTGCGGCCCTTGCGGATGCCCTCGATCCAGGAGTCGTAGCTCAGCGGTCCATCCGTTTTGACGTAGGTACGGGCGCTGCCCATGGGCGGGTTGGTGGCCATCTTGTCCGAGCCCGACGAAGCCGCGAGGCGAAACCCGGTGTTCAGGTAGTGGTAGTACATCTCGATCGGCGGCGTCGTATAGGCGGAGGGGCCGTGCATCTTGTAGATGTCCACCAGAATGGGATGATGCTCGAAGGGATTGCCGGTGGTGAGAATATCGAGCGAGTCGATGCGCCCCAGCGCGATGTCGAGCGGCGCCTCCATCGAAGGGTAGGGCCAGTGCGCCCAGGTGACCAGCGCGCCCTGCTGGTGGGCGTCGTCGGAGGCGTGCAGCATCAGCGGCCAATCGAAGCCGCCCACGCCGGACTCGCGCAGCCCGCCGGTCGAGACCGGCCAGACGATCGACTTCAGGTTCTGGAAGATCAGGTGCGCCAGCAGGCCGTGGCGAAACTCCTCGCCCACCTTGACGAAGTGCCCGGTGCCGGAGACCGGGTCCAGCTTGCCGGTGAAGTGCTCCGCGTTCCAGAAGTGGCCGTCGCCGGGCCGTCCGGTCTTGTAGCCGCTCTTCAGCAGCAACAGGCTGCAGACGCGCAGCCCTTCGCATTCCATCTCGTAGCGGACGCCGGAGGGGTCGGGGAAGTGCATGTGGGTGTCGCCGGGATACCAGCCCATGGCTTCGAAGTCGGCGAACTTGCGC
>JACOSH010000299.1 GCA_016178945.1 Acidobacteriota bacterium
TGAGCATGTATCCAAGCTCGTCGCGGACCTGCGCATCGGAGCCTTGTACACGCCGCCCAGCCGGCAGGGCACGGTCGCCGCTCCAGGCACGCTCGGCGGCGGCCTCTGGGGAGGCGGATCTTTCGAGCCGGATTCCGGCCGCCTCTTCGTCAGCTCCCAGAATCTGCCGTCCATCATGAAGATCGTGGACGCACCGAAGAACGCCCCCTACCCGTATTCCCATGACGGCTACACGAAGCTGCGTGACGGCGGCGGTTACCCCGGCGTCAAACCGCCGTGGGGCCAGTTGACGGCCATCGATCTGAACGAGGGCACAATCGCCTGGCAGGTCCCGCTGGGGGAACATCCTGAATTGACCGCGCGCGGCGTGCCGAAAACGGGAACGGAGCTTTACGGCGGGTCGATCGTGACCGCCGGAGGGGTCGTCTTCATCGGCGCCACCAAGGACCTCAAGTTCCGCGCGATCCATAGCGGCACTGGCGAGACGCTGTGGGAAACGCAACTGGAGTACGGCGGCTTCTCCACGCCCGCGACTTACATGATCGACGGAAAACAGTATGTCGTCATCGCGGCGGGCGGCGGCGGAAAGATGGGCACGGCCTCGGGGGACGCCTACGTTGCGTTTGCGTTGCCTTAGCCCGATCCTTCTGCTCAGCCTTGTGCTGGCGCCGGGCCTGCTGCGCGCCCAGTCGCCCCAGAACTTCCTGCAACGCGCCTTCGGGACGGCTTCCGGGCAGCCCCTGTTGAGCCCGATGGCGCCCGGCCTCTCGCTCACCGTCGCGAGCCGGGAGCTCGACGTCGAGCGAACCAGCCAGCCGAATGTGGCACGCTTGACCGTCGCCGGAGTCCCGCTCCGTTTGGAGCTGCGCTACGAGCGCCAGGCAGGCATCGATCTCTACAGCGTCCGGCACGAACCCGGCTCGGAGCTTCGCGGAGAGCAGGTCCGGTTCGAGTGGAGGTTCCCGGAGGTATTCAACGAGTCGATGACGTTCGACACAGGCGCCTTGCAAGGACAGCCGCTCTACCTGCCCGACGGGAAAGTCCCCGACAATCAGTTCACCAACTGGGGGTCCCTGTTCTACAACCGCGAGGCCAACCTGGCGGTGGGCACGCGACTCGACGGCGCGGAGCCTTCCCGGCACGCACGGCGGGGATACTCCCGCTTCACGAAGTCCTCGACCCTGCAATTGATGACCACCACGGGCAATCCCAAAATGGAGATTACCCTCGTTGCGTATCGCCCGAAGGACCAACGGTTTTGGTGGGCCGAGTGGTACCAGTTGCGGAGCCGCGGCGATCCGGACATCCCGGCCAATTTCTTCCCGATCCTGGCTCCCTACGATCTGAGCTGGCAGCCTGGCGAGCAACAGGTGATGGCCGTGATTCCGGGTCCGGGCGATCGGGGCCGCAGAATGGAGCTGATTCTGATCGACGACCTCCGACGCAAGGTTGTGTCGCGCGTACCCTTTCAGTACGAGCTGCCCGTGACCAACGTCGCCGTGAAGGTCGGGGAATGGCGATCGAGCCTGTACCGCCTGATCGTGGCGCCCGCCGGTGAGACGGTGGATCCGATGGTGAACGACCTGAACCGGAAACTTGCCAATGTGATCGTCCGGGCCCGTGCAGTGGAAGGCCGCGCCCGCGCCCCGGTCCTGTTCGTTGCGCCGACCGACGCGTGGTGGGCCTACTCGACCAACGGCGGTCACGACTATCACGGCTGGCGAACCGGCTATGACGGCAGCGTCGGGTACGCGCCCACCGTGATGAGCAGCCGCCAGCGCCGCCTGAACAACTTCTTCTACAGCCTGTATGAGCGATTCAACGACATCCATCATTTTCGCTATCTCGACGAGTTGTCGCGCCAGGAGAGTTTCGAGATCGAGTTCGCGACCCAGCATGATGTGGCGCGCGGCCGGGTGCGCCTCGAGGACTATCGTCTGGCGCTCATCGGAAATCACTGCGAATTCACCACTCAGGAAAGTTACCGGCGCTTCGCGGAATACCTGGGGAAAGGCGGCGCGGTGTTGATCCACGGCGGCGACTCGTTCGCCGTCCGGGTGGAGTATCTGCCCAGCCTGGAAGAGCCGCGTTACCTCTGGCAGCGTGGCCATATCTGGACCCACTGGAGCGATCAACCCAGCGATTTCCGGGGCCCCCGGTTGCTCCCCCCGGACGTGCGCCCGGACGAGCCCATCCGGAATCCCACCGCCGGAGACGCCACCGACTACTTGAACGTCTTTCACACCAGCGTCGGCTACTGGATTCCCGGCAGCAAGGCGGTCATCGCGAACACGGTCCATCCGATTGTCCGCGGCCTCAATCTGAAGCTCGGGGACGAAGTGCCCGGTCCCTGGGGCGGCGAGGTGGACTTCGCGTACGAGCCTCGGGCCTGGGACATCCTCATTCGCTCGGATCGCGCCGCGCCCGAAGAGCGGGAATTCGGTGTGGCCGCCTTCGATCCCTCGCCTCTGCATCGAGTGGGCCTCGCCGTCCACAAGAATGAGCGTCTCGCCATGGTTTGCGGGGAGAATTTTCCGAATATCCTGGAAGGACGCCGGCACCCGCTGTTCCGCGAGTTGTACCGGCGCACGCTGCATTATCTGCTCGACGGCTCCAATACAATCGGGGTCGACGCGAACCTGGTCCCTCCCCAGCAGCGGGATTCCACGGTCGTCCAGTTCGACCGGCCGGTGCGGCTCGGCGCTGTGCGTTACGAGCTGCCCGAGTTCATCGATTTCCGGGATCCGCAATGGCATCGCAAGCCGGCGCCGTACGCCCACTACCTCGTCGAGGGGTCCGCGGACGGCGAACACTGGCGCCCGTTGGCCGACCGCCGCCACGGCCCCTGGCGCGGCGTGAAGACCGACTCCTTCTCTCCGGCCGAAGTGAGGCGCCTCCGCTTCGTGGGAACGTTTTCCAACGGCGAGCCGTTTCGCGTCCGCAACGTGCAGGCGCTTCCAAGTTCCGAGCCGCGACCGTGAGGGAGCGGTTGCCTTTATTTATCACCGCTCCGTCACCGTCGCGGCTCAGTAACAGAGCCGCGCGCGTAAGCGAGCGGTGCAAGGGTCATTTTTTCACACCTTCAGGGAGCGGTGGCTGATATTTTTCACAGCATCTGAGGGAGCGGATGCCCCATGAAGCGCCTACCTTCAGGGAGCGGTGGCTGATATTTTTCACAGCATCTGAGGGAGCGGATGCCCCATGAAGCGCCTAAAGTACGTGAGACTCGACAGGGCATCACCACTGAAATGGCCACCGAGACGTTGCCGTGGCCGGAAAGGTTCCCCGCACGTGTGCTCGCCTTGGACGGAGCCGGATTCACTCCCGTGAAGGTGGCGTCCGTACGCTGGATCACGTGGTTCACGGCCCGTGGCCCCTACCGCTCCCTCTACGGATGCGGCTCTGCCTGATTCTCTTACCACCCTGAATCGCACGCCTGAAAGGTCTTGACCGCCGAGCCGACCGCCACGGTGCTCTACCCCTCGCGGAGGTTCGTGACGCGGTCCTCCAATCCGGCATGGAGATTGGCGCGGCGGAGGGCTAAGCTGCCCGCGCGGTCTTCACCGCGCCTTGCCGGGCGCCAGATGATAATCACCCGTCCCCGTGCGGTCGATGAACGTGACGGTCAGGTTATCGCCGGCACCTTCTACGTGATGATACATCCAGGTTTCGGTTGGGTAGGAACGTTGCGCCCCTCTGGGGTGAGATTCGAGCTCATCCGGTGGGCCGTAGGCGATGTACATGTGGCCGCGATCGGTCCGCCAGCCCGGCATGCCGGATGGCGTTCGAAAATGCTGGATAGCATACGCGATGCGGCGGTAGTGCTCCTCTTTGGATTCGTTTTCAGGGGTGCTGGGGGTGGGATCGCGCCGCAGCCAGAACTGCTCGATGAACTTCTGCCGTTCTTTATCGGTAGTCAGTTTCTGGAACGCGGCGCGCTCTTCGTCGGTGACGATGTAGACCACGTCCTCGTTCAGCCATTTCACATAAGGAGACGTCCCGGAGCGGTCCGCCTGTTGCCGGGCAGCGGCGGAACTCTGTTTAGACGGTGCGGCTTGCCATGCGGTCAGCGTCGCCGCGGCGGTTGCCACCAGGATTACGGCGGCGAGCAATGGAGTCCACGCGCCATTCGGACCTTTCGGATACAGCAGACGACGGATGCGTTTCACGAGATTCCCTCCGGTAGCCGCCACGGCCGGTTCGCGGCCGGCCCAACGGTTCCGTTCCAGCGCGGCCAACGCAACGGCATATTCGTGGGCATTGCCGCGTGTTAAGACCACCATGTCATCGCAACAGTTCTCGCGCTCGGCGCGGATCACCCGCGATATCCACCACATCGCCGGGTGATAAAACAACAGGCCCTCCACCGATCGCTGCAATACGTTCACGAGGTAGTCGTAGCGGCGGATATGCGCCAGCTCATGCAGCAGGATGGCTTCGATCTGTCCCGCGGGCAACCCGGCGAGCAGTCCCACCGGCATGAGGATAACCGGACGGAAATGACCCAGGACCATCGGCGCCTCCACCAGGCAGGATTCCAGTAGCCGGACCGGCCGCGACACAAGCAACTGGGCGCTCAAGCGGGCAAGCTGCCTCCGCCAGTGCTCGGACACACCGCACACGCCCCGCCGCCGCATGCGGCATACCGAGATCCAGCCGGCCACATGCCTCAGGTAGAAGATCGAGACTCCCGCGATCCAGAACGGCGCGAGCCAGGGTGCGAACGCGGCAAGGCCGGAATTCGAAGGACCAGGGGCATCCATGCGGTTGGGAACATTCCATGCGGGAAAGGCGGACGTTCTCACAGCCGGGAGGCCGTGGCCGCCTTCCGGAATTGCCAGGAACAGAGTGATAACGAAGCTGCACACCATCACCAGCAACGCCCCACAGGCCGCGGCATAGCGGACGCGCGGCGACCGCATCGCCACGAACGCCGCCGCCAGAGCAATCGAGAGGATCGCTCCCTGCCACAGGGAATGAAGCAGCGTCCAACCGATCGCGCCGGCCAGCGGCGTCTCGACCCAGGTTTCGAGCAGCCTCATTTCTCCCCCTTTCGATACCCGTCGAGCAGCTTCTGAATCTCGGCGAGCTCCCCTTTAGTCGCCTTCCGCGCCGACAGAGCGCCTATCAGGAGCGCCTTGGCCGACCCGCTGAAGGCGCGCTCCAGCAGGTCCCCGGCGAGCTGCCGCTGGGTCCACTCGCGCGGCCGCGCGGCTTCGTAGATGTGCGCCCGCTGCCTCTCGTCGCGGCGCACCAGGCCCTTGTCGGCCATAATCTGCATGAACTTCAGCACAGTGCAATATTGCGCCGGACGCCGCCGGCTGATCGCGTTATAGACGGCGCGCACGGTAGCGGGTCCGATGCTCCACAGCACGGTCAGGATTTCGAGTTCGGCGTCGGTGGGTCTGGGCGGCTCGCCGGCCATATATGAATACTTTACTAGTAAGGTCTTCATATGTCAAGAAAGCTCTGCCCGTGGCCGCCCGCGATGTGAAGGGCATCTGGCTCCTTTTGGCCGCCGCCGCCGACCCAAGGATCGGCAAGCTCTGGCTCGACCGCACGCCCTACAGTCTCGGGGCCGTCCTGGATAACGCGATCAACGCGAACCTTTTCGATGCGATGATCCCCGGCTTCTTGCTCCATTGGGACCGCCCGGATCTGGTCCACGCCATGGGAACGCGTCCCGTCCTGTGGACGGATCCGGCCAACTGGATGAGGCGAACCGTTCCCACCGCCGGCGCCGGATTCCGCTACCGCTACTCGGGCCAGACCGATGAGGCCTTCCTTGCGGAGCTTCTCCGGTAATGGGCGCAGGCAGGAACATCCGCGGAGTTTTCGCGCGGACATCCCTTGGCGCCGCCGCCGCTGCGACCGTGCGGGGCGCCCAGGAAAAACTCGGAGCCCAGGAAGGTGTACCAAGTTCTGCCAGACCCTGGGGCTGCCCGGGAGGGCTTCGTGCGAGTCGTTGACGAATCCGGGGAGGATTATCTGTATCCGGCTGAATACTTCGTGCCCGTGAGATTGCCGGGAATCAGCGCACGGGCATTCCGGTCGCTTGGCCGACCCGGAGTTGGATGTGCGACGTACTCTCATCCTCACGCGGTTTATCGCGTCCGTTGTAGCACGGATCTTCGATCGGCGACCGGCACGTTTCGGTACGAGATCGTTGGGAGCACGGATGTCCCAGCCGAGTCGCAGTCCCTGCATCAGCAGGCGCGCCACGCGGGCGGGCGGGGGGAGTACAAGAAGAGGCTAGGCTCTCGCCGTCTGGGACGGGCAGAGCCGTAGACAGAGGCTTTACCATGGTGGCCTGGCGGAGCAAGCGAAAGACGAAAAACAGCTAGATCAGTTCGAAGACCAGTTCAACAGCATCGTGACGGAATTGGACCCGACGTATCCCGCGAAGAAGGAATAGCTCCTGGGCCAATAATGAGGGCGACACTACGAGGCAGTCTCGCCTACGCCGGTCTGTAACAGGCGCGAAACAGAGGAAAGCACCCGGCCGCTCACAGGACCTGGCGGCGGGTGATGCCCGAGTCGTTAGGCAACCGCACGGGCTAGCATCTTTTTAGCTCGTCCGCATGAGGCTCATGCAGATTCTGACGGTCCTGAAGGAGTGTTCCGACTGGCGGCGCTGGCGGCGCTGGATCGACCTGGGTTAACTCAGGGGTTAACTGCTGTGCTCTACAATACCTCCCCTGCGCCCCGCGCCAGGAGCCGCGCGCCAACGTCCCGCCCCAGCCGATCGGGCGCGCCGATGGCCGCTTCGGCGGTGTCCCGGAAATGTTGGCGGCCATCCGTCGAAACCACCACGGCCATCAAATACAGGCGTCCCTGATCGGCGCGCGCATGAGACCCAATCGGTACCTGGCATCCGCCGCCCAACGCTCGCAGCACCGCCCGCTCGGCGGTGACCGCGGCGCGGGTCTCGGGATGATCGAGAAGGGCGCAGACCTCCCGGGCGGCCCCGGCGGTGCGCGTTTCGATTCCCAGCGCACCCTGTCCGACCGCCGGGCACATCACTTCCGGAGCCAGCGCTTCGGCGATCCGATCGCTCCAGCCCAGGCGGGTGAGTCCCGCTACCGCCAGCAGGATCGCCTGGTATTGCCCCTCGTCGAGCTTACGCAGACGCGTGTCGACATTGCCGCGCACCGGCTCCACCACCAGGTCGGGCCGCAGATGGCGCAACTGCGCGGCGCGC
>JACOSH010000300.1 GCA_016178945.1 Acidobacteriota bacterium
GCTAGCCACGTACGACGGACGCGCGAAATGCCCGAGCGATCGGAACCTGTTTCGCGGAGACTGGACGAATGCACAAGTCACGGTTAGAAGCCTTCAGCGACGGCGTGCTGGCCATCATTATTACCATCATGGTGCTGGGCGTGAAGGTGATGTCGTACCGCATGCCGAGCACGTCGATGTCGGTGACGTCTGCTAGTCCTCGTGCGTGGGTCGCGGACAACGCTACGTTGATGCGGACGTAGTAGCCGTTGGTCGCCAGTGCTGGCGCGATGCGGAGCTTGGCGGGCAGGTCTTGATCCTGCTTTGCGCGCTGGCGTCCGCCGCGTGTGGCGGGTGGCACTATCGGAGCGGCCTGTTCTTGGTCAGACGGCGCGGAGGTGCTCGACGAGTCCTTCAAGTTCGTCGGCTCGTGCTGGTCGCTTCGTTCTGGCACTGTTTACCTCCCGCAGTGGGTGTTGAATCGTTCCGTTAACGAGGTGAAGTGCTGCTGTCGTCCCAGGATCCTTTTCGCCGATGATTTCGCCGGTGCTCAGCAGTTCTCGGGCGATGGCGCATGCACGCAGGTTGTCTTCGCTCGGGATGAGTTCGAACATGTAGCGGTTGTTATCGGTCTTGATGATTTTGCCCAGTTGCTTGCCGATGAGCATCCCGTACTGGAGTTTTAGTTCGGAGTGCGGATTGAGGCGGTGGCCCCGATTCGCGTCGGTGATGGCGTTCAAAATCCAGAGGGGGTTTCTGATGCGCGTAATCGTTGCGGCCTCCCCTCCGTAGCGCAGGCACGCGACCAGCGCTCTGGCTTTGTCGAGTGTGGTTTTCTCCGCGTCGGTCGTCAGGAGTCCACCGGTGTAGGGTGCGAAGCCGTAGAGGCGCGGACCGCCGGTTGAGGTGACGCGGTAACTGGGGAGGATGCCGCCGCTGATCGCTTGCGCAAGGAGCGGGTCGGCGGTCTTGTCATCAGCAGCTCTCGTGAAGTCAGCGCCTGGCCGGCTTCTGGCCTTCTCCAGAACTCTGTTGAACGCCGTTTCGTCAGCGTACTTGAGGAATGCCGCGAGTTTCTTCCTGTTCACGTCCCAGAGCAGCGGCGAGTAGTACGTCCGATTGCTCTCGTCGACGCTGTCGATGATCCCTGCGTTTCTTCCCAATTCGAGCACGGCGCTCTTGTCGGGCTTCTTCAGCGTACGGAGTGCATCGATCAGGTCGGTGTCCGTCGGGCGATCGATAACCTTATCGAGCGTATAGATGAGGGCTTCTTCCTTGGGTGTTCGATACTCGCGCTGCAGCCAGAGCTCGCCAATGCGACGGTAGTTCTCACTATGGATGACCCGCTGGACTTTTTCATTCAGGACGTGTTTGCCGAGGCGCGTTGTGCGCTCCTCAAGGAGATCTACTTCCTGGAGTAGTCGCTTGGCCGCGTTGTACTCCGGCGGCGTCATGCCGAGTTCGTGCGAAGCGACTTTTTTGAGGTGCTGCTCGTCATCGATGACATCCTGGCCCCGAATTAGCATCGCAAGGCGTGCCGCTTGCCCTGCAGTTCGGGATGCCTCGTAGTCCACGAGTTCAGCGGCGTGCATATCATCAATATTGGTCTCCACGCCACACTCGAACTCGAGTAGGCGCAGCCCGATGCGTACGGCGTCTGTTCCCATGTGAGGGTCTGCCTCCTTCCTGCGCTTCAACCAGGCGCGGATCGCACTCGCGCGAAATACCGGCCCGGACTTCAGCTCAGCGACCGGTTTGGGGAAATCGGGATTGCGGCTGCGCCAATTCGCAACAGCCGACGGGCTCACGCCTGCCAGTTCAGCGACCTCGTACAATCCGATCAAGTCCAGCTCTGACATCCAGTGAACGTCCTTCACCTCTGATTGTGAATTACATTCACAGTATTTGTCAAGCCTCTTCACAAGAATAGTGGTGGGCACGCGTGTTTCGTGTGCTCAAGGATCTGGCTGGCGCGAGAATCACGACCTACGTTGAGAGTGATCGCGTCTGTGTAATTGCGCTCGTTCAGCAGCGATTCAGTGGCTTTGGCACTGCCGAAACGATAATTCCTGACGTGAAAGATCAACCAGCCGAGCTCTATCGCGCCACGCACTGTATGGTTCGGCTCAAGGACTTCAGCGCTTGGCAAAAGTGACCCTCCCATCAGGGGAAACACGGCGAGATCGCGAACAGTCTCCGTAGCGATACCGGCCTGCTCGAGGTAGTAAACGAGGATAGCATTTGATCTCCCTGCGGGCCTTGGGACGAATGATGACGCGAGGCATCTAGGCGCGTCGCTTTGATTTACCTTCGGCTTCCGCGACCGCCTCCCGCTCCATGCGCTCCCACTCCTCTTCGTTGAGTTCGACGTACTCCCCACTGTCAGCGGCTTCCTGCAAGAGCGCTTCGGTGTGGGCAATCTCGGCATCCTCGTCCTGCATGAGCCGCTCCAGGTAGGAATCTACGGTGATGCCGTCCGCCTCCGCGCGGGCTCGGAGTTTGGCTTCCAGCTCGGGGTGGACCGTGATACTCATAGGCGGCCTGTTCCCTCCCGGCTACACCGGCTTGGCCAGGTCCCGGTGCGTCACCTTGGTCCGGTAGCCCGACCGCGCCAGGTTTTTCCGGATCTGCTCGGCCATCATGACGGAGCGGTGATGGCCGCCCGTGCAGCCGAAAGCGATGGTCAGATAGCTCTTGCCTTCGCGCACGTAGTGGGGCAGCAAGTACACCAGCAGGTCGGTGATGCGCTGGATAAACTCCTGCGTCTGCGGGAATGAGCGGACGTAACGGGCCACCCTCGGGTGGCGTCCGCTGAGCTTCTTGAACTCGGGGATATAGTTGGGGTTGGGCAGGAAGCGGACATCGAACACCAGGTCGCTGTCGGCCGGCACTCCGTGGCGGAAGCCGAAGCTGGACACGTAGACCAGGATCTTCGACCCCTCTTTGGCCTCCCCGAACTTCTCGGCGATGAACTCGCGCAGCTCGTGGATGTTGAACTTGGAGGTATCCAGGATCACGTCGGCCAGGGCGCGGATCGGCCTAAGTAGGCGGCGCTCGGAGCGGACCATCCGGGCGACCGAGTTCTCCGTGCCCAGCGGGTGCGGGCGGCGGGTCTCGCTGAAGCGGCGCACGATGGTGGCGTCGTCGGCCTCCAGAAACAGGAGTTTGGCCGGGATGGTGCGCCGGATCCTGGCGTACAGGGCGGGGAAGTCGCGCAGGCTCTTGCCCTCGCGGATATCCACGGCCAGCGCCGCCGAGCGGATCGACGGCGACTCCCGCGTCAGCTCCGCAAACTTGGGGATCAACTCGATCGGCAGGTTGTCCACCGAGTAGTAGCCGAGATCCTCAAGATTCTTGAGCACCGAGCCCTTGCCGGACCCGCTCAGCCCGGTCACCACGAGCAACTGGGGCTGGGCGGGAGCGGGGCGCTTTGCCATCTAGGCTTCAACCAGGTCGAAATTCCCATCCCGGCGGCGCAGCAGGACGGCCACGCGGTCGGTGAGGGCGTCGCGATACACCAGGTAGTCTAGATCCTTTTCCATTTCCAGCACCGCTTCGTCCAGCGTCATGGGCTTGCGGCGCCCGTGGTGGTTGACCCGGAAGACTTGCTTTCCGCTCTCGGACCCGCCCGCGGCTTCCGCCTCTGGCTCCTGCGCCGGCGTCTCCGCCGTCTTGCGAGGGACGCGCTTGGTGTCGCGCCACTTGTTGAGCACTTTGATGGCCTGCTTCTCCAGCTTCTCCACGGCTCCGTGTATGGCCGTGAACATGTCGCTGGCCGAGGTCGCGCCCACCAGTGGATGGTTGTGGTAGTGGACCGTTACCTCGGCTTTGTGCAGGTGGCGTTCCAGCGCCAGAATCACGTGCGCCTCGCATTGCTCCTTGCCGTCCAGCATCTTGCCCAGCTTGGCGAACTTGGCTTCCAGCTTCTTCAACTGAGCGGGCGCCAATTCAACCTGTCTGCCGGTGTAGCTGATTTTCATGGCCCCTCCTTAGGTCTTGATCCGTCTCTGATGCGTGGATGGAATCTTCATGTCTTCGCGGTACTTGGCCACGGTCCGGCGGGTGACCTGAATGCCCTTGGACTGGAGCACCGCGGTGATCTGCTCGTCGGTGAGGGGGCGCGTCTTGTCCTCTTCGTCGATCATTTTCTTGACCATGCGCTTCAGGTTCAGCAGCGAGATGCCGCCGCCCGAGGGCCCCTGCACGGCTTCGGAGAAGAAGTAGCGCAGCTCGTAGACGCCCTGTGGTGTGTGCGCGTACTTGCCGGCCACCGCGCGGCTCACGGTGGAGGGATGCACGCCGACCTCCTCGGCCACCTCCTTGATCATCATCGGCTTCAAGTCGTCGATGCCGTTGGCCAGAAAGTCCATCTGGCGCCGCACGATCGACTGACAGACCTTGAGGATGGTCTGCTTGCGCTGCTCGATGTTCTTCATGAGCTGAATGGCCGATGTGTAGCGCTCCTTGACGTAGTTGCGTACCTCCTTGGTGGCGCCGTTGTCCCGCTCCAGCATCTTCCGGTACTGGGCGTTCAGGCGCAGTTGGGGGATGTCCTCGTCGTTCAACTGGATGATGTAGTCGTCGCCCTCTTTGGAGATGTAGACGTCCGGCTCGACGATGCGGGCGCCGGCCCCGGAGTAACGCAGTCCGGGCCGCGGATTGAGGCGACGGATCACGGCCAGGGCGATGTCGATGTGCTCCTGGGGCCGGCCCAGCGCCTTGACCAGCTCCTTGTAGTCGCGCCGCTCCACCAGGCTCAAGTGATTCTCCACCATCAGGTAGGCCACGCCGCCGCGCCCGCCCAGGCTGTCCAGTTGGAGAAGCAGGCATTCCTTCAGGTCGCGCGCCCCGATGCCCGCGGGATCCAGCGCCTGCACGGCTTTGAGGCCCTCCTGCATCTGTTCCAGGGCGATCTCCTCGCCCGCGGCAATCTCTTCGAGCGGCGCCGTGAGGTAGCCATCCTCGTTCAGGTTGCCGATGATGGCTTCGGCCGCTGCGCGCACGTCTTCGGACAGGATCGTGATGCTGAGCTGGGAATGCAGGTGATCGGTCAGCGTGAAGGGCTGCGACAGGAAGGTCTCGAAGGAGGGTTTATCCGCCGACTCCGTGGTCGGGCTCTTGTAGCCGGGGTCCAGGTAGTCGTCGAAGAAGGAGCCGAAGTCGATTTCATCGAACGGGTCGTCGGCGGCGGGCGGCGCCTCGGCCACGGCTTCCACACCCGGCTGCCCGACGACCTCGGCCGCCTGGGCGAACTCCTCGACCATCCCGTCCGACTTGGCCGAGTCGATCATGGCCCCTTCGAGCAGGCTGTCTTCCGGTCCGGAAACCCGCTCCCCTTCCAGCAGGGGCATCAACTCTTCGGGTGTGATTTCTTCGCCCGTTTCCTCGGTGGATTCCTCCAGAACCGGGTTCTCGACGATCTCCTGGTTGATCATCTCCTTGAGCTCCAGCCGGTTGAGTTGGAGCACCGTGACCATCTGGAGAAGACTGGGCGTGAGAATCTGCTTTTGCGCGAGCTTGATCTGCAGTCGAGGCGAAAGCAAACTCATTCCACCCCCAGGATATCAAAGTCGAGTGGCAAACGGGTTTGGACCACGGCACAGAACCTGCGATACTGACCAACTGACTCCCCATGCCCTCCCGCCGCATCCTGCAACTGGGCGATCCGCTGCTGCGGGTGGTGTCCGCGCCGGTCGGCGATCCGGCGGAAGCCCGCTTGATCCTGCGCGACTTGCGCGCCACGCTGCACCAGTTCCAGCGCACCCACGGTTTTGGGCGCGGCATCAGCGCGGTGCAGATCGGAGAGCCGAAACGAGTGATTTATATCGAATTCCAGGGAATGTCCTACTGCTTGCTGAACCCGGAGCTCGCATTCCGCAGCGCGGAGACCTTCCGGCTATGGGACGACTGCTTCTCGTTTCCCTATCTGCTGGTGTACCTGGAGCGCGCGCAGCAGGTGACCGTGCGCTATCGGGATGAGGCCGGCGCGGCGCGGGAAGTGTCGGCCAGCGGCGCCCTTTCGGAGCTGCTGCAGCATGAGATGGATCATCTGGACGGGGTGCTGGCGGTGGACCGGGCCATCGACAAGAGCAGTTTCTGCACGCGGGAAGAGTATTTGCGGCGGTTCGCTCAGCGCACTATCTGAACGCCCTTCACCAGCGCTTCCAGCTTGCGCCGGGCGGCCCAGCGAGCGGTCTGGCTCAGACCGCAGTCCGGCGCGAAGGAGAGTCTTTCCGGCGGGGCGAACGCCAGACAGCGGCGAACGCGGGCGGCGATCTCCTCGGGGGTCTCGATGTAGTAGCTCTTGACGTCGACGATCCCGACGGCGACATCCATCTTCGCGGCGATCGCGCCGATCAGCTCCAGCTCGGCGAACTCGCGGCTGGCCATTTCCAGGTGCAGCTCGTCGACGGCCAGATCGAGGAAGGCGGGGAACATCGGCCCGTACTGGCGCGGCGCCACGGCCCGCCCCTTATAGTTGCCGAAGCAGAGATGAGCGGACAGCCGGCACTTCCCGGTCAAGCCGCCGGCGGTGCGATTGAAGATCTCGACCAACCGGCGCGGGTCTTCGCGGTACGCATAGCAGCTCATGGACGGCTCGTCCACGCAGATTTCGCGGCAACCGGCCTCCAAAAGGGCTTCCAGCTCGCGGCGCACGATCGGGATCAGCGCTTCGGTGACCGCGTAACGGTCCGGATAGCGATCCCCGGGCATCAGGCGGCCGCTGAGGGTGTAGGGACCGGGAACGCTCATCTTGAGCGCGGGTCCCGGGGGCGCCAGGCGCCGGAGACGACGGAACTCCTCGACACAGCCCAGTCCCCTGGGCGCTTCGAGAACGCCCGTGATCGCGTGCTTTCCGCGCTGATCGTGGCCGGGAGGTCCAAAGCGGCGTCCGGGCGCGGGCTCGACCGCGATCCCGTCCAGGAAACCATAGAAAGACAGATTGAAATCGAGGCGCGTCTGCTCGCCGTCGGTGATGACGTCCAGGCCGGCCTCCACCTGATCGCGAACGGCGGCGGCGACGGCGTCATCGAGCATCTCGGCGAGGTCGTCTTCGCCGAACTGGTCGAGATGCGCGGAGGCGAACTCCAGCCACGCCGGAAACGGGTAGCTGCCGATTACCGTGGTGCGCAGCGGTCTTTGGTTCATCCTACAGCCCAGCCTCCATCCACGTTGAGGACCGCGCCGGTAATGTACCGCGACTCGCTGCCCAGCAGAAACAGCGCCGCGCGGGCGACATCCTCCGGGTCCAGCATCCCCTGGCTCAGCGGCTGCTTGTCGCGGATGAAATCCAGGATCTCGCCATCGGACTGGGCCCGTCGTGTCATGGGCGTCTTCACCAGTCCCGGCGCAATCACGTTTACGCGGATCGAGTACGGCGCATAGTAGGCCGCCATGGCCTGGCTCAGGGAGACGATCGCGCCCTTGCTGGCCGCGTAGGCGTGGGCCGCGAAGTAGCGGGGCTCGGGCGAGAAGGCCAGCACGCTGGACATATTGACAATCGCGCCCGGCTGGCTGATTGCGAGCCAGTGCCGCAGAGCCTCCCGGCACAGCAGGAACGTGCCGCGTACGTTGACCTGGAGCGTCTTGTCCCAGCCTTCCGCCGAGCATTCGTGGAGCGGGCCGTCGCCGAAACGGCGTCCGCTGATCCCGGCGCAATTGAACAGCGCATCCAGACGCCCGAACCGTTCGAGGCAAGCGGCGAATGCGCGCTGCGCCTGGGATTCGTCGGACAGGTCGCAAGCGGCATAGCCCGAGCCGGGAATGCGATCGCACAGCATGCGGCAATCCGATTCCTCCAGGCTGGCGATGAAGACCGACGCGCCCTGTCCCGCGGCCAGCAGCGCGGTGGCTTCGGCGATTCCGGTAGCGCCACTAATCAGCAACACCATGGTCAATCCGGGGTCAATACTTGACTTTGACCCATCGGTGTCCGCGCATCGATTGGTAGCCGGCATCCAGGATGCAATTGACGATGTAGCCGTCCTCGAAGGTCTCGCGCGGCGTGGTCCCCGTCCGCACGCATTCCACGAAGTGGCGCATCTCGGCCTGATAGCCGTAGGCGAAGGCCTCCTCGGGCAGCGGGCGCGTCCAGCCGAAGTCCAGATCCGCCTTCTCCACGATGTAGCCGGCGGCCTTGGCCGTAAACGCCTGGATCGGCGTGCCGCGCGTCACGTCGGTGAAGATCGAGCCTTCCGATCCGTGAATCTCGTTGCGCAGGTCGAGGCCGCCCTTGGTGGTCCAGGAGAGCTCGCAATGGCCGATCCCGCCGCTGGAGAATTTCAGCACCAACAAGGCGTTGTCCTCGCCCTTGGTCTTGTCGCGATGGACCAGGTTCGCGCCCCAGGCCATCACCTCCACAATGCGGTCCTGCTTGCCGAAAAAGTAGCGAGCCGCTTCCACGCAGTGGCAGGCCAGATCGTTCATGGCGCCGCCGCCGGTCTTGGCGACATCCCAGAAGTGCGGGCTGTGCGGCCCGCTGTGCGACTCCCGCGAGCGCACCCACAGAACGCGCCCGATGCCCCCGCGCTCGATCATTTCGCGGGCCTTGACGACACAGGGGGAGAAGACCTCGGTCTCCGCATAGCCGTGCAGCGCGCCGGAGCGCCGCGCGGCCTCGAGCATGGCTCTGGCCTCCTTGCGGTTGCGCGCCAGCGGCTTGGTGCAGACCTGGTTCCGCCTGGCCCGCGACAGGGCCAGCGATACCGGCAGGTGCTCCTCGTTTGGCAGGGCGACGATGTAGAGGTCGATGTCGTCGCGGGCAATCAGCGCCCCCAGATCGGTGGTGGACTCGGGAATCGACCAGCGGCGCGCGAACTCGCCGGCCCGCTTCAGGCCGCGGGAGTAGTTGACGGCGACCCGCTGGCCGCCGACGTTGGCCAAGCCCTGCATGTAGAACTCGGCGACGAATCCGGAGCCGAGCATTGCGATCCGGACCTCATTCATAGAGATGCCTCAGACTCTTGCGGTAAGCTTCGTAGAAGCGTTCTAGCTGTTCGGCGGCGCCGGTGTGGCCCACAAACTGATGGCTGGGCAGGAGCTCCGGCTTCAGGCCGCGGTCGAGCAGCCGTTCAGCCACTTGGCAGCGCAGCATGTTCACGATCATGGCGCCGGTCACGGTGGAGGCCGGACCGGTGCGCCACTCCAGGCCCTCGATCTCCAGGACGCAGTCGCCCGCCGGGCAGTGGTTGTCGAGGACGATATCGGCGAGGTCGGCCAGCTTCTTGCCGGAGGAATGCGCGGGCGCCGACTGCTCCGAGTGGGGGCGCGAGACGATCGCGATCACCGGCAGTCCGCGCCGCTTGGCTCCCGCCGCCATTTCCACCACCACCGGTCGAATACCGCTGGTCGAGATCACGATGAACGCATCGTGAGGACCGAAGTGGAATCCCCGGAGTATCTCCTCGGCATAGCCCTCATATTTCTCCAGGTACAGCGGCGCGCGAAGCCCGTTCGCTCCCACGATGGCGGCGTGGTTGGACAGGGCCATCTCCACCAGCGCGACAAATCCGGGAAAGCAGCCCTGACGCGGGGTCATCTCCTCGCACATCATGCGGGAGTGCCCGTTGCCGAACAGGAAGACCAGCCCTCCGGCGGCGATGGAGGAGGCGCACAACTCCGCCGCCTGCTCGATTGCGGGCAGCTCCTGTTCGTGGACGTCCTGGAGAAGCGCCAGGGTTTTCTCGAAGTAGGAGGATGCGGCGCTCATGGGCGGGTAATTCCTTGGTATACCACAGCGCGATTGTACGGTCGGTCGGGGCCGGCCTTCATTTCAGGATCCGGTACAGATTGCTGAAATCATCCGTCCAGATGCGCAGATCGGGGCGGTGCGGCAGCGGGTGGATCGCCTCTTTCACCGGCGGGCGCGCGAAGAACGCGTCGTCGCCGGCGAGCAGGATCCAGGTGGAGCCGAAGACGGCGCTGTCGTCCTCATCGTCGTCGGTGTCGACCATGCGGGCCGGCTTGCCAAGCGCAACCGCGGCCTGTTCGACGATCGGCTTCAGGTCCAGGAACTTGTTCGAGACGTGGACCGCCAGCACGCCGCCCGGCTTGAGGTGGCGGAAGTACAGACGGAAGGCCTCCTCCGTCAGCAGGTGGACCGGGATCGAGTCGCTGGAGAAGGCATCCACGGCCAGTACGTCGAAGCCCTGGACCGGCTCGCGCTCGAGCGAGAGGCGCGCGTCGCCGAGCACCACGTCGAGCTTGGCCCTGCAATCGCGCAGGAAGGTGAACTCGGAGTTGGCCAGATGGATCACCAGGGGGTTGATCTCGTAAAAGCGGTATCGGTCGCCGGCGCGGCCGTAGGTGGCCAGCGTTCCGGTTCCCAGGCCGATCACACCCACGTGCTCGGGGCCGCGGCTAGCGAGCTCGGCGATGGCCACGCCGGCGCCGGACCGTGGGCCGTAATAGGTAGTGGGACGCCGGCGCCGGCTCGGCGCCAGATACTGCTCGCCGTGATTGATGGTGCCGTGCGTCAGGCTTCGCGTGGCGTCCTCGCCTTCGCCCGAATCGCTCACCAGCAGGCCGCCATAGAAGTTGCGCACCGCCACTCGCGTCGCGCTGAGCGAGCCCTTGATTCCATACACCAGGTAACCGGTGAGAGCGGTTGCCAGCGCCACGGCGATCAGCCACTCCGGCTTCCAGACAGACTGGTAGAAGGGGCTGGTGGGGTCGTCGTGCAACAGCATCAGGATGAGGAGCGCGCAGGCGGCCAGCCCGGCGGGCAGCTCCCAGTAGCCGGGGAAAATGCGCGGCGCGAGGATTCCAACGAAAACACCGCCCAGCGCCCCGCCCAGCGAGATCATCAGAAAAAAGGAAGTGAGGTGCCGCGGGTCCGGCTTCAGACGGGCCAGCTCGCCGTGGCACACCATGCAGCAGACAAACATTCCGATCGAGAACAGCGGCACGGCCAGCTTCAACGGCATGTTCTCGGAGTCGGCGTTGAGCGCGTAGGCCATGCTGCCCAGCGCTACCGCCAGCATCAGGAGGAACAACCGGCGCTGGTACCAGCCGTCGCTGTCGAAGCAGAGGATGAAGCTGAGCAGGTACAGGGAGAGCGGCAGCACCCACAGGAAGGTGATCGCCGCGACGTTCTGGCAGAGGTGATTGGTAACGGCCAGCAGCAGCGTCGAGGCGCACGCCGCCAGGCCCGCCCATAGCGCCATCCGGCCGGCGTCCGGACGCGGCGTGGATGTCTCGGACGCATTCTCCGGCAGCGCGGCATGGCCGCGGCCGCGCAGGGCCGTCCATCCGCACAGCACGATGAACAGCGTGAAAGCGCCGGACCAGCCGAGCGCTTGCCACCGCGTCGCCAGGAACGGCTCCACCAGCACGGGATAGCTCAGCAGCGCCAGCATCGACCCGAGATTGGAGAGCGCGTACAGCCGGTAGGGCGTGCGTCCCTCCATGGCCGGATCCCGCGCGAACCAGGCCTGTAACAGCGGGCCGGTGGTCGACAGGAGGAAATAGGGGAGTCCGATGGTCGCCGCCAGCAATCCCAGAATGCGGAGCGTGGGATCCTCGTCGCCGGCCGGTTTCCAGGACGGGTTGGGCGCAACCGGCAACAGCAGCAGGCTGGCGGCCAGCAGCGCGATGTGAAGGAGGGCCTGCCTTCTCGGGCGCAGCCAGCGGATCGTCCAGTGCGAGTACAGGTAGCCGCCCAGTAGCACCATCTGGAAGAACAGCAGGCAAGTGGTCCAGACGCCGGCCGATCCGCCGAACCACGGCAGGATGATCTTGGCGATGACCGGTTGCACCTGAAAAAGCAGAAAGGCGCTGACGAAGATCGTAGCCGCGTAGAGGAGCATCGTTTACTTGTACGCGGCGACGCCCGTAACGCGTTCCACGATCACCAGGGCGTGGATGTGATCCGTGCCCTCATAGGTCTTGACGGTTTCCAGATTCATCAAATGGCGCATGATGGGGTATTCGTCGGTGATCCCGTTGGCCCCCAGCAGGTCGCGGCTCATGCGGGCCACTTCCAGGGCGATCGCGACGTTGTTGCGCTTCAGCATCGAGATGTGCGCGGGCTCCAGCTTGTCCTGGTCCTTGAGACGCCCGGCGTGAACCGCCAGAAGCTGCGCCTTGGTGATCTCGGTGATCATCCAGGCCAGCTTCTCCTGGACCAGTTGGTGGGAGGCGATGGGCTTGTCGTCGAACTGCTTGCGCAGGATCGAGTACTGGCGCGCGGTTTCGTAGCAGTCCATGGCCGCGCCGATCACGCCCCAGCCGATGCCGTGGCGGGCCTGGGAGAGGCACGAGAGCGGGCCTTTCAGGCCGCGCGCGCCCGGCAACATCTGGCTGGAGTGCACGCGGCAGTCCGACAGCGCCAGGCTGGAGGTCACCGAGGCGCGCATCGACCACTTGCCATGGATGTCGGAGGAGCTGAAGCCGGGCGTGCCCTTTTCGACCAGGAAACCGCGGATACCATCCTCGGCGCGCGCCCATACCAGCGCGACCGCGGCCAGCGTGCCGTTGGTGATCCAGGTCTTCTCGCCGTTCAGAATGTAGTGATCGCCGTCTTTGCGCGCGTTGGTGCGCATGCCGGCGGGATTCGAGCCGAAGTCCGGCTCGGTGAGCCCGAAGCAGCCCAGGACTTCGCCCGACTGCATCTTGGGCAGCCAGCGCGCCTTTTGCTGCTCGGATCCGTAGCTCAGGATCGGGTACATCACCAGGGCGCCCTGCACGGAGACAAAGCTGCGCAAGCCGGAGTCGCCGCGCTCCAGCTCCTGCATGATCAGGCCATATTCGACGTTGGACATCCCGGCGCAGCCATATCCTTCCAGATTGGCGCCCAGAAAACCCAGCCGGCCCATCTCCGGGATGAGGTGGCGCGGAAAACGCGCCTCCCGGAAGCAGTCGCGGATTTCCGGCAGCACGCGGTCTTCGACGAACTGCCGCGCGGTCTGGCGCACCAGCAGCTCCTGTTCGCTGAAGAGGGAGTCAATATGATAGTAGTCGACACCGCGGAAGGAGGACATGGGCTATCTCCCTAATCGGCGCGCAGAAGGCCGGCTACGGGGTCCGTGACCCGGCCGGACGCGAATTACCGTGGCAGGTCGCCGGCGGCGCGTTCCTGTTTCCCGCCTCGGTGATCCCCGGCGAGCTGCCCGTCTACACGGTGACCTGCTGCCAGGGGACCCAAACATTTCCGAGCCGGATTGTCGCGCGCGAAGTGGGCATGCGCCGCGTGGAGCTGGGCAACGAACGGTTCCGCGTGGTGATCGACCGGGGAGTGCCCGCGATCGTCGAAGCCTACTCGCTGAGCGCCGGGCCGCAGAGGATGCTGAACCTGGTGGAAACGACGCCCGATACCTCCCGGGCCAACAGCGGCTGGAGCACGCCCGGCGCGAGCGGCGAACCGGCCAACGTGGAGCTTCTGGAGACCGGCCCGCTGCGGGGACGGGTGCGCCTTTCGCGCTCCTGGGAAAGCTGGGAGTTTGTATGGACGGCGGGCAGCGCCGCGCTGCGCTGGCGCGTGCGAGGCGTCAGGGGATTCCGTTTTGCGAGCGTGTCGGCCGATCCCTATCTGCCCTTCGACCGCTTCGTGGATGGCTCCGAGTACGAGTGGCCGCAAGGGCCCGAGGAGGGCGAGCCGCCCAATCACGACATCGCCCCGCGCGAATGGAAGAAACTGCCCGGCGGGCATGCGGTCTACTACCGGCAGGCGGAGAACTACGGCGCGCTGGGGTTGGTGGCGCTGGATGCGAGGCTGGATTGGAGCCGGATCGGGTCGCGATACTTTGAGGCGACCGGGGCGGGCGCGGAAAGCGAGATTGCCCTGACCTTCCCGGAGTGGAAGGGGAACAACACGGTGCTGGAGGCGCGACGGGAGAACCGCGTCCTCCGGCAGCCGTTGGTCGTGCATGTGGAGCAAGCTTCCAGCCGGCCTCCCCGGGCCGGCCGTGGACCTGGCCCTCAAGCCGTCCTTCTCCTGGACGGCGATTGGGAGCTGTCATCCGGCGACAAGGGCGCAGGACCGCAGTCCGAGTGGCGCACGGTGCGGGTTCCGGGAACGGTTCACACCCAGATCCTGGACGCGCCGAAATATTACACGCGCGAGGCGGAATGGATCAGTTCCAGGGAGTGGTGGTATCGCAAACGATTCCGCCTGCCGCCGTCGCACCTGGAGCGTCGCATCCGGTTGCAGTTCGAGGCCACCGACTACTACGCCGACGCCTATTGCAACGGCCATTATCTCGGCCGCCACGAGGGCTACATAGATCCGTACGAGTACGACGTGACGGACTGCGTGCAAGCCGGCGAGAACGAAATCCGCGTGCGCGTGTGGACTCCGGTGACCTACTACTGGCGGCACCGCCCGTACACCATCAAAGGCGCCTACGGCGCGGTGGATCAGAAGCCGGACGACATCACGCCGCTCGGCATCACAGGTCTCGCCGCCGGGCCCGTACGAGCTGGTGCTGCGCCCCAGGAACTTCGCGTCGGACGAAGTGTACCGGACCTCCGGCGAAGGTTCCCGATTTGTCCTCCATGTCGGCCACCCGCGCCTCTGGTGGACCTGGGACCATGGTGAGCCCAACCTGTACACTCTGGACATCAAGTTGGGAAGCGACTCGAGGAGCCTGGCCGTGGGCATTCGG
>JACOSH010000353.1 GCA_016178945.1 Acidobacteriota bacterium
CGACCGCGCCCTTCATGGCCGGATCGTTCGCCAGAGCGTCGAGTGTGGAAGCCTCCGGGATCGCCTCTCCGTCCTCCATCATGCCCCCGATATGCAGGCGCAACGCTTCGACCGCCATCCTGCGCGCTTCGTCAAGCGTCTTGCCAGCCGTCACACAGCCCGGAAAATCAGGGAAGCTTACGCCGAAATCCGACTTCCGGTCTTTATGAAGATAGGCAATGTACTCCATGTTTTCGCTTCGTTCTTGCGCCGGGATCACCTCAGCTTGATACCGGCCTGTTTTTCAATGCTCTTCAGAGTTCCTACGGGGATGTCCCTTTTCGGGTGCGGGACCGTCGCGCGGCCCTTCTTCGTCGGGTGTTTGAACTGTCGGTGGCTGCCGGCCTGATTCACCTCGTACCAACCATCCCGCGTCAGCGCCCGGATAACTTCCCGACTGTCCATTTCCGGATCATCCCTCAGCCGATAGCTCGATAGTACACACTTGATACACACTTGTCAAAGGCTGGCCTGGCGCGGATCGCGGAGCCCGTCCACTGCCCCCAGCGGTGCGTCCGCCGATTTCAACGACGCTGCCAAGAAAACGTTGGAGGGTCTGCAAGAGTCGTCGAACGCGGCGGCTGCGTCACGCACCAGCCGGCCGGCCTCAACCGCCCCACCCGGTGCGATCCTTAAGAGGATCTCAGGCTGCGCCACTCGGCCGGGCCTCCGCCTTCCGCCTCCGGTCGATGAACATCGCCGGGGTGCTCGATGGCCGCTACCACCACGACTATTCTCCCAGGCGGTGACGGCACACGCCGGGTGTAGCCTGGAAGTAGATGCGAACGATGAGCGTTTCGCTGTTCAAGCGGCAGTGTCTTTCCTTGCTGGACACCCTCGATCCGGACGGGCTGGTCATCACCAAGCGAGGAAAGCCCGCCGCCAGGGTGATTCCCATTCGCTCGGCGCGCTCCAGCCTCATCGGGAGCCTGAAGGGAAAACTGCGCATCCACGGCGGCATCGGCTCCACCGGACTCAAGTGGGATGCCGAACCTTGACACCTACAAGGCGCCCAGCAGCTAGCGTACGACGATGTCGTAGGTGTTGTTCGCCACATCGGAGAAGCCGATGGGCGGCTTAATGGTAAGGATGGTGTGACCGGGGGCCAACGCTTTGAAACTAAACATGGCTTGATAGTCGCCTGGTCGAAACACAGGAGGTTGGAGCACGGTGCCAACGGACGGATCGGAGTTGCGCACGTCAATGGTCACAGGACTCAGCCCCGCGCGAAGTGTCGTCGTCGGAGCGTAGAAAGCGTATCCAGAGGCAGGATCGAGGAGAGCCGGCGCGACGTACATGTTTGCGACGGCCCCCACGCTCAGCACGTTTTGACTCGCACTGGCGAAGACTATCGCGGAAGGCCGCAGGAATACATCGCCGGATCCAGGATCGAACTGCGCCAAAGAAACGTTGACTTTCAACATGCCGGACGATGAGAGCGCTTGCGCATACAGCGAGCTGAGCTGAGACAATGGAACCGTGAGGCTTGCCGAGCCCTGGGACTTGGGATCCGTCGAAACCAAGACCCGGGATGGATCGCTGCTGGTGACCGTGGCCGTTAACACACCGGCCGGAGCGGTGCCTTCGAGATAGACTCTGAACTGCGTCTGTAGGTCCTTCCCGAGGGTCGTGTAATTATTGCCGCTGTCGAAAATGACTCGAATACCCGGCTGCCTGACGATAAAGGCGAGCTGGCCCGTGGCGTCGGCAGGTGGCAGGAAGCCGGGAGGCTGGGTTGCAGAAACTATGGCTGTGCCCGGCATGAGCCCGAGGAAGAATGCGCGAGCATACCCCTGCCCTCCGGAAAACTGGAGGGAGGGCAGCGGCATCCCGGCGACGCGGAAATCCACCAGGACGCCCACACGCGAATCCGACGAAGCCAAGCCCACGCGGACCCCAGGATGTCCGGCGCGCAGCGGCTGCCGGGAGACCACGGCCAGCGTACTGGGGTTAAGGGCCACAGTCCACAGCTCGAACTCGCGGCCGTCCGAGCGTGCGGGAAGCGTGATGGGAGCGGTGACACCGAACGGTGGATTCAGCGCAAAGCCGGAAGGAGACAGATTCACCACTGCGTCCACGGGCTGGTAGCCGGGGGCGCTGGCCGTGACCGTAACCGCTCCGCGGTCGGACAAAGCCTGCACGTAGAAGTACCCCCAGCCGGTTGCCGATTGAGAGCCTTGGGTACCCTCCGCGGAAGACACCAGCAGCCTCGACGGATCGGAACTGGTCAGCGTTACATTGACCGGAGCGAGGGGCGAAACCGGGAAACCAATCGCCACCTGTGCTTGAAGATCCTTGCCCACAGCCGCGGGTACGGTTGCGGACAGGTTCACGGCGAGAACCGTAATTGTCACCTGCTGACCACCCCCGCGAAGCGCCACAAAGCCATCCGGCAATATGAGCGACAGCGTCGCCGACCCGGGAGCGACAGGGCGCACATCCACCCCGCCGACGGAATCGCCGGGACGGAAGACGACGGGAGAGTTGACGACTTGGGCGATGGAGGGGTCGCTGCTCGTGACCTCCACCGGGACTGGCGTTGCGCCCGGCCGAAACTGGCCGCTCACCCGCAGGTTTCCATCTGAATCCACGGCAAACGGAGTCACGGTCAGTCTGGAGACGCCGGAGACAAGGTTCGTGGTGATTCCACCGGGACCGAATTGGCTGAAAAGGACCAGGGTCAGAGGGGCGAGTTGCACGGGAACCAAAGCGTCCGTGAAGCCGTCGGCGGATACGCGGATCGAAACGGCGCCTTCCCCCGACAGCGCCTGTGCATAGAACCGCGGCAAAGCCGGACTGCCCGGACGGGCAACCAGCGTCAGACGGGTGCTGCCCACCTCCGTTTCGGAAAGCGAGAGCAGCAGTTTGTCGGGGTCGCTGCTGGTAAAGGTGATCCTCACGGTCGAAGCCGGGGCGGCGCCGGAGAGCGTAACGTCCACGGGGCTCTGGAGATCTTTTCCAACCAAGACAGGTAGGAACCGGAATCCGGGCCGAGTGACGGTGATCGCCAGTTCGCGACCCGTGGGAGGCATCGAAAAGCCCGCCGGCGTCTCCAGCAGCAGCCGTGCCGAACCGGGGCTGCGCGGGTGCATCTGAACAGCCTTTACAGCGTCCCCGGGGCCAAAGAGCAGGGGAGAGCCTGCGATCTCGCCAACCGCCGGACTGGAGCTGGTGACGTTCAGGGCGACGGCGGGAAGGCTTGGGCGCAAGGACTGCGCAACCCCTGGCACCGGCGCCAGAGATCCGGGAGAAAGCGGCGTCGCCATGACCTCGACGTTGACCGGTGGAGCCAGAGCGTCGATGGTGACCGGGCTCTGGTCCCCGGCATCCCGCAACCAGCGGAAAACGAAGCCCGAAGGGGTCAGCGTCGCCAGCGAGGAAGCCTCCGCGAAGCCGGGCGACGTGGCGGTGAGTTGGACAAGGCCTTCGTCGGACAGAGACTGGACCAAGAACCTGACCGTGGACGAGTCGCGCGAGAGGGTGACTGAGGCGCTCCCAGCTCCTGTGGCGCTGGCCGACAGAAGGACGCGGCTGGGGTCGGAGCTGGTGACGGTGACGGGATGGCCGGCGGGAGCCGTGGACGGCAGATTCACTTCCGCGACGGCCTGAAAGCCCTTCCCCACGATGACATTGGTAAGGGAGAGCCGCTGGACGGTCACGCTCGCGCGCACGCGGCCGCGAACGGAGGGTGCGGTAAACCCGGCGGGCTGTTCCACGGACAAGTCGGTGACGCCCGCCTTGGCCGGCCGGAAGAGCGCAAAGGAAGAGGACGAAGAGGGTCCGACGTTAACGGCCTCCGCGACGCCCCCCACCTCCGGCGAGGAGCTGGCGATCGAGATCTTCAATGCGGCCAGACCCGCCCGCAAATCCTGAGGCAATAAGGGCGCGCCACTGGCCGGGTCCAGCGCGGCCGTCGCGATGGGGACGCGGGTTGGTTCGGCCAATAACGTCGTGCGGATGGCCGGCGTGGCAATGATGACCGCCGACGGCGTCAGTACGGCTTGCCCCGAGGCGGGAGCGAAGCCCGGCCCGGATATCGTGATCCGGACCGAGCCCGACGCGGCCAGCGCTTGAGCGAAGATGGGCGGAATCGTGCGGGATTTCGCCTCAACCGTGACGGTGGCCTGCGCGCTGCCGCGCCGGTCTGCTGCCGCCGACAAGACCAGTTTTGATGGATCGGAGCTGGTGACGGTGAGGGCCAGTCCGCCCGCCGGGGCCGGCGCATTGGTTTCCACTGGAATTGCCGTTTGGAGATCTTTGCCTACGGTCACATCCCGCAGAATAAGAGCGGGCGCGTTCACCGTCACCTTCACAGGCCGTGCGCCCGCGGGCATGGAGAATCCCGCTGGAACCGGGAAACTTAGCTCGGTCACGCCAGGGGTCAGCCCCCGAAATGTCGCGGAGACCGAACGCTGCCCGGGGTTGAGGACAACCGAGGAGGGGACCGTGACTCCAACGCTGGGGTTGGAGCTGGCGAGGGTGATCTGAACAGGCGCCACACCCGCGCGCAGCAGGCTTTGCGAGAAGCGCAAGGCGAGTGTTCCCCGATCGAGAGTGTCGGGACCAACAAAAACCGAAACCTCGGTGTCGAGGGGCGTCGTCGAAAAATCGCCGAAAGGACCGGCGCCGGACAGGTAGAAGCCGGATGGCGCCAGCGACACTGCCGCCGAGCCGCTGGCATAGCCTGGGCCGGATGCGGTGATGCGCACATCGCCGGAATCGGCCAGGCCCTGCATCCAGAATCTGGCTGGAGCGAATCCGGACACGCGAAGCGTGACGGCCGCCTGCCCTGGCTGCGCCGGGTCGGTGGAAAGGAGGACGCGCGAGCGAAACCCGGGCGGAACGGTGAACGTCAGGTCGGTGGATCCGACCCCCGTCGGTCAGAACACAGTTCTCTGCCTGGTCGGGCCCCGAAACACGACTCGCGGCTCCGTCAGGACGCCGACGCTGGGATTCGAGGAAGTAAACAAGACCTCCAGGTCGGGAACTCCTGGGCGCAAGTCGGCAGGCAGCGCCAGCCGGGTCCTGGTGGGATCCACGGAGGAAAGCTGAACTTGGATCGCCAGATCCCCTGCCAGCAGCGTGGTAACAAACTCGCGTCTCGTTTCAAAGGAGATGCCACCCACCGGAACAACGGCTAGGGCGTCAATGTACGGCTCGGTGAGAAGCACCCGAGCGGTGTGGGAACCGAAGCCGGGTGCCGACACCGTGTAGGAGACCTCGCCGGAGGAATCCAACGCCTGAAGGTACAGACTCGCTTGGCGGCCGTTGCTCGTCGTCAGCAACACCGACGCGCGTCCGGGATCGGTCGGGCTGGCGGAGACCAACAGCTTCGACGGGTCGCTGCTGGTGGCCGTAACCGCGACGGCGCCGGGCGCGGGCGCGCCCAGCAAGATCGACACACCAGACTGAAGATCGCGGCCCAGAGCGATGTTCGGCGCCGATATCGTGGCGGGATAGATTCGCGCGACGAAAGCGTCGCTGGAGCCCCCCGCGGCGTTCGCAGTCGGGTCCGGTGTAGGAAAGTCGGCCGAGTCGGTCACCCCGGCGAGCCAGACGGTCTCATTACTGTCGACCGTGATCGCCAATGCCCGGTCGGAACCCGATCCCCCATAGTACGTCGACTGGACGATTTGCCCCTCCGAGTCCATCTGCACTAGAAAAGCGTCGTCCGGAGGCCCTCCGAACGACTCCTGCAAAGGGTTCCTAAGTGGAAGGTCCGTCGAGGCCGTAAAGCCGGTCACGTAGTAATGGCCCCAAAAAGCGTAAGTAGGGTAGCCCAATGCCGACGCCCGATCTTCTCCGGTGCCGCCGAAATAGGTCGAGAACACGATGCCGGACCCGTCGCCGTTCAGTCGCGTCAGGAAAGCATCGGATGGCCCTCCGCCGAACTTGGATTGACTGGCGCGAGCGACGGGAAAATCCGGCGAAGACGTCGTTCCGGCTACGACGATGTCGCCCCACTGATTCAGGCGGATTGACGCAACGCTATCCGAGCCCGAACCGCCCAGGTAGGTCGACCAGACCAGACTGCCTTTCTGGATTTCAATCCGCGCCACGAAGGCGTCCGAGGGGCCCGACAGACTTGCCTGTAGCGGCCGCAAAGTCGGGAAATCCGCCGAGGATGTCTCTCCCGCCACGCAAATGTCGGGGAAGCACCTCTCGACAGAAGTGGCGCGGTCCTCCGCGGCGCCGCCCAGAAAACTGGAGAATCGCAAGTACCCGTAGGTGTCGAACCAGGCCACAAACGCGTCGCTTCGTCCGCCGGGAGCGGGCTGGACGGCATTGGCCAACGGCAGGTCTGGCGACGTCGTCTCGCCCACGATCATGAAGGACTCAGACGAATCTTGGGTCAGGGAGAGAACGCGGTCGTCGCCCGACCCGCCAAAATATGTGGAGTACGACAATCGGCCGAACTGATCGAACTGAACGACGAAGCCGTCCGTCGCCCCGCCTCCATAGACGGGCTGGACGGAGCGCACGAACCCAAACGCGGGGGTGAATATCGGAAAATTCCGCGAGCTGGTCTCTCCCGCGACTGCGAACGTGCTGCCGTTGGAGTACGCCGAGAGAATGCGATCGTCGCCCGTGCCGCCCAGGTAAGTAGTGGACACGACCTCACCCGTGCTGGAGCTGAGGAGAGTCACAAACGCGTCGATTCCACTCCGGCCCGCGGTATAAACGCTGCCGTCCGCAAAGTCCAGCGAGCGGGTGTGTCCCGCAACTAGAACGAGCTGAAAGCCCGCGGCGATGGCGGTGGCGGCGTCTTCGGAGGAGCCTCCCATCAAGGCGGCGTAGTCGAGGATGGGATCTATCACCAGCGCCTGCTTAGGGTCGTGGCCCAGCACCGCAAAGCCCGCCGTGCGGCCATCGAGAAGGATCCACCGGACTTGAACCGGAATCCGGTTGCCCGCCCTTTCCTGCCAGGCGCGAGGCGGGCGTTGAACCAGATCTCCATCCCCGGTCTCCGCGATGAGGTCCCCAGCCGTGCTAATCCGAAGTTTCCGGAGGCCTTCGAAGCGGACGCCGATACGGCCAGGATCGGCGCCCGGCGCGAGATGGAAGTCGTATTCCAGCGCGCCGCCGCTGCCATGGTAGATCACGTCGATCCCGGGATAGATAGCGCGGCGAATAAGGCGGCGGACAGTGGGGAGGTTCTGGACCCAGCGCGAGCGGTCGGAACCGAGATAGTAGTGGACCACCGCTGCCTGACCCTCCAGCGATTCCAGTCGCGCCCGTGAATCGGATCCGGCGAATCGCATGCGGATCATTCCGGCGCGGGACTTTCCCAATCGAATCACCGATTCGGAATCCGAGGCCAGCAGCGTGAATCCCGGCGAGCGGGCCAGGAAACGCACCTCGGGGGAGGCCTGCCCGCGGTTAGGCTCGAAGTTCAGCGGCAGCACCTTGGAAGTCGCCACGGACGCCGGTGGGGCGGCCCACAGTCCGGCGGCGCCCAGGAAAACCATCACCGTGCGAAACATCGTCCTCCTCCTATCGCCGCCGGACTCCCAGGCGCGCAAGCCGGCCCGAGCGGCGGCGACGCCGCTTTCAGCAGGCTGGGAGTGCCCCCGGCCGCGGCGCCAGGTCTGGGACTAAGGAGCGTCACAGGGACCTGTTGGACGGAGCCGTCCGAGAACTGCAGTGTCAGTACACCGGTGAGCGTTCCATAAGTGAGGCTTCGCAGCAGTGGCTGGACAACAATGTGGAAGGGCTCGCCGGGCAGGACCATTCCGCTGCCGGGAGCGTACCCGATGCCGGGGTAACTGGGAACAAACAGAGGATAGTACCAGCCGTCGGGCGTGAATTCGATTGTCAAGCTGGATCGAAACCAGAGCGGCTGTGCGGTGAGATTGTAGATCAGAAGCTCTCGCGATCCGGCTTGGTCGGCGGTGCCCTGGGGCTGGTTGAAACGCAGTTCGCTTGGCCGCACCACGGGGGCCGGCCTCCGGTTCCGTTCAAGAACTTCAAGAAACACGTTCAGCGCCTGTGGGGTGAAGGCGGCCCCCGGCGCGTCCACCTGCACCAACCCGGAGTACTGGCGCTGTTCCAGACCGGCATGATTCACCAGCACATCGACAGTGGAAACGGCGCCTTCCGCGGTGCTGGTTCCTTCCACCAGGCTGGTCCGAAGCCAGCCCTCTCCGCCGTTCCGCGTCGAGGTGGAGATTCGCCAATTCACTGCCCCAGTGCCGATGTTCCGGACGTCCAGGCTTTGCGGAGGCGCCTGGCCTCCACCCTGAACAGCGAGAAAGGAAAGGCCCGATCGCGACAACGCCAGCGCCGGGCCGGATTCGCTGAGGCTGAGCGCGACCCGGACGGTCTTCGTTTGGCCGAAGGCCGAGACGCGGAGGGCGCCTTCATAGGTTCCTGGCGTAAGACCGGACGCATCGGCGGTTACCGTGAGCGCGGCCGGCCGGTTGGGACCGATCTCGCCGGAGGCTGGTGAAACCCGCAGCCAGGCCGCTGGAACGGAGGCCTCCACTTCGGCCGCGAACCTCATGGCGCCGCTCCCGCGGTTGGAGACGCGCAGCTCCTGGCTCTGCGGCTTGGCCCCTTGCACCGCCTGAAACGAAAGCGCGAGCTGGTCCACTTCCAACAGGGGCGGCGGCGGGCTGCCGGCGGCCACTCTGATTCTTACCGGGATTTCGCCGGGCGTGGTCACGGCGGAGCGCACTTTGAATACAGCCTCGTGCGGGCCCGGCGAGAGCCGGGAAGCATTGACCCTGACCTGCACCAAGCGCGGCGTCCGGGCCGCCGGCGAGCTCACTTCAAGCCAGGAAGCCTCTACGCCGGCCACTTCAAACGGGACTCCCGCCGCGGTGGCCTCGACCACCAGGGTTTGCGCGGCGGGGTCCTCGCCCCCAGCGTTTGTCGCGAAATCCAACAGATCCCTGTTCACCGTCAGGACCGGCGGGCTGGCCCAGATCTTTCGAATGCGGCCCGTGAGCGCCGCCAGGGTTCCTCGGTCCTCGGCGGCAACAGAATTGCTGGGTTGAGCGGCCTGGGTCAGCACATATAGGTTGCCGCCCTCGTCACTCGTCATGCTCGCCAAGCCTACTTCGGAGGTCAAGTCCAGGTAACCCGACACCGCCGAATCTCCGTCTGCCGCCACCGGAGTACTGCTGCTTCTTAGAGTGCCGGCGATGGTGCGGATCCGGCCATCGGGAGAGATCTGCCGGATCCGTCCGAATCTGAATTCCAGCACGTAGAGGGTGCCC
>JACOSH010000163.1 GCA_016178945.1 Acidobacteriota bacterium
CTTCGAGGCCAGCTTCGTGCGCGCTCTTGAAGTCGATGGATGGTTCACGGAGGCGGACGCCCTGGACTATCGCGTAGTTCAAGTCAGCGTCTGCGAGGAATCGGACGCTCACTGGCGTGGCTTAGTCAATTCCTGGCGCGCTCGCTGGAGTTGACGCCAGAGTTCAGGATTGTCTTCACTCAGCGCAACAGAAGATTCCTGAATTCTGCGCTCCTCGTTTTCCAGGTACTGGCGAACCTCGGCCTGATGATCCAAGTAGAAGGCGATCGCGCCGTATATCTGGGGGAGTCTAAGGAGTGGGAACTCCTTCTGAATCGCTTCCGGCGAATTGCCGCGCTCGAAGGAGTACACGACGGAGTCGAGGGAGATTCGTGTGCCCGCGACATAATAGCCGCCGTTTCGTTCCTCGATGTACTCGCTTGTCATCATACCCTCTCGAGTCTAGTGTCGCATCGGCAGGAGCCCGCATTCAACCCGTAATTGCGGCTATGCCCACCGTGTGGATCTGCGTTGTGAGCGATTTGCCTGGGTCGTGCCGCAAGCCATTGAGCCGGAAGAATCAACGTCGCATTGCCTATGCCTGCCGCTAGATTGTTCATTCGAATCCACTCGCCCCGACCCCACATCCTTCCTTGAGGCGCGCGGATTGAGTGAACTCGCCGCCGGCAACTGCGCCGCCATGCCGGCCAACGTGAACCGCTCCACGGCAAGCACGGTCTGGCGAACCAGATCGCTTTTGGCGGGCCGGGCCTGAACGCACTCGACCGAATGATCTCGTTCTTGCCCTCATGCCAACCCCGTGATGCGATTCGACGATTCGGCTCTTTGGATCATGGCCTGTTCGCGCAATGCTTCCAGGACTTCAGGCTTCTGGCTGGTCCAGAGGTCCTGTTTTCCGCGTGCTCCCATGCACGCGCCGGGAAGCCAGCCGGTTCCGGCCGGAATAGCCAGTTGCGCCAATCTGCCGGAGTCGAGTGGCAACATATCCCATCTCTGACGGCGTAGTAGCCGAATAATGGCCTATTGCGCGGCAGGTAGCCAATTGCCGGTGGTTGCCGCGCGGCTAGTGAACCTTCTCCTCCAGCGGCGTGACCGGGTCGAGCAGCAGCCAGAAGAACAGGCCCGCAAAGTAGACCGCCGCCGAGACGTAGAAGGTGATGTCCCAATTGTTGTGGGTGTTCTCGAGGATATAGCCGATGGCGATGGGCGAGACTACGCCCCCGAAGTTCCCCATCATGTTCATGGTGCCGGAGAGGGTGCCCGCGTATTTGCCTCCCACGTCCATGCAGGCGCCCCAACTGCCGGGCATTACCAGGTCGTTGCAGAAACTGGCCAGCCCCATCGAAAACATGGCCAGCCGCGCGTCCTGCAGCCAGGTGGAGAGGACCAGGAAGCCGGTGGCGCCGCTGAATCCGATGTAGGCCATGACGCGGCGGCTCTTGCCGACGTCGTGGGTCCAGCGGTTGACCAGCGGGTACATGTAGCCGCAGATCAGCGAGCCCAGGCCTCCCATGAAGAGCGGCAGGGTGGCCAGCAGGGCGCCGGTCGCCAGCGTGAGGCCGCGCGCGTTCTTCAGGTAGCTCGGCAGCCAGGTGATGTAAAAGTACCAGCCATAGGAGAGGCAGAAATACTGCCCGCACAGCAGCCAGACCTGCTGCGACCGGATGAATTTGCCCCAGGGTACACTTCCGTGTCCCGAGGCCTGGTGGCTGGATTCTTCGATGAGCCGCAGCTCGGCCGGGTTGACTTTCTTGTTGTCACGCGGATTGTCGCGGAACCAGAGGTAGAACAGAACAGCCCATACCACGCCGATCGCGCCAAACAGCTCGAAGGCCCGCCGCCAGTGCATGAGCTGCAGGATCTGATAGACCAGCAGCGGCGTGAAGGCGCCTCCCCAGCGCGCGCTCATCCACATGATCCCCTGGGCGCGAACCCGCTCCTCGGCGGGCAGCCAGACGGTGAAAGCTTTGGTGACGTTGGGAAAGCAGCCCGCCTCGCCCGCGCCGAAGAAGAAACGGATCGCCACCAGCGACAGGTAGCTCCACGCCCATCCGGTGGCGGCGGTGAAGACGGACCACCAGACCACGATGCGCATCAGGACGCGACGCGCCCCCATGACGTCGCCCATATACCCGCCTGGAATCTCAAACAGCGCGTAAGCCAGCGTGAACGCCCCGAAGACGTAGCCTTTCTGGCTGGGGGTGAGGCCGAGCTCCTTCTCGATGGGGATGATCGCCTGGGAGATGCAGACGCGATCGATGTAGGTGATCACGGCCAGGGTGACTGCAAACACCAGCACCCAGTAGCGGACCCGGGTAGGCTTCTGGCTCAAGACTTGAGCGGAGGTCATGGAGGAACAGGATATCAGGTGTGAGGGGCGGCCGTTCAGCGCGTCCGCCAGAAAAGCCGCATGCTGTCGGAGGCGGAGAGCGGGAGGCGCTCGGCGGCCGGCGCCAACGGGGGGAAGGCGCGGTGCGGCTCGGCCTGATACCAATAGCCGACCGACGAGTAGTCGTTGGCGTGCACGTTGGCGTGGCCGGCCTCGATGGTGACCCGGATGGATTTCTCGAACATCACGGGATCCTCGACGTGGAAGCGGTACATGCTCCATTTGCCGGAGTAAGCGGCGGGGCCCTCGGTGGCACCGGCCAGCGAGACGCCGTGATAGGGCATGGAATTCTGGCCGCCGGGGAAGCCCCAGGCGGCGCAGAAGTAGTCCTCGGTGCCGGTTCCGGAGAGGGTCGGCGTCTTGTCGCCGTCGATGAAGATCATGTCGTCACCCTCGCCGAACCAGCCGAAGTTTGGGATGGGGTTGATGTGATCGATGGACAGCGTGCAGCCTGCGTAATGGCCGCGGCCGACCGCGTCGAGGATGACATAGTTGCCCACCCCATCCAGGTTAGCCAGGTCGTTGATCTTGGCGAAGGTGGCGCCGGGCGCGGCCAGGTCCAGGCTGGCCTTGGTGGGCTTCTCGCGCCGCCACTGCGCGTGGAAGCGCAGCGCGTCGGCCGGGGCGCGATCGTAGGATTCGTAGTCGACGTAGTAGTAGAGGGCGCTGACCGCTTTCTCGCCCTGGTTTTCGACGGTCAGGCGCGCGGCTGTGCTAAAGGGCATGGGGAAAAAGCAGTTCATGGCCGCCTGGTTATTGCGCTCCGCGTTTCCGCCGGTCACCATGTTCAACGGCAGCGACCAGTAGTTGGATACGCGGGCGTGCCCCACGCCGAAGAAGTCACCCACGGGGGATTCGATGCTGGGATTGGTTTCTCCGTCCCAGTGGGCGCGCAAGACCAGGCGGCGCAGATAGTCCGGCTCGGCCGACGAGATGGTCATCCAGACGTGGCGTACGCAGCCGGCGCCTTTCAGATCGGCCAGTGTGACGAGCTGCCCCGCTTCGATGGGAATGGCGTCGGCGTTCTTTCCACCGCGGTGAAAGCTGGAGACGCGGCGGCGCTTGCCGGTGCGCGCGCGATGGAGCTGTCCCAGTCCGGAGGGATTGTCCGCGGGGGGCGGCGGCGGGGCGGGAGCGCCGCGCGGCCGCTGGGCGGCGGCGGCCCCCAGTGCCAGTCCGCCCCAGCCCAGCAATCCGGACATCCATCGTCGACGAGGTGCGTTTTCCGACATAGCTCTCAGTGTACCCTTTGGAAACTGGGCGATTCCGCGAAGTGGCGGGCTCTGGATCTATCTCGCAAAGATCACCGAGTAGAGAAGAGGCGCGCCATGTGTAGGTCAATCGGCTTCCGATGTAGCCGCCCTTTCGAGCTTCGTGGCAAAGAGCCGCCAGACCATGCATACGTTTCCTCCTCCCCCTCTAAAATTCCGTACGACGGGTTTTCCCCAGTACGGCTTCAAACTGGCTTTCAGCCGCTGCGACCTTCCGCTGACTCATC
>JACOSH010000354.1 GCA_016178945.1 Acidobacteriota bacterium
GCTTGCGGACCGACCTGGGTCAAGTTAGCTATTGCCAAAACAGCAGTCGCCGAGGTAAAACAAGTTCTTGTCCAGAGGGATGTCCGTTGGTCGGTTTTGAAGTGACCCTCTATGGTCGGTTTTGAGGTGACCCCCGAGGTGGATGCACATCCGGAAATCTTCTCCGTCACCCAATCCCGTGGCCGTGGTGAGGACGAGAGATCCCAAACCGGCGCGCTGTCCCGCTGTGACCTTGTCCAGATCCGCCTCCGCGCCAATCGACTCGACGTATCATTCGTTGAAGTGAAGTCGCGAGCTGGACTGGGCGGACTCACAGAGTTGACCGACCGCATGTGTGATCAGATGGAGGCCACGGAGAAGCGCTTTCGCGACTTGTTCTTCAGTCCTGACGTCCGGGTGGATCACATCGTCCAACGGTCGAAGCTGACCGCCGTGCTTCGGTTCTACGCCAAGCGAGCCCTGCGTTACGGGTTCTTCGAGAGTTCGGAAACTCTGCAGGAGACCCTTCGATTGCTGACCAGATTAGAGGGAGGCATCCCACAGATGAAGTCTGCTTACCGCGGATTCGTCGTGGATCTTGCCGGTGCTCCGCGGAAGCCTTACTCCCGTAGAGGGGCGTCATTCCGCATTCTTACCGCAAAAGATTTCGAAAGCGCGACGGTTTTTCGCACCAGTGAGCCCACTGAGCCCACCCAAGGGGAGCGGCCAGCAACCGAACCTGTTGCGTCACCTCCGAGGCCACCTGCGACTGTGAGTCCTTCCTCTGAACTTCCTGCAAGCCTGCCAATCGAGTTAGCCGTGCCTCTCGGCGTTTCACTCGATGAAGAGATCGTCACTTGGAAAGCCGGGGTCAAAGGGAGCCCCCATTTGTTCATCATCGGCATCCCGGGACAGGGAAAATCCTGGACCACGACTCGCCTGTTGTGCGAGACCGCTCGTCAAGGGCTGCCGTCGATCATTATCGACTTTCATGGACAGTTCGGCTCGCCGAACTCCGAGTACTATCGGCTGGCCAAGCCTGCCGTGTGGGACGCCACTCAGGGGCTGCCATTTTCGCCGTTCGAGGCCGTGAGCCAGCAAGATGGCGGAACCAGCTACTGGAAAACCAACGCCTTCGCCATCGCGGAGATCTTCCAATACGTCTTTGGCCTCGGCGACATCCAGCGCGGGATCATTTACGACTCTATGCGGGACTGCTATCTTGAGGCCGGCTTCGAAAGTAGCGGCCAACCTGCACTGCCGAAACTGGCGGAATTGGAGCGGAAGATCAGGCAGCACGAAGAGCGAAGGGGGACGCGTAACGTCCTGGTTCGTTGCCAGCCGGTATTCGATTTCCAACTCTTTCGGGAGGGCGTGGATGCCGGCAACATTGACTTCCTCAAAGCGAGCGAACGCGGCCTGGTAATCGACCTGCACCGCCACTCTCTTGAACAACTACAGATGGCCGCTGGAGCCTTCGTCCTGCGCAAGATCTACAAGGACATGTTCGCATGGGGGGAAAAAGACCGGCTCCGCGTGGCAATCGTTTTGGACGAAGCCCATCGGATCAGTCGTGATACGACCCTGCCGAAGATCATGAAGGAGGGCCGTAAGTTCGGTGTGGTGGTGATTTCTGCCAGCCAAGGCGTGAATGATTTCCACCCAGACGTATTGGGCAATGCTGGGACCAAGATCGTCTTCCGCACGAATTTTCCAGCATCACGGAAGGTCGCTGGCTTTCTGAAGCCAAGACGAGAGGAGAACTTCGTAGACACCATTGAGCAACTCCCAGTCGGTAGCGCGCTGGTCCAAACTCCGGACATGCATTATGCCGTGCGGACTCAGATGTATCCGCCCTGCTCTTGAGAGGTGTGATTTCTGGGCGTCCGGATACGACCAAAACCCGCGTTGGCGCTTGACGTGCCGAAATCATGATCTTGGCGGGCATCGGGCGCGCAGATCTCTTCCCGAACGGTGTCGAACCTCAAGCGTCGCTTCTGCGCGTATGCGATGTTGCACAAGTGCGACGCCTGGGCCGACCGGTGGCCGATGAGCCACGTCGCCGTTCGCCAGCTTGCGGGTCCGGACGCACTCTAGGAAGTTGTTCATTGGGTCGAGCGCAATGTCGCCATGTAAGCCGCCGGAGGACTTTGATGACAACAACGTCGCGGCCGAGCCGCTGATCCCGCGCGATAGACGTCGCCCACTCCCTCCCTCGCCGTTTTCTCCAGGATCTGATAATTCGAAAGAGTCCGGCCGATCACGGGTCAATGATAGCACCGAGCCGTGGCAAGGAATGCAAACTAGTGGACCGGTTTCGCGTGGTCGCCCTTGACTTGGCGAGTGGACGCGCATAGAATTCTCGATCAGCAAACAGTCTGGTAGGGGGGAACGATCATGCACACGTTGACTCGAGGGCTGCCGGCCGCGCTGCTGGGTTTGGGCCTGGCGTGGGCGCAGACCAGCAATACGGGATCCGTGACCGTGAATGTAGCCGATCCGGCCGGGGCGATGGTGCCGGACGCTCAACTGGAGCTCAAGGATCTGGCCACCAACGATATTCGCCGCGCCGCCACCCAGGCCGGCGGCGCGTACTCCTTTCCCAACCTGCCGTTCGGCATCTACCAATTGACCGTCGCCAAAGCCGGTTTTGAGAGCCAGGTGTTTCAATCCGTGCAGGTCCAGACCGCGCGCATCACCACGGTCAACGCGACGCTGAGGATCGGCGTCCCTACTCAGACCGTCACCGTCAGCTCCAGCGAAACGCCGCTGCTGGAGACCGACTCGAGCGTGCTGGCCGACACGATTGACACCAAGCAGGTGGTGAACCTTCCCATGCTGAACCGCAACGTCATGAGCCTGGCGTTCCTGGTGCCGGGTTGGGCCACCAGCGGCGGACCCGGGAGCACCACCGGCACCTGGAACAACCTGCCGGGCGGCGCCGTGGTGGGCGCGGACTTCGACGGCACCCCCGGTATCAGCAACCGCTTCCGCAGCGGCGGTTTCAATTACGGCACCACCGCGGTCCAGCCGCGCATCGAGGATGTCGCCGAGATGACCATCCAGACGGCCCAGTTGGACCTGGGTGGGACCGGAACCTCGGCCATGCGCATCAGCATCGTGACCCGGCGCGGCTCCAACGAGTTTCATGGGCGCCTGTTTGAGGACCTCCGCAACACCGTGCTGCAGGCCAATTCCTGGTCCAACAACGCCCGCCGCATTCCCAGGAGCACTCTGAACCTGAATGATTTCGGGGGCAACCTGGGAGGCCCGATTCTCAAGAACAAGCTCTTCTTCTTCTTCACCTTCGCCGAATCGATCCGGCCGCTGCGAAACACCGTCACTTCGACCGTCCTCAATCCGGCGGCGCAGCAGGGGCTTTTCAGCTACCGGGACACGGGCGGAAGCCTGAGGACCGTGAATGTGCTGCAACTGGCGGGCAGCGCCGGCTTCCCCTCCGCGGTGCACCCCAATATTGCCGGCCAGCTCCAGAAGATCAACAACGTTCTGAACCAGGGAACGCTCATCCAGGGGTCGGATCCGAATCTCTCCACACTCGCCTTCCTGGCCCCTCCCGAAAAGATCAAGAACTGGTTTCCGGCCGTTCGCGCCGATTACCACGCCAGCCAGAACCTGCGCCTCAACTTGTCCTACAGCCAGACCAAGAACGAAGATCACCTCCGTTATGCGCCGCAGTTCCCGGGCGGCATCGATCCCCTCAACAACACCTCCAGCGGCGGGAATAACCGCATCGCGGGCTTTGGCCTGGACTGGGTGATTCGTCCCACCCTGATCAATCAGTTCCACGCGGGCTACATGTATCAGTACAGCGTCTTCTCGCCGGAGAACCTGGGACTGGACCTCTCCAACATGTATGAGCAGGTGTGGAACTACGGCCTGAGCCTGTATGGCGGAGCCTATCCCCGGCGCCCGATCTCCTCGTTTTATCCGCTGTTAAGCGCCAATGACAGCGTGAACTGGCAGAAGGGCTCTCACTCCTTCGTCTTCGGCGGTTCCTGGTACCGGGAGCAGGATCATTACTGGAACGGGCCCGGCGGCGAACCCATCTACAATTTCGGAATTACCGGCCAGGATCCGGTGGGCGCCGTCTTCACTTCGGCCTTCGCCGGCGCGCCCAATTCCGCGCTGGTCAACGCTCAAAACCTGTACGCCGAGTTGACCGGAAGAGTGCAGAGCGTCAACATCGCCGTGGGGCGTCCCCTGGATCCAGGGACCAGGCAATACAAACCGTTTGGCGCTTACAACCTGGATGAAGCCATCGCGGCCGGCGGTTTCTGGGTCCAGGACCGCTGGCGATTGCGCCCCAATCTCACGCTGAATTACGGCATCCGGTGGGACATCGTCGGGGACGATCACGACATTAGCGGCGCTTACAGCAGCCCGGCGACCATCGCGGACCTGTGGGGACCCACTGCGGTGGGCGCCATGTTCAAGCCCGGCACTCTGGGCGGCGCGCAGAATCCCGCCTTTCAGGCGCGATCTCACGTGTACAAGACGTCCTGGGTGAATCCGCAGCCGGCCATCGCGCTGGCCTGGAGCCCTGCTCCCGCCGGAGGCCTCCTCGGCGGACTACTCGGAAAAGGCCGGACCGTCATCCGCACCGGCTACTCGCTGCGAAACTACACCGAAGGCGCGCAGAACTTCTGGGCCTTCGCTTCCAACAGCGGCCAGTTCTTTTTCCAGCAGGGAAACCTGACTCCCAATACGACTCCTTCGACCGGATTCTTCCAGCCGGGATCGCTGATCTTCGGAACCCCGCTGCCTCCTTACCTGCTGACGCCGTCCGCCTATGCGTCCAATGTCCCGGCGGCCAACCTGGCCTTCTCGGGCTCCTCGTTCTGGGCCATGAATCCCAACATCCGCCAGCCCTACATCGAGCAATGGAATCTGGGCGTGCAGCGGCAGATCGGCTCGGGCAGCGCGATCGAGGTCCGCTACGTGGGCAACCTGTCGCTGCATGGCTGGCTCGGCTACAACCTGAACGAAGTGAACATCTTCGAGAACGGTTTCCTCCGGGAGTTCGTCAACGCGCAGAACAACCTGAGGATCAACCAGGCCGGCGGAAGGGGCAACAGCTTCGCCAACAACGGCCTGGCGGGGCAGGCGGCGCTCCCGATCTTCAGCGCGGCCTTCGCGGGCGTGGCCTCCAACTTCACCAATGGCGGCTACATCACGAATCTGCAGACCGGCGCGGCGGGCACGCTGGCGCGGACACTGGCCGGCAATCCGACCTTCTTCTGCAACATGGTTGGCACGGCCAGCTTCTCTCCCTGCGCGGCCAGGAACATCAACGTGGCCGGCGCCGGATTCCCGGTCAACTTCTGGCAGATTAACCCCAATGCCGCCGGGGCCTCGCTGAACTATCTGGACGCCGCGGCCCACTCGAATTATCACAGTCTACAAATCGAGTTTCGCCAGAGACTGACTCGCGGCATGCAGTTCAACGTCAATTACACCTGGGCCCACTCTCTGGGGATCAGCGCGCAGAACGGCATCCAGGGCCAGGGGAATAACATCTACTACACGGCTCGCAACTTCAGGTTGAACTACTCGCCCGGCCTGTTCGATATCCGGCACGTGGTCCACGCCAGCGGCACCTTCGATCTTCCCTTCGGCAAAGGCAAGGCGCTCTTGAATCGGGGCGGGACGCTGGACCGGATCGTGGGAGGCTGGACTCTGGGAACGATCTTCGTCACCCAGAGCGGCACGCCGGCGATCATGGGCAATGGCTTCGCCACGGTCAATACGAATCAGAGCGATTCCGGAGTGGTTTTCAATGGGATCACCGCGGCGGACTTTCAACAGGGCATTGGCGTGTACAAGTCCGGCAACCCCTGGGTCACGACTTTCGACGCGAAATACATCGGAAGCAACGGCGCCGCCAATCCGAACTACCTCGCTCCACAGAACACGCCGGGCGCCTGGGGCTATCGCCCCTACGTTCACGGACCGGGCTGGTACAACCTCGATCTGTCGGTGAACAAGACCATCCCGATCCGGGAGAGATTTCGCTTCGTCGTGCAAGGCGAGTTTCTGAACGCGACCAATCATCCCACGTTCGGGATCGGCAGCCTGGCCGTCCAGAATCTCACCTTCGGACAATCCACCACGGGGCCGACCGGCCCGCGCGTGATCGAGTTTCGCGCCAACATCGAATTCTGACGTCCGATCAACCGCGACAGGCAGAAGCTGTGAAAAATACCGGCAACCGCTCCGTCACCGTCGCGGCTCTGTACGATTCGCGCTGCAACCAATGCACTTTCAGAGATGGTATGAGAAGGCCGGCCCCCTGGGGGATGCGTTATGATCCCCATAGGCGCACTCGATAAGGTGCCAGAAGGAGACCGGCTTATGAAGAAGCATACCATGGCGAAGAAGAGCCAGCGAGAGAAGACGAAGAAGGATCGGAAACGGGTTCATCAAATGGCAGGCAAACAGAGGCTGACCGTCGGGTTGGACCTCGGGGATCGGAACAGCCACTACTGCATCTTGGATGAAGCGGGAGAAGTGGTGGGCGAGAGCTCTCTGTCGACGACCCGGACCGGACTGAGTTCGTTATTCGCGAAGATGGCGGCCAGCCGAGCGGCGCTGGAAGTGGGGACGCATTCGCCCTGGGTGAGCCGGCACATCTCCGGCCTGGGAC
>JACOSH010000355.1 GCA_016178945.1 Acidobacteriota bacterium
CTTCCTGCGATTCATCGTGGAGCAGACCCTCCAGGGGAAGAGCGGCGCGCTGGACGAGCGCGTTATCGGCGTGGAGGTCTATGGGCTGAACCCGGACTACGATCCCCGATCCGACCCGACCGTGCGGCAGGAAGCGCACAAACTGCGCTCCCGCTTACGGCGGTATTATGCGGGTGCTGGGCGGCGCGATGCGATCGTCATCGAGCTGCATAGAGGCGCGTATGCGCCCGTCCTGGCCCTGGCCGGGAAACGCTTTTCGCGGAGGACGCTCGCGCGGCTGGGCGGAGCCGGTGTCCTAGGCGCGGCGGCCGCGGCGGCGGTGTGGGTGGTGCGCTTTGCACCCAGGCCTCTGCGCGCGATCGTGGTCATGCCTTTCCTGAACCTCGACTCCAGCACCGAAATCGAGTATCTCGGCGAGGGGCTGAGCGCCGAGATCATCCGCGGCCTGTCCGGCATCAACGACCTGCGCGTGATCCCGCGAGCCTCGGCGTCAGCGATGAAAGAGAAACGCCGGGACGTCCCGGAGATCGGCCTTCGGTTCAAAGTGGACACGGTGGCCGGAGGCGCGGTGCGGACCGCCGGGGACAAGCTCCAGATCACGGCCAATCTCGTTCGCGTCTCCGATCAGCGGCAGCTTTGGTCCCGCGTCTACGATAAGGAGAGGAAGGAGATCTTTGCCATCCAGGAGGAGATCACCCGTTCCCTTGCCCGCGCACTGGGAGTCAAGCTGGTGACGCGGGCGGCGAAAGGCCATCCGGCCCATCCGGAAGCGTACGACCTTTACCTGAGGGGTCTCTACTTCTGGGAGAACTGGCAGCCCGAGGCGACCCAAAAGGCCTTGGCCCTTTTTGAACAGGCCATGGCCAAAGATCCTTCCTTCGCGCCCGCCTATGTGGGCGCTGCCTGCTCGTACCAGCGCCTCATCGACCTCTCCCTCCCGGGCACGTTGCCTCCGGCGGCGGCGCATTCCAAGTGGAAAGCGGCCGCCGGCAAGGCGCTGGAACTGGATCCCAGCCTGCCGGAGGCTCACGCCACTCTGGGCGTGTACCAGTCGCGGATGTACCAGTGGCAGGCCTCCGAGAGCCGGTTTCGCCAGGCTCTGCAGCTCGATCCCAACCACGTGTGGGCTCGCCGCTGGTATGGGGCGTGGTTCTTGGGCCGCGTGGGCCGGACGGAGGACGGGATCTCCGAGATCCGGCGTTCGCTCGACCTGGACCCGCTGTCGGCCGCCGGCGCAGCGGCGCTAGCCGCCGCGCTCCTGGAAGCGGGACGGTATGACGAAGCGGAGGAGTGGTGCCACAAGGTCTTCGAGCTGGACCCCAACTTCGCGCCGGGGCGCTGGATCCTGGGGCGGACCTACGTGCTGATGGGCCGGTATGCGGAAGGAATCGAGAGGCTCGCCGGGGCGGAGAAACAGATGGGTGCGCAGATCTCGCCCTGGCTGGCCTATGCCTACGCTCGCAGCGGCCAGGCGGCGGAAGCTTCTCGAATCCTCGATCGCATGCTCGCCGCGGGGCCGGAATCTATCACAGCGGCGGCTCCGGCCATCGTGTACGCGGGACTTGGATCCTCCGATCAGGCCTTCGAATGGCTGGAGAAGGCCTACCAGGAACACGCGCTGAACCCGCGCCTCCCCGAATTGGCGGGTCTTCGCCGCGACCCGCGATTCACCGCGCTGCTCCGCAAGATGGGCCTGTGGTAGGGCTTAGAACAGCCGCTCCTGCTTCTTCAGCGTCCCGAACGTCCCGATGTTGGCCACCGCGAAGGCCACGCGGAACTGGTTCTCCTGGCGCACGCCAAAATCGAAGCGGCGGTACTGCACGCTGATGCCGCAGCAGTCGGTGTTGTAGGCGACTTCCGTGGTGGCGAACTGCATCACGCCCAGGCGGTAGTCGTAGACCGAGGTGAAGGCCGCGTTCCAGCCCCGATGATTGGGCTTGCCGTACCCGACCGCCCCGCGAATCTGGTTGGCGTTCGGCGTCAGCACCGGGGAGCTTCGCACGTGGCTGTGTCCCGCCGAGACGAAATACTCGCCGAGCCGGGCATCGGTGGAAAAGCTGCTGTTGACGAACTGGCCGCGCAAGGGGTCGTAGTCGGAGCGCCACTCCACGCCCAGCCCCGGCACGGGACTGGAGCGGAGGACTGAAATGACCGGCGAGTAGTTGCGCGGCTGGTCAAAGAAGGCGTAGGGCGTGATCTCGACCGAGCTCAGGCTCACGTTGCGCCGGCCCGCGACCACGGTACCGCCCAATCCGGGATCGAAATAGCGGCGCTGCCAGACCTGCCAGGTCAGCGCTTCCGAGACCTGATCGCCGCGTTTGGCGAAGAAGCGATTGGTGACCGAGATCTCCGCTTCCGTGGTATTGGTCAGCAATTCGGTCTCGTCGAAGCGGATGAAGCGGTCGAAATCGGCCACGCCCGCCACATGCCGGAAGGAGGCCCGCGGCTCGATCGCGTGCTTCAACTGGTCGCCGAAGAAAGTCTTCCGCTTGAAGGTGCGTTCCAGCGACGGCATCACCAGGTCGGCGAAAAACTCCCGCGAGGCGCGGTTGATGTTCTCTCCACTGATGCGCCCCGCTGCGCTCGGGTCCTGGCGCTCCCCCCAGTGCGTGCCGCGGAGCGAGAAGGCCGGCAACAGATGGAAATCCTTCCAGCGGATGGCCGTCATGACGCGCGGCTGGATGTCGTAGCGTTCCAGGTATTGCCGGGTCTGGAACAGCGGCTGGTTCCGGCCGAGCAGGGCCGCCTTGGATTCGAAAGAGACCCAGACCGGCAGCGTGCGAACCTGGCGGTCGCGGCCGGCAAAGGAGAACTCCGGCAGCTTGCGGATGGTGATGGAGTCCCCCGGCGCGGTACTCTGGAAGTTTTCCAGGCGGGCGAAGGCGGCGGTGAAGCTGTAGCTGGACCACTGCCGGGCAATGAATCCCACCGAGTGCACCTCCGAGAAGATCGCCTCCTGAAATGTTTCGGTGAAAGCCTGGCGAAAGATCAGCGAGCTCAGGTAGTTAATCTGGCCCCGGGCGTAGAACCCTTTGCCGATCTCCGATTGCAGGGACGTGTACAGGGAGTAGCCCCCCTGCTTGACCCGGCTGCCATCGCGTTGCTCCAGGCCTTTGTCGTCCACGCCGTAAAAGATGGCGCTGAAGTCGGTGCCGGGACGCGGCTTTCCCCGGAAGTCGATGTGGTGCGCCTGACCGCGCTGGGTGAACTCCTGGATGCGGTAGGCTGCGTCGAAGCTCCTGTTGATGGCCCAGTAGTAGCCCAGCCCGAACATCTTGCCGCGCCGGGAGCTGTTGCCGATGTTGGGAGTCAGGAAGCCGCTCCGGCGCGGCTGCTTCTCCAGCGACTTGAAGAAAAAAGGCGTGTAGAACAGCGGCAGTTTTTTCAAGCGGAACGTGGCGTTGTGGGCGATGGCGCGCTGGTTGGGGATGATGTCGAAGGTGGGGCCGCGCAGGGTCCACCAGGGGCGGGGCACGCGGCAGTTGGTGATCATGCCGTCGTGCAGGATATAACGCATGCCGGTCCGCTCGGCCCACTTGCCCTGAAAGTAGAATGGGTTGCTGCTCGACAGGACCCCGGGCCGCGCTTCCACCCGCACCGCCGAAGTGCCCTTCACGTCGTAGAACGTGCCCTTTTCCTGGGCCATGTCGTACTCGAATTTGGACGCCCAGATCTCCTCGTTGCGCTCGAAGTGCTGGAAGTGCACGTTGCCGCGGGCTTCGGCGTATTCCTTCTCCTCCGCCCTGTTGACGTAGTAGTCGATTTCGTCGGCCTCCAGCGCCATCTCCTGGCACTCGATGCGCGCCTTGCCCCGCAGGCGGCGCCAGGCGCCTTCTACTTCCTGGGTGACGCCGGCCACGTCGCAAAATCCGGCGGGCGGGGCGTTGGACCGCGGAGTCTTCGGCGCAACGGGCTGCGGAGCCGGCGTAGGAGCCGCCGGCGGGGGCAGAGGGGGCCGCTGGCGGTTTATCTGCGGTGACGCCAGGCGCGCCGGGACCAGCGCCAAAAGAACAAAAATCGATGCCCGGAACGAAAGATCGTGACAAAACCCGCCGATTATGGTACCAAGAGGAAGAGGACTTCGCCGGCTCACGGCAGTGTGCGGAATACAGGCCAACCGCAAACGTAGCATGGCGAATTCGGTTCTGGCAAGCACCGCCTCAGCAACCTGATGACGTGTCTCTATTGTCGCTACCTGAATCCAGAGGATGAGTATCGCTGTAAGCGTTGTGGCCGCCGTTTGGATCGGCGCCCGGCGTGCCCGGCCCCGGAGCACTATCCGGTGGCCGACACCGTGGGCGCGCTGGCCACCGCCATGGGGGTTTCAGTCCGTCCGGAGCCGGCAGAGGTTGAAGTAACCGAGGCAGCCGCGCCCTCGACCGTGCAGCGCGCCCCGCGCCAGCAGTCCTTCGCCTGGGAGGGCGAATCCGACAAGGTGATCCCGTTCCCCAGGACCCCAACCGCGGCGCCTCCCGCGCACCGGCCGCGGCCGCGGCGGCCCGTTCCCGATCCGGAGTCCCAGCCCTACCTGGAGTTCCTTCCGCCGGCGCCGCACGCCCCGCGCACTCTGGCCACTTCTGTCGAAGCCTCCATTTTCTGCGATGCGGCGGTGGCGACCCACATTCACCGGGCCGTCGCCTTCGCCCTGGACGCCGGCATCGTCCTGATAGCCTTCGCGCTGTTCGTGGCCACCGTGGCGATCGGGGCCGAATTGCGCTTCGACCCCGCCACGCTGCCCTACTACGGCCTGGCGCTGTATTTCACGGCTCTGTTTTACGGCGCCTCCTGGATTCTGGCGGGATCGGACTCGGCCGGCCGCCGTTGGACTGGGCTCCGCACCATCAACTTCGACGGCTTCCCGGTCACGCGGCGCGAGCGATGGGTGCGCTTCGCGGCTGGGATTGTCAGCTTCGGCCCCCTCGGCCTGGGCCTGGCGTGGGCCTTGGTGGATGAGGAGAGCCTGACCTGGCACGACCACATCAGCAAGACTTTCCCGACGCTCAAAGAGTAGCCTCATGAGAATCCAGTTCGATGAGACCAACCTTCTCGCCGAGATGGTTGGCGACGCCCATGGTGTCCGGAGAAGCGATCTGGCGGCCTCCAGCAGCGCCGCCCTTGCGGCCCTCAAATCCTTCCAGAAGCGGGTGGAAGACGGGAACTACGGATTCCCTCACCTGCCTTTCCAGAAGCCTCTGATCGAGTCGGTCCGCCGGTATGCAGCGGGCGTGAGCGGCAGTTACGACACGGTCTGCCTGGTGGGTATCGGAGGCAGCGCGCTGGGCGCCTGGGCGTTGGATTGCGGCCTGCGCGGCCCGCATCCGGTGCAGCCGGCCTTCTCGACGCGGAATCCCCGCCTGGCCATTCTCGACAACGTCGACCCCTCGTTCATGCAGGCCGCGCTGGAGTCGATGAACCCCAGGAAAACCCTGGTAGTGGTGATCGCCAAGTCCGGCGCCACGGCCGAGACGGTGGCCACGTTCATGATCCTCCAGGAATGGCTGGGCCGCTCGCTGGGCAAGAAGGCGGGCGCCCGGATCGCCGCCGTCACCTCCCAAGGCAAGGGCGATCTTGCCGCGCTGGCCGCGCGCGAGCAGTACGCGACGTTTCACCTGCCCGACAACGTCGGCGGACGGTTCAGCGTGCTCTCGGCGGTCGGGCTGTTGCCCGCGGCGTTGATTGGGATCGACATCCGCAAGCTCTGCAAGGGCGCCGCCGCCATGACCCACCTCTGCTGGCGGCCCGGACTGGAGGAGAACATCGCGTTGCGCGCGGCCCAGGCGCACTACGCGCTGCTGACCGCCAGGAACAAGCCGATCCAGGTGGCCTTCCCTTACTCGAACCGGCTGTGGGGAACCGCCTTCTGGTTCCGCCAGCTCTGGGCCGAATCGCTGGGCAAGGCCAAGAACCGTAAGGGCGAGATCGTCCACGTGGGCCAAACCCCGGTGGCGGCCCTGGGCGCCACCGACCAGCACTCCCAGGTGCAACTCTATATCGAAGGACCCAACGACAAGGTGTTCACCTTCTGGGCGGTTGAGAATTTCGGCGCCACCGGCCGGCTGCCCAAGACCAAGTGGGACCTCCCGGCCTTCGACTACCTGCGCGGCCAGTCCCTGGCCAAGCTGATCGACGCCGAGCGCCGCGCCACCGCCGCCGCCATGGTGGAGGTCTCGCGCCCCAACTGCACCTTCACCCTGCAACGGGTCGACGCCGAGCACCTGGGGGCCTTCCTCCAGATGATGGAGTTCGAGACCGCCTTCATGGGCGAGCTGATGGGCATCGACGCCTTCGATCAGGAAGGCGTCGAGCTCGGCAAGAAGTTCACCTTCGGGCTGATGGGGCGCGAGGGGTATCAATCCTACCGCGATCAGTTCGCGGCCTACGAGAAGGCCGCCAAGGCGCTCGGGTAAACCACACCGGCGAAGCCGAAACCAATCGCGCCTAGGCGCCCGGCTCAGGACATCTCGCAAAGAACGCCAAGATCGCCAAGAAGAACAGACGGGAAGTCCCAACCCCCATAACCGATTCCGGTTTCAGGCGTATCATGGCATTATGCGGATGATCTTGTGGTGTCTGTGGCTTTCGGCCGGATTGTTCGCGCAGGACGCGTCCAAACCGCAGGCCGGCGAAGAGAAACCGGAGAAGCCTTCGCCCAAGGAGAAGGCGCGGGAGTTGCTCGACCGGGCGGCCAAGTCCGTGACGGCGGCGCAGCCGGAGGTGCAGGTCGCGGGCCTGCTGCATCTGGGGGAGAACTATGCCCTCTTCGACGCCAAGAAAGCCGTGGAGTTTCTGGAGCAGGCCTTTGCCGCGGCTGCGGCACTGCCCGACGCGCAGCGCGGCGAGCTGCAGTCGGTCGTGGTCGCAACGGCGGCAGAGGTCAATCTGGAGAAGGCCGTCGAGATGGTGACCCAAATGGGCCCGCCGCCCTCGGCCCAGCGCGACGTCCGCGTCCGCCCCGTGGAGCGAATTGTCGCCCGGCTGGTGGACAAGAAGGAGCTGGACCGCGCCATTCAGGTGATCGAAACGGTGGGCGTCTCCGGCCAGTTCCCGTTTCGCGCCGCGATGCAGGTGTTCGAGAAACTGTCCCCGGACGACGCGCGGCGGGTGCAATTGTTCGGGTCGGCGACGTCGGCCTACGCCGGACGTCCCTACGGGCCTTTCGGCGATTTTCTAGCCAGGCACTGGCAGGACGTGCCGCCGCAGATGGCCAATGACGCCGTGCGCGCGCTGGTGAACTCGATTCTCGACCGGACCGACGACCAGCCCATGTTCAAGACGCTGTCCACTTCGAAGGGGTCGGTGTCGCTCGGCTCCCAGCAGGATGCGGAGCTGTTCAACCTGCTGCACATCGTGCGGGCCTTCGAAGCGAAGCGGGCGGACGAGATCCTGGAGAAGCGGCCCGAGTTGAAGGCCGCCTTGGAGCGGTTTCCCAAGGGCGCCGAATCGATGCGGGGCGGAGCGGACGACAACATGAGCACCAGCGTCACCTCGGGCCAGAAGGCGAGCGCGGAGCAGCGGGCCCGGATGCAGTTGGACGCGCTGGCGTCGTCGCGGTCGGCGGAAGCTCAGGCGGCGATGAAGGAAGATCCGCGGAAGGCGCTGGAGATTGCCAAGACCATTCCACTCGAGTACGCCAAGGCGCAGACGCTGGGATCGATCGCGCGCGGGGTAGGAGACAAGGACCCGGCCATGGCGCGCAGCGTGTTGAACGACTGCGTGCGGACGCTCGAGGGGATGAAAGAGATCGAGATGCGGATCGGAACCTGGGACATAGTGGCGGAGGCGTACCACAAGATCAAAGAGCCCGAGCGCGCCTGGGAGGCCATCGACAAAGGGATGGCCGACGCCGCGGAGCTCTACAAGAAAGACGCCGATGCCGACACTCCCAACAAGGCGCTGCGCGAGTATTGGCCGTCGACGCAGTACTACCGTATGAACGTCTATCGCGCGGCGAACCTGTTCGGGGTCGACGCGGAGCCGCTGTTGGGGAAAATCGCCGACCCGGATCTGAACCTGCTGGCCTCCATCGACCTGGCGCAGGCGCTGCTGGGCCGGCCGCGGCGGGGGATGAACATCAACGTGAATCGCGAGCCGAAGAAGTGAGGCCGCGGCTCCCCTGATATAATCACCAGCCATGGTGCGCCTCTCCCTCCTACTCCTGGCGGTCCTCACCGCCGCCGCCCAAAACTACGAACCTACCTGGGAATCCTTGCGCCACCACAAGGTTCCGGAGTGGTTCGAAGACGCCAAACTCGGCATCTTCATCCACTGGGGACTGTACTCGGTTCCGGCCTGGGCCACTCCCTCGGGCGAGCTGGGCAAAGTCGCCCCCGACCAGTGGTTCAAGAACAATCCGTACGCCGAATGGTACCTCAACACGCTCAAGATCCCCGATTCGCCCACCCGCAAACACCACACCGCCACCTATGGGGAGAGCTTCCAATATCTGGATTTCGTCCCCATCTTCAATCGTGAGATTCAGAAGTGGAATCCGTACGCGTGGGCCAAACTGTTCCAGGAGGCCGGTGCGCGCTACGTGGTCCTCACCACCAAGCATCACGATGGCTTCACCCTGTGGCCCAGCCAGGTCCGCAACCCCCATCGCCGTCCGGACCAGCAGCACGCCTCGCGCGATCTTGTCGGCGAATTGACCAAAGCTGTACGCGCGCAGAATCTCAAGATGGGGCTTTACTACTCCGGCGGTCTGGACTGGAGCTTCGTGGAAACGCCCATCGCCGTCTTTGGAGATCTGCGCAAGACCGTGCCCCAGACCGAGGAGTACGCCAGATACGCCGACGCGCACTGGCGCGAATTGATGGACCGCTACCAGCCCGCCATCCTTTGGAACGACATCTCGTACCCAAAGCAGGGCGACGTGCTGGGGATCTTCTCCGCCTTCTACAACCGCACGCCCGACGGCCTGATCAACAACCGCTTCGGCGTCGACCACGCCGACATCACCACGCCCGAATACTCCTCCTACAACAAGATCACGGAGAAGAAATGGGAGGCCTGTCGCGGCCTGGGCTTCTCCTTCGGCTACAACCAGGCCGAAGGCCCGCAGCACGTGATCGCCTCGGACAAGCTGATCAATCTGCTGGGGGACATCGTGAGCAAGAACGGGAATCTGCTGCTCAACGTCGGCCCGAAACCCGACGGCACGATCTCCGATCTGCAATTGCAGCGCCTCCGCGATCTGGGCGCCTGGCTCAAGATGAACGGCGAGGCCATATACGGCACGCGCCCCTGGGTCCGCCCGGACGCCAGGACCGCCGACGGCATCGATGTCCGCTTCACGCAGAAAGGCAACGCCGTGTATGCGCTGCTCCTGGACCGCCCCAAGTCGCGCGAAATCTCCATCGATTCGCTGGTGGCCGACTCCGGCTCGACCGTCGAGCTCCTCGGCGCTCCCGGCGCCTTGCCCTGGTCGCAATCCGCCCGCAGCCTGAAACTGACGCTCCCCGAGAAACTCCCGGGCAGCCACGCCCTGGCGTTGAAGATCTCCCCAAAACCCTGGAAACTGGTAAGGGAGTAGTCAACCGGCTCCCGGTTTCCCGATGAATACCTTAGCCATCGACATCGGCGGCACCAAATTCTCGCTGGCCCTTTTTGAAGGCAATCGCATGGTCGAGCGCGCCACTCAGCACACCGACCGCGCGGGCGGCCCGGCCTGGATGATCCAGCAGATCGGACGCATCGCCAAGGCCTGGCAGCCCATCCATCGTTGCGGTGTGGGCTTTGGCGGCCCTCTCAATTTCGCCGAGCAACGCGTCGTGCTGTCGACCCACGTCGGCGGCTGGGGCGGCTTCCAGTTGCGCGAAGAGCTTCTCTCGCTCCTCCGGGTTCCGGTCATCATGGACAACGATGCCAACGTGGGCGCGCTGGGGGAAGCGCGCTACGGCGCGGGCCGCGAGTGCCCCTCGGTTTTCTACATGACCCTTTCCACGGGCATTGGCGGCGGCATCTACCTGGACGGCAAGATCTGGCGCGGCGCCGACTCCTACGCCGGCGAGCTCGGCCACCTCACCATCCGCCCCGATGGACCGCAGTGTCTGTGCGGCGCGCGCGGCTGCTTCGAGCGCATGTGCAGCGGGCTGTGGCTGGAGCGCGACCACGGCCGTCCCGCCCACGAATTGTTGCGCGACCCCGATTTTGTCCGCCGCTACGTAGTGGACCTCGCGCTGGGTCTGAAGGCTTGTATCATGGTATTGAACCCGGCGCGAATCGTGATCGGCGGCGGCATCAGCAAAGCCGGCCCGGCGCTGTTCGAGCCGTTGCGCGAGGAATTGCGGAGGCAAATCACGGCTTGGTCGCGGGCCCGCATCGACGTGGTCCCGGCCCTGTTCGCCGACGACAGCGTGTTGTACGGCGCGCTCGCGCTGGCCGAGGAATTGAAGACCGAATGAGTTTTCCACAAGATTACAAGAACCAACTGCTGCGGGCGATCGACGCCATCCCGCTGGACAAGGTCGGCCAGGCCATCGACTGGTTCCGCCAGGCTCGCGAGCAGGGGCGCCGCATCTTCGTCTGCGGCAACGGTGGCAGCGCCTCCACCGCCTCGCACTTCGCCTGCGACATCGTGAAGGGCGCCAGCTTCAACCGCGCTTCGCGCTTCAAGATCCTGGCCCTCACCGACCAGATCCCCACGCTCACGGCCTACGCCAACGACGTCTCCTACGATGCCGTCTTCGTCGAGCAGCTCAAGAACTTCGCCGAGCCCGGCGACCTGTTCATGGGCATCAGCGGCTCGGGCAACTCCCCCAACGTGCTCCGCGCCATCGAGTACGCCAACTCGGCCGGCTGCCGGACCATCGCCCTCACCGGCCGCGACGGAGGCCAGCTCGGCCCGCTGGCCCAGCTCAACATCCAGGTCGCCGTGCCGCACATGGGGAGGATCGAGGACGCCCACCTGGTCGTGTGCCACATGATCGGGTACTGCTTCATGGAGGAGAAGGACTGATGCCCTTTGTCTCCATCCCGGACGCCATCGAGGAGATCCGCGCCGGCCGCATCCTGGTGGTGGTGGACGACGAAGACCGCGAAAACGAAGGCGATCTGACCATCGCCGCCGAGAGGGTTACGCCGCAGCTTATCAATTTCATGGCCACGCACGGGCGCGGCCTGATCTGCGTGGCGCTCACCGAGGAACGCTGCGACTATCTGCGCCTGCCGCTGGTTTCCCCTCAGAACACCTCCAACTTCGGCACGGCGTTCTGCGAATCGGTGGATGCACGCCACGGGGTCACGACCGGTATCTCCGCCGCCGACCGCACCCGCACTGTCCTCGCCTGCATCGATCCCGCGGCTCGCGCCGACGATCTGGCCCGCCCCGGCCACATGTTCCCGCTGCGCGCGCGCGACGGCGGCGTGCTGGTCCGCGCCGGCCAGACGGAGGCCTCCGTGGATCTGGCGCGACTGGCCGGGCTCACGCCCGCCGGCGTGATCTGCGAAGTCATGAACGACGATGGCACCATGGCCCGTGTGCCGCAGCTCGCCGAGTTCTGCCGCCGGCACGGCCTCAAGATGTGCTCCGTGGCCGACCTGATTCGCTACCGCATGCGCCACGAGCGCTATATCCATCGCACCGCCGAGGGGTTCATCGAGACCGAATTCGGGCCGTTCCGCACCATCGCCTACGCCAGCCACATCGCCCAGGAAAGCCACCTGGCGCTGGTGCGCGGGGAGATCGCGGGACGCGAGAGCGTCCTGGTCCGCATGCACTCGCACTGCGTCTACGGCGACGTGTTCGGCTCCACGCGCTGCGACTGCCAGCGGCTGATCCGCGGATCGCTCCACGAGATCGCGCGCGAAGGCTTCGGCGCTCTGGTCTATCTGCACCAGACCGGCCCCGGCCTGCGGGTCTATACTGACGAAACCGGCACAGCCCGGCTGGGATCGGCGCACCGCCTGGACGTCCCGCCTACCCAGCACGAGAGCGGCATCGGGGCCCAGATCCTTTCGGACCTGGGGTTGCACACCATCCGGCTCCTCACCAACCACCCCCGCCGCGTGGTGGCCCTGGAAGGCTTCGGCATCGAAATCGTCAGCCAGGCGCCCATTCCCGAGATTCGGGAACTCCCGGCCCCTGTGGAACGTTATGTAGAGTAAGAATGAAACGATTCTTATGTATCCCCGCGGTCCTTTATCTGGCGCTGGACGCCTCGGCTGCCGATCCTCGCCTGCTGCGGCTGGTCGCGCCGGACGCCAAGGTGGTCTCCGGCATCGATGTCGACCGCCTTAAGGCCTCTCCCTTTGGCCAGTTCCTGCTGGCCCAGATCTCGTTGAACAGCCAGGAGTTCTCCCAATTCATGGGCGCGACAGGCTTCGATCCGCGCCGGGACCTGAACGAGATCCTGATGGCCGCCAGCGGGGGACCGGAAACCAAGACCGGCCTGCTGATGATTCGGGGCAGCTTTGACCCGGCGCGCATCGCCGCGTTGATCAAGGCGGGCGGCCAAACCCCGGAAACCTATAAGGGCGTCGAGATCTTTGGCGGCGCGAAGCAGGGAAAAGGCGCCCAGTCCGTGGCGTTTCTCGATAATGCGACCGCGATCGCCGGCGATCTTGCCGGAGTGAAGGCCGCCATCGACCGCCAGACGCAGCCCTCCACGCTCGATCCCGCGCTGGCCGCCAGGGTCAACGACTTGAGCGGATCGCAGGATATTTGGGCCGTCTCCACGCTGCCCCTGTCCACGCTGGCCGGCGCGGTGCCCGATCGCAATGTGAGCGGGGCCTTGCAGGGGGATCTGCTCAAGGCGATCGAAAGCACCAGTGGAGGCGTCAAGTTCGGCGCCAGCGTCGATTTCAGCGCGGAGGCCGCCACCCGATCGGAGAAGGATGCCGGCTCGCTGGCCGACGTGGCCAGATTCCTCCTCAGCCTGGTCCAATCCAACGCTCCCAAAGGACCGGGTCCGGCCGCCTTTCTGGCCATGCTCCAGAACGTGAATATCTCTACGCAGGCCAGTTCCGTGAAACTTTCCTTTTCGATTCCCGAGAGCGAACTGGAGAACCTGATTTCACAGCGCAACACGCCGAAGCGGGCTTCCCAGCAACTGGATTGAGCACCACGTAGCTTTCCCGGTTATTCACGTATACTCCCTCGAACAGGCTGGTAGGCAGTAGTCCGTCTTCCGTCCGCTCCCTGCCGTCGACGATGGCCGCATCCAGGCTGGAGAGAACCTGGTCTCCTACACGCAAACGAGGGATCCGCCGGAGTCTAGCGTATCCCTTGCCGGCCAGGGTCTCGATGTGGAAGCGGCCCTCCGTTCCGGCCGTCGAGTGGAACAGCACCACATGCGAAGCGCCGGAGTCCAGAATCAGGCGGCCTTCAGGCTCCGCGGTGATGGCGGGCCGCCCCTCGATCATCGTCAGGGGAACTCGGCGCCCTGGCGGGGCCTCGCCACCCCACTCGATCCGGCCGCGGCGGCTGTCCAGCCAGTAATTGTGGCGGGACAGGAAGCTCTGGCCCAGGACGCCCCGCACCCGCGCATCCCGCGGCGAATACAGCAGGACCTCCAGTTCGGCTTCTCGTTCCTCGACGCCTATTGCGGCCCGGGCCACGGGCACGACGGCTGATCCCGTGGGGGTCACCACTTCCACCCGGTACTCCGGCCGGAGCCCCAATTCCCGGGACAGCGCCGGGTCTAGTACACAGGAGGCCGCCCCGGTGTCCACCAGGAAGCGGTAGGGTCCGTGGCCGTTGATTGAAACCATCACCACCAGCGCGGCAACCGAAATCATGCCCCGACTGTAGCGGCAGCGCCCGCTGAGGGTCATGAGGGAATGCGGATGATCTTATGTTCCGGGGTACCCGCGCCCGTCCCGGGTCGTCGACCCCCGGCCCACTAAGCTAATGGCCGAACAGCGCTTCAATGTTCCGGCTGCCGCGCACCACGCGAAGAATCAGCACGTCTTCATCCTCTATGCGGTAGATGATGACGTACTCGCCCACGGGAAAGCTCAGACCGGGACGCAAATCCTCGTCGCGGGGCGCGCCCGATGTTGGGATGCCTGGCGAGGAGAAAGAACCGGTTGGTGATGGAGTCGATGAGACGGTCAGCAATCTCGACGCTGCCACTCTTATAGGCAAGGTAATACCAAATTTCGTCGAGGTCAGAATCGGCCTGCGGGGTACGCCGGTGTCCCATCAACGAGGTGTCTGCTGCTCGGCGGCAAGGCGGGCACGTCCGCGCTGCTTGACCTGCTCAGCAAGCTCGTGCATCGATTCCTGCGTGATGATGCGCCCTTCGCCGCAGGCAAGAGAGGCTTCGGCCTCATTGACGGCGGCGAGGATTTCCGCGCGGGTGCGCTCGCGCTCCTCCCATAAGGAAAGAGCCTCCTTCACCGCGTCTTCCTCGCGCCGAAGGCGCCCGCTCTCGATAGCCTGGCGGACAAACGCCTTCTGATCCCGGGTGAATTGCACTTCCATCACCTTCAAGGTAGGGATTCCAGAACCGGCTGTCAAGCGCGTGAAGCCCGGATATCCGTAATACTAGTAATCAGGTGCCCGCGCCCGTCCAATACCGCTTCGAGGACATCCAGGTCGACCCCGCCCGCTTCCACGTGTGCAAGGCCGGCGAGATCCTGCCCCTGGAGCCGAAATCGATTCGGGTTCTACTTCACCTCATCGCGCACCGCGACCGTGTCGTCCCAAAGGAAGAGTTGATCCAGGCGATTTGGACGGACACCTTCGTCACCGACAACGTCCTGACCCGGGCCGTCGCTCAACTGCGCAAGTCCCTCCAGGACGACGCCAAACAGCCCCGCTATATCGAAACCATCCCCACCATCGGCTACCGGTTTGTGGCTTCTCTGGAAGCCCATCCAGGGAAGCAACGCCGCCGTTTTCTGATACCCGCGGCGGCGGCGTTCTCCCTGGCCGCCGGATGGATGGTGTGGAAGGCCGGGCCGGCCAAGCCATTGCACGCCGGTCCTCTGACCCAGCTCACCGCATCGCCGGGCCTCGATTTGACGCCCTCGTTCTCTCCGGACGGCAATTCGATCGCCTACAGCTCGGACCGCACCGGCCGCTTCGAGATCTACGTGAAACCGCTCGGCCCCGGCTCGCCGGAGATCCAGATCACCAGCGACGGCGGCCAGAACCTCGAACCCGCCTGGTCGCCCGATGGGCAGGCCTTGGCCTACCATTCCATCATCAAGGGGGGCATTTTTCGGGTGCCCGCGCTGGGCGGATTCCCGCGCCGGATCAGCCCTTTCGGTTCTCAGCCGGCCTGGTCGCGCGACGGTTCCTGGGTTGCCTTCCGCTCCGACTCCCTCTATTCGCTTGCCGTGGCCGACTTCCTGCCGACCTCGGTCTCGACCATCTGGGTGGTCCCCGCCGCCGGCGGCGAGCCGCGCCGCGTCACCACCCCGGCTCATCCACCGGCCCGCCACACTTCGCCCTCCTGGAGCCCCGACAGCCTGCGGATTCTGTTCATCAGCTATGGCTCTCTGCGGAAGGCCCAGATCTGGTCGGCCGGGTTGGACGGCGGTGATCTGCGCGCACTGGACACCGGGGACCAGGTGCCCCTTCACGCCGTCTACGGACCCGACGGCCGTTCGGTGTTCTACACGGCGTATTCGCACAACGCCGACTGGGGGATCTGGCGGCTGGAACTCGGCGGCCGCCGGCCAGTCGAAGTGGCCCAGACCGGCGCCGGCGTCCCCCGCGACCTGGCCTTGTCCGCCGATGGAAGGCGCCTCGCCTACACGCTGACCTCGATGTCCAGTAATCTCTGGTCGTTGTCTCTTTCCAGCGGGCAGCGCCGGCCGCTCACCATGGACACCAGCCTGCGCAACTCCCACCCGGTCTTTTCACCGGACGCGTCGCGCCTGGCCTTCTTCGTGATCCGCCAGGGAATCGCCGGCGACATCTGGCTCATGAACGCGGGCGGCGGCAGTCCGTTCGCGGTCACCACGGACACCAACCCGGAGTACATGCCCAGTTGGACGCCCGATGGGAAGGCGATCGCCTACGCAACCAGGCGCGGCGATCGCCATAGCTTCTGGATCACCACCCTAGCCGATGGCGTGGAAAAGCCTCTGGCGCCGCTCGACGAGCTGGCCGGCCGGCCGCAGCTCTCGCCCGACGGCAAGGAGATTGTCTACCACTTGTCCAAGGACGGCGTCCTCAATCTCTGGAAACGCGACCTGGCAACCGGCAAGACCACCCAACTGACCTTTGATCCGGAATCGATGGGCTACTCTTGCTGGTCGCCCGATGGCCAGTGGATCGCCCTCGAGACCATCCGCGGGGAAGACACCCACCTCACCCTGATGCCCGCCGGCGGCGGCGAGCCGCGCCAGTTGACCTTCGAGCGTGGCCAGAGCTGGCCCCACAGTTGGTCGCCGGACGGCGGCAAGATCGCCTTCGCCGGCTTCCGCGACGGCGCCTGGAACGTGTGGCAGTACTCGCTCTCCAGCGGCCAGACCCGCAAGCTCACGGACTACACTTCGATGGCCGGCTTTGTCCGCTACCCCGCCTGGTCGCCCCGCAACGACCAGATTGTCTATGAGCAGGCCGAAACCCGCGGGAATATCTACTGGATCGAGATGAAGTAGCGGCTGAATCGGTTTCTCCTCCTGTGTTATCCTTCCCGCATGGCAAAGAGTCGAGTCTCCCGCCGTTCCTTCATGGCGGCCGCCGGCGCCGCGCAGGCCGGGGCTGGCACGCGCCAGCCCGTGGTGGTCCCGCAAGTCGCCGTCAGCGACGTCAAGGCCCAGCAGGAGCCGCTTCAGATCGTCACCATGTATCAGTTCGAGCCGCACGAGGTCGAGAAGATCAAGGCGGCCGCTCCCTCGACCCGCGTGGACATCACCATCTGCAAGACGCGCCAGGAATTCCAGCAGAAGGCCAAGGAGGCCGAAGTAGTCTACGGCGATATCCGCGGCGACGCTCTCCAGTTCGCGCCCAAGCTGAAGTGGGTGCAGTCCGGCGGCGCCGGCGTGGAAGGCATGGATGAGGTCATGCGCAACTCGCCGGTGGTGTTGACCAACTACGCCCGCACCTTCGCCCACGGGATCTCGGAAACCGCCATGGGCCTGTTGCTGTGTCTCACGCGCGGCATCAGCAAGTACTACATGCCGCAGTTCGCCAAGCGCACCATGAACCCGATGGGCACGGTCAAGTCGGACCACCACACCGAGCTGGTCGGCCGCACCATGGGAATCGTGGGGATGGGCGGCATCGGCAGCATGATCGCGCGCCGCGCCTACTACGGCTTCGACATGCGCATTGTCGCCACGGACGCCAAGCCGATCCCCAAGCCCGACTTCGTGGCCGAGTTGCATGACCCGGGCTGGTTGATGACCATGGTCCCGCAGGTCGACGTGCTGGTGGCCGCCGCGCCTCACACGCCCCAGACCGAGCGGATGTTCAACGAAAAGGTGTTCCGGAGCATGAAGAAGACGGCCTACTTCCTGGCCATGTCCCGGGGCAAGCTGTTCGACGACCAGGCGCTGGTCAAGGCGCTCAAAGAGGGCTGGATCGCCGGCGCCGGCCTGGACGTCTTCCCGCAGGAGCCTCCGCCCTCGAGTCACCCCATTTTCGATTGCCCCAACGTGGTCATGAGCGCCCACACCTCCGGCTGGAGTCCCGACCGCCAGGTGCGCCTGATCGACCTGTTCGCCGACAACGTCCGGCGCTACACCAGCGGCCTGCCGCTGATCAACGTTGTGGACAAGAAGCGCGGGTATTGACCCACCTTGACTCCCGCCTCGCCTGCGATATAGTAGATCCAGAATTCGAACGCCCGTTCAGGGAGGAAGCCAGTCATGACTCACCGAAGCCTGCTCGCTTGCGCAGCCTTGGCGCTGCTGCTCACCGTGCCCGCCTTTCCACAGGGCGAGCGCTCGACCATCACCGGCATCGTCAGCGATTCCAGCGGCGGCGTGATCCCCGGCGCGGTGGTCACCGCCCGCAACGTCGCCACCAATGTCCAGATCAAGTCCGAGTCCAACGCCGTCGGGATCTACACTATCGCGGCGCTGCCGCCCGGCTCCTACGACGTTATCGTGGAGAAGCAGGGCTTCAAGACGTTCAAGACTTCCAATCTGCCGCTCTCCACCGCTCTCACCGCGACCGTGAACGCCCGGCTCGAGGTCGGCGCCGTCAGCGACGCGGTCCAGGTGGAAGCCACCGCCGTGCAGTTGGAGCTGCAGACCTCCGGTATCGGCAAGACCGTCGAGTCGCGGCGGGTGCATGAGCTGCCCACCGGCCGCGGGGTCCTCAACCTGGCCTCGCTCGCCCCGGGCGTCATCCCGTCGTCCGGGCAGGTCGGCAACGGCGGCGGCGACATCGGCAGCGCCACCAACTCGCGCGTCTCGGGCGGCCTGGCCATGCAGAACTCGGTCCTGGTCGATGGCGGCGAATCCCGCGGGTTCACCTCCGGCGGACAGGCGTACGCGCTGCCCAACGAAGCGGTCGAAGAGGTCAAAATCGAAACGGCCACATACTCGTCGGAATTCGGACACTCCGGCGGCGGCGTGTTCCAGATCACCAGCCGGAGCGGAACCAACGACTATCACGGCGTTCTCTACGAGTTCTTCCGCAACGACCACCTGAACGCCAACGGCTGGCAGAACAACCGCAACAAGATCGCCAAGGGCCAGTTCACCCAGAATCAGTTCGGCGTCGCGGCCGGCGGTCGGATCAAGCGCGACCGGACTTTCTTTTACCTGAACTGGGAAAGAATCCGAACCGGCTCCCCAGACCAGTTCCTGGCCACCGTGCCCACCGCCGCTCAGAAGGCCGGCGACTTTTCGCAGTCGCTCGATCCGCGCGGCCAGACCATCCTGGTCTACGACTATCTCACCACGCGGCGCGGCGCGGACGGCAAGGTGATCCGCGACGCCTTCCCCGGCAACAGGATCCCGGCCGATCGCATTCACGCCATTTCCAAGAACGTGCTGGGCTACTGGCCGGATCCCAACCGCCCGGGCGAAGGTCCGGTCGGCGTCCGCAACTACTTCCGTTCCGGCAAGAACGTCAACCCCATCGACATCTGGTTCGCCCGCATCGATCACTTCATCAGCGCCAAGCACCGTCTGTACGGCCGCACCGGAGGTTCCCAGAACGACTCCTACTCCACTTTGGCCGAAAAGGCGTTTCCCGCCAAGACCATCAGCTCCACTCCTACCCGCGCCGGTCTCATCAGCCTGACCTCCACCTTCACGCCCAACCTGCTGGGTGAGTTCCGGATCTCCTACACCCGCTTGCAGAACAACTCTTATCCGGTGAGCGAAGGCTTTGACATGGCCTCGCTGGGCTTCGGCAAGAACGTCACCGATAACGTGCTCTATCAGCAGTTCCCGCAGATCACCGTCCAGCAGTACAACTCCGGCAGCGGATTGGTGGTGGCCACCTTCAACGCCTCGGAAGTGGACCAGCTCGGCGGCGCCACCAAGACCCTGACTCCGCAGGACACCTGGCACGCCCAATACCACGTGACCTGGGTCCATAACCGGCACAAGCTCCGGTTCGGCACCGACCAGGAGCTGCTTCGCGGCAACCTGTACAACTCCCAGTTCTCCGCGGGCCAGTATTTCTTCGACCGCGTCTTCACTCAGGGTCCCGACCCCACCGTAACGGCCACCAATAGCGGGCACGGGTTTGCCTCGCTGCTGCTGGGCGTGCCCGCGGCCGGAACCCTGACTTTCACGCCGCGCATGTTCCTGTTCCAACGCTACCGCGCCGCCTACATCCACGATGACTGGCGCCTCAGCAGCCGCCTCACCGTGAACCTCGGCTTCCGCTACGAGTACACTTCGCCCTATGGGGAGAAACACGGGGCCATCGGCTATCTCGACCGCGACGCCATCGAGCCGGTCACGGGCGCGAAAGGCTCGTTCAAGTGGGTGCCTCCCGGCGACTATCACACCGATCCCAACTACAAGACCTTCGGTCCGCGCCTGGGGCTGGCCTACCAGCTCGATTCCAAGACCGTGATCCGCACCGCCGGCGCCATCTTTAACGCCGCCAACAACGGGCTGAACGCGGCGGCCACCGATTTCGGCACCGGCCTGTTCACCTCGAACTTCCTGCTGCTGGGCGCGCCCAATCCGCTGGGGGCGCAGACGCCATCGGTGGGCGGCTCCTGGTCCAACCCCTTCGCCGGAGGCTTTGACGTTCCGCAGAAGGGCGTGAGCACGTTTGCCGGACAGAACATCCGCATCGACTATCGCGAGCACGCGCTGGCGTACCTGAGCAACTGGAGCCTGTCGATCCAGCGTGAGATCAGCAACAACATGGTCGCCGAAATCGGCTACGTCGGCACCAAGACCACGCACTTGTTCTGGAACCGCCAGGACAATCCCAACGACCCGATCCTGCTCAAGCAGTACACCGCGGCCCAGCTCGCCGAGACCGTTCCGAATCCGTACTTCGGCAAGATCAAGACGGGCGCTCTGAGCTTCGCCACGGTCCAGCGCCGCCAGTTGCTGCGGCCTTATCCGCAGTATCAGCAGGTGCTGGCCATCCGGCAGCCCTATGGCGACGCCAGCTACCAGAGCATGATCGCCCGCTTCGAGAAACGCTACTCGCAGGGCCTGACTCTCACGGCCTCCTACACGCTTTCCAAGCTCATCGCCTCCACGGCCGAATCGAATACCTGGGTGGTGGGTCCCTCCAACGCGTACTACAACCCGAAGTACAACCGCGCGATCGAAGCCAACGACGCGCCGCACCGCCTGGTCATCAGCCACATCTACGATTTCCCGTTCGGCAAGGGACAGAAGTGGGTGACTTCCGGACCGTTGAGCTGGGTGGTCGGCGGCTGGCAGTGGAACGGCGTCACCGTGTTTCAGGCCGGCCGGCCTGTCCTGATCACGGCGCCGGATAACACCGGTCTGTATGACTTCTCCTACACCAACGGCCGCGCCGACCGCTTCAAGAGCGCGGTGCTGCCCAGCGGCCAGTCGAAGGACCGGTGGTTCGATACCACGGCCTTCAAGCCGGCGGCCTTCGGCGCCATTCCGACCGATTCGCTCTCGCAGCCGGATCTGCGCGGCCCGGGCCGGAGGGTGTTCAACATGTCGTTCTTCAAGAACACCCGCATCCGCGAGCGCTATACCGTGCAGTTTCGCACCGAGCTGTACAACATCTTCAACACGCCCCAGTTCGAGCTGCGCAACCAGTCCACCGACGTAACCAACCAGGACTTCGGACGCGTCATCCTGGCCGGCGGCCAGCGCAACATCTGGCTCGGCCTGAAAATCCTGTTCTAGCCGCGGCAACTTCGCGCCCGGTGAGGCGATAACTTGGTCGTACTGGTTGGGTCCAACCCAACCAAGATTCAAGAAAGACTATTAAGGACGAAAGGACGAGAAACACAACATGTTACCTTTAATTGGAGCAGCAGTAAGCGCCCTGGCACCCTCATTGGGTTCGGTCGTGGGCGGAATCGCGTCGCAGGCCATGGGCGGGCTTCTGGGCGGTGGCGCATCGCAGGCCCTGGGTGGGCTTCTGGGCGGTGGCGGCGGGCCCTTGGGGCAGATCGGTGGCCTGATAAAGAACACGCTGGGGAAGTTGTTCGGCGGGAAGCGCAAGCATCATCATCATTGCCCCCCGAAGCCCCTTCCGTTCCGGCCGCAGTGCACTTGCAACAACACCAACATCAACATCAACAATAACTTCAACGCGCCGTTGCAGGCCTTCAAAGGCCTTGGCCAGCAGCTCAGCCAGATCGGCAACACGCTCAACCAGATCCTGGGCCAGTTGCAGGGTGGTGGCGGGTTCCCGGGCGGATTCCCGGGGTTGCCGAACTTCCCAGGGCAGCAGCCGGGAATGGCCGGCTTCGAGCCGCTAGATCTCTTGCGTGGCATCGCCAAAGGCGAACCGCGACCGGATAGCGGTGGCGGAATCGGTAGCGGCGTCGGCAGCAGCATTCCTGCCAATGGCAACCTCGACGATTTGATGGCCTCTGCCCAGAAGGATGCCGCTGACGGCACCATGGAAGGCGCAATGAGGGCTCAGGAGAAGATGCAGAAGGCCATGCGCACGTTCGAGTTGCTCTCGAAGTTGATGGAGAACCAGAGCCAGATGCAGAGCAAGGCCATCGCGGCCATGCGGTAAACTTTCAAGGAGAATGCCGTGCCAAATCTGAACGAAGAACAAATCGTAAGCATTGCAGCTCTCGGCTTCAATCTGTATCAGCAGGGCCAGCTCGGTGAAGCCCAGACCATTTTCGAAGGGCTGACCGCGATCGATCCCACCAATTATGCCGGGTATGCCGGTCTGGGAGCGGTCGCGCTGGCCAAGCACGGACCCGACCGTACAGGCGAACCTCGGCGAAGCGCTGCTGCGGCAGGGCAAGTTCGAGGAAGCCACCAAGGCGTTCGAAAAGGCGCTCGCGCTGGACCCGAACGAGGAGGATCCGGGCGCCAATCGGGCCCGCGCCATCATCGACGGGATGGAACTCGTGGTGGCCGAGATCGAGCGGATGGCCTCAGCGAAGTAATCACCGGGTTCTGACCTGGAGGAGTTGAAGACGCAGGGGTACCCCTAGGGGTGGATCCTGCGTCCTTGGTTTTTCGCGCCACCGTGGTTGGGCAACTTCGTGCCAAAATAGGCGATAATCTGTTCGTACGGGCCGGTGTTCCGACCCGGCCAGATACCAAGGACGAAAGGATGAGAAACGTAAGATGTTACCTTTGATTGGAGCAGCAGTAAGCGCCCTGGCCCCTTCGCTGGGTTCGGTCGTGGGCGGAATCGCGTCGCAGGCCCTGGGCGGAATCCTGGGCGGCGGTGGCGGCGGCGGGCCTCTGGGCCAAATCGGCGGCCTGCTGAAGAACACGCTGGGCAAGTTGTTCGGGAAGAAGCGCAAGCATCATCACCATTGCCCCCCGAAGCCCCTGCCGTTCCGGCCGCAGTGTTGCACACACAACACCAACATCAACATCAACAATAACTTCAACGTGCCGTTGCGAGCGTTCCAGGGTCTGGGCCAGCAGCTCAGCCAGATCGGCAACACGCTTAACCAGATCCTGGGCCAGATGCGGGGCGGCGGCGGGTTCCCGGGCGGATTTCCGGGGTTGCCGAGCTTCCCTGCGCCCCCGGGCGGTGGACCCTCCCTGGGCGCGCCGGGCGCGCCGGGCGGTGGGGGTATCGGTAGCGGCGTCGGCAGCAGCATTCCTGCCCACGGGAACCTCGACCAAATGATGGACGATGCCAAGAAGTTTGCCTCGGACGGCACCATGGAAGGCGCCCTGAAAGCGCAGGAGCTGATGCAGAAGGCCATGCGCACGTTCGAGTTGCTCTCGAAGTTGATGGAGAACCAGAGCCAGATGCAGAGCAAGGCCATCGCGGCCATGCGCTAACCTCAAGGAGAATACCATGCCGAATCTGAACGAAGAACAAATCGTAAGCATCGCCGCCCTCGGCTTCAA
>JACOSH010000164.1 GCA_016178945.1 Acidobacteriota bacterium
CTTGCGGACCGACCTGGGTCAAGTTAGCTATTGCCAAAACAGCAGTCGCCGAGGTAAAACAAGTTCTTGTCCAGAGGGATGTCCGTTGGTCGGTTTTGAAGTGACCCTCTATGGTCGGTTTTGAGGTGACCCCCGAGGCCGGGCATGACGGAGCGACCGCTCGAGAAGCGTTCGCGCCTGAGGCATCGCGCCTTGCCAGATCAACCCGCCGCCGAGCGCGTAATCTACATCCGCTGCGACCGCCGGATCGGAGCCAAGCAGGGGCGGGACACGTTTTTCGGCCAACTCCAGCAACTCCCGCACCGTCAGGTCCCGGCGAGAGGAGGAGTCCTTGGCTGGAATCTCAAAGATCTCGGTGAGGAAATGATTCGCTGCCTGGGCCCGGTCCGCCTCGCGCCGGGCAAGCCGCGCCTGCCACAGCGTCCCCACCAGCCCCCCGGCCAGCGCCAGCACGGCCAGCGCCGCCGCCGCCGCGCTCATCCTGTTGCGCTGGATGAATCTCCCGGTGTAGTAGCGGAAACTGCCCTTCCGCGCCAGCACCGGCTGCCCTTCCAGGTACCGCCGCACGTCGTCGGAGAACTGCTCCACCGATCCATAGCGCTCCGCCGCACTCTTGCGCATCGCCTTGCGTACGATGTAGTCCAGATCCCCGGACAGCCCACCCTGCGGCTCTTGCTGTAGGATCGCCGTGACCAGCAACACCGGCGTCTCCTTGCCCGTGTCGTAGGGCCGGCGCCCGGTGAGGAGCTCATACAGGATCACGCCCAGTGAGTAGACGTCGCTGGCCGTGGTTACCTTCTCGCCCTTCACCTGCTCCGGACTGGCATAGAGCGGCGTCGGGAACAGAAGCCCGGTGGCGGTCTGCTCCGGCGATGCCGGCGGCGTGTCGAGCAGTTTGGCGATGCCGAAGTCCAGCAGCTTCGGCTCCCCTTCGGCAGTGACCAGAATGTTGCCCGGCTTCAGGTCCCGATGCACAATCAGGTGCTGATGGGCATAGTGCACCTCGTCGCAGACTTTGCGGAACACGCTCAGGCGCGCGGTGGCCGACAGCTCTTGCTCGCTGCAATAGCGGTCGAGAGGAACGCCCTCGACGTATTCCATCACCAGGAACGGCTGCCCTTGTGTCGTCACCCCGCCATCGATCAGGCGCGGTGTGGCGGCCATTGAGCCGGTCGGCATGGCGGACCTGGAATCCGCCTGGCAAATCGGAGTGGACTACCGTGACCAGGATTTCTCCATTGTCGATCGAACGAGCTTCGCCGTCATGCGCCGCCTCGGCATCGAGCGTGCGGCTTCCCTCGACGACCGCTTTGCGGTTTTTCGCTTCGGCCCCAACCGCCGCCGGTCTTTCACCATCTTTCGCTGAAAGTGGAGGAGTGGCCGGCAATCTGGGACCCGGTGTGAGGCGCCGCCAGATACTCGCTGACAGGTCGCGGGCGCTTCTCCGAAAAGGGCGCAGCACGTTCACGTTGCTGCGAGGAGTCGCTCACCGATGCCGAGCCGCCTTCTATTACGGGCTAGGATCTGTGGGCCCTGTGTTTTCTTGCTACACTCGCGGTTTGATGCGCCGGACGATTCGATTCGCGTTGTTTGCACTGCTTCTGCGCGCGGCTCTGACGCAAACGCAGCCGGATGCAGCGGAGATTCTTAAGAAGGTCGGCGAGACTTACAAGGCTGCGTCGCAGTACGAATTTGTGGCCGATGCCACCATACATGCGGAGGCGACCGGCGCCGACGCGGCCTTCCACATTTTCTTCGCGTTCAAGGCGCCGGACCGGTACCGGATGCAAGGACGGATGCCGGGCGTCACCCTTGAAAACCTGGATCTTGGCGAAGCAGTCATCGTTCATGACGGCTCTGCGGTATGGTTTTACTTTCCCAAGTCGAATCGGTACGGCTCAATTCCCGCTAGTGCGTCACCCGCCGGCGCTTCGGGCGATTTGGGAGATCTGAGTCCGTCAGCGATGGACCACTTCATGATGTGGCGGTACCGTGGCGCCGCGGATTTTACTGACAATGCCAAGTTACTTCGGGAAGACGTGATCGACGTCGCGGGCGCGAAGGTTGCTTGCTATGTTGTGACAGTCTCACCGCGACGCGGATCCGCTTACACGTGGTGGGTCGACAAGAAACGCTATCGCATTCTGCGCGAGGACCGCGCTGGTTCGAGCACTGTGTTTACGGCCATCAAGCTCGGCGAACCCCTCCCCGACGAACTCTTCGAATTCGAACCGCCTCCCGGCGCGCGGAAAGCGGAAGTGGAGCAGTGACCGTTCATTCGCAGAAGAACCCCTCGCCCTCGGCGGCAGAGAAAGCCATTTCGCAGGCAGTCAGGATGTTCTCATTGGGTCGGCGGAGTGGCGGGATCGCCCAGTGCTCCTACCGGCGCCCGCGGACACCCCTGCCGGGGCCGTGATCGAGCTCGAGATCTCGCCCCAGGCCCCTACTGTCGCCGGGTAGACTCCCGAGCCATGCGGATAGAAAGCATGGTGATGTCGTCGGATTGCGGGGCGCCGGCGGTGAACGTGAGCAGTTCGCGGGTGACGCGATCGAGGATGTCGCGGCAGGCCAGAGAGGCGGCGTCGCGGAGGCTGGCGGCGAGCCGCTCGTCGGTGAAATCGTCGAGCGCCGCGTTGGTGGCTTCGGGCACGCCATCGGTGTAGAGGAAGATGGCCTCGCCCGGCGCAAGCTGGACGGAATCGCCCGCGTAAGTTGTCTTGGCGAAGACTCCCAGGGGAAGACCGCCTGTCATGGGAACGGGATCCACGGCGCCGGAGGCGCGCAGCAGATAGGGCGGATTATGCCCGGCGTTGCAGTAGTGGAGCTGGCCGTTGCGGGTGTTGAGGATGCCGTAGAAGCAGGTGGCGAACATGGCGGAGACCCTTTCGCGCACCAGGACGCGATTGACATCCAGGAGGCACTCCTCGGGCGGCATGCCCTGGAGCGCGGTGGTCTTGATCTGGGTGCGGGTGACGGCCATGTAGAGAGCCGCGGGGATCCCTTTGCCGGAGACGTCGCCGAGGACCAGGCCGAGACGGTCGTCGTCGATAAGGAAGAAGTCGAAGAAGTCGCCGCCGACCTCCTTGGCGGAAGTCATCTGCGCGTGGATGTCGAAGTCGGCGCGCTCGGGGAAGGGCGGGAAGGTGCGCGGAACCAGGGAGTGTTGAATGGTTCGCGCGGTGTCCAGCTCCTTTTGAATGGCCGCGAGTTGCTCCCGGTCGCGAACGGCGCCGACCATTTCCGCGCACAGCAGCGAGTTTTCGATGGCGGCGGCGGTTTGCAGAGCGATGGTGTTGAGCAGCTTGAGATCGGCGGCCGAGTAGGGCGTCTCGGCGGCGTTGGCGAGCGCGATCACGCCGACCGTGCGCTGCTTGGCGCGGAGCGGCGCGCCAATGAGCGAGCGCGGGGAGGATTCGGAACCGGCGGCGAAGCCGTTGACGATTTCGGCGGCGCCGCGTTCGACAATGGAGGCCGCAAACCGGGAGGTTGGGGAGAGCGCGGCGTCATCGCCACCGAAGGAAGCGACGGAGTGGAGCGGGCTGCCCGGCCCTTCCGTGATCAGGAGGCCGCCATTCGAGGCGGCGATGAGGCGGCGGGCCTGATCCAAGGCGGTCTTTCCCACGGCGGCGAAGTCGAGCAGCGCCGCGAGTTGTTCGGATAGCTGCTCAATCAAGTGGACTTCCCGGTAGAGGTGGAGAACCTCGGCGGCCAGGGCGCGGCGTTCGGACTCTCGGGCCGCGAGATGGGTGAGAAGAGCGGCCAGCGCGGCGGCGGAGCCGGGCGGTCCGGTCACCCAACCCAGGGTGGCGTCTTCCAGGGTAACCGGCGCGCGGGAAGGCCCGGCGGAGAGATCGCCGAGAAGCGGTTTGCCGGATGCGTCCTCGATGCCCAGCGCGCCGCCCATGGCCTCAAGAAGGGCCGTGACGGCGGGTGAAGCGCCGGCCTTGGGACCCAGCAGCGTCTTGAGGGTCAGGCTGGCCATGTGGCCTCAGAGGCCCAGGACCGCGCGCGCCTTCTCGACGAGGGCATCCGGGTCAAAAGGCTTGGTCATGTACAGGTCGGCGCCGGCCGCCTGGCCGTGCTGGCGGTCGAATTCCTGGCCCTTGGCGGTCAGCAGGATGATGTGGATGTGGCCCAGGCCGAGTTCGTTCTTCACCGCGTGGCACACGTCGAAACCGTTCTTTTTGGGCATCATCACGTCCAGGAAGACCAGGTTGGGCTGCTCGTCGCGGATGGTTTGGAGCGCCTCTTCGCCATTGGAGGCAGTGAGAAGTTCCACGCCTTCGTCCTCGAGTTCCTCCAGTGTCTGCTGGATCAGCATGCGCAAGTGCGGTTCGTCGTCGACTATCAGGATCTTCATGTTGTTCTCTATTGATAAATGAGAAACAGTACGTTTTCGAGGCCTTTTTCGAACCGGAGGGAGCGGACCACCTCCTGCTTGCTGGAAAGCAGGGAGCTCAAAATGATGACGTCCGGCTTGGAGGACACCGCGTTCGAGACCAGCTCGGCGCCGTTGGATTCGACCACGTGGTAGCCGCGAGTCTCCAGAACCTCGGTGAGGGTGCGGATGGTGGAGGCGTCTTCGTCCACCACCATGACTTTCTTCTTGGACTTGCCCTGGTCGAGCAGGGCGCCGACTTCGCGGAACAGGGAAGCCGTGTCGATGGGCTTGGTGAGGTAGCGGTCCACGCCCAGGCGGAAGCCGCGTTCCTGATCCTCCACGATCGACAGGATAATGATCGGGATGTCCATGGTGGCCGGATCGTTCTTGAGGACGGCGGCAACGTCGAAGCCGTTCATTTCGGGCATCATGACGTCGAGGATGACCAGGCCGGGAGTTTCCTCGCGGATGAGGGAGAGCGCCTGGCGGCCATCCTCGGCGAGGCGCACGGCAAAGCCCGCTTCCGTGAACTCCTGGTGGAGCAGGGAGCGGATATTGGGATCGTCATCGACCACCAGGATGGACCTGGGCCGCGGCTGGTGCGTGGCGACCTTCTCGCGCAACCGGCGGAGCAGCGATTCGATGTCGAAGGTGCGCGGGACAGGCGCCGCAATCTTTATGGGAAGCGTGAAGGAGAAGGTGCTGCCTTTGCCCGGCTCGCTTTCCACCCAGATGCGGCCCCCGTGGTGCTCGACGATTTCCTTGCAGATCGGCAGGCCGAGGCCGGTGCCCTTGGGTTTGTCCGTCAGGGTGTCGCCGACCTGCTTGAACTTCTCGAAGACTTTGGAATGATCGGCCGGGGCGATGCCGATGCCCGAGTCGGCGACGCTCACGGCGATCTCGCCATCCCCGAGGCGGGCCGAGCAGGTGATGGAACCGGAGTCGGTGAACTTGACGGCGTTCGAGATCAGGTTGATGACCACCTGAATGAGCCGGTCGCGATCGCCCGTGAGCGGCGGCAGGCCGGGCTCGAGGTTCCGGACGAGGTTCAGTTTCTTGGCTTCGAACAGCGAGGCCGTGGCCGCCAGGGCGCGCTCGATCACCTCCGGGAGGGCCAGCGAGGCCATGTTCCAGGTGAATTTGCCGGCCTCGATCTTGGCCAGGTCCAGCACGTCATCGATGAGTTTGGTGAGGCGCTCCCCCTCGCTCACGACGACATTGAGATTCTCGATGACCTGGCGCTTGGTTTGTTGGACTCTGCGGTCGTCCTCCGGAATGAGCCCGAAAAGGCGTTCTTCCAGGCGGCGGCGGATGATCTTGGCGAAGCCGAGCACGGAGGTGAGCGGCGTTCGCAGCTCATGGCTGACGGTGGAGAGGAAGGAACTCTTGGCGGCATCCGCTTCCTCGGCGGCGGCGCGGGCCTGGCGCGCGTCTTCGAACAGCTTCGCGTTGTGGATGGCCACTCCGACGGCCGAGGCGACCGTCGACAACAGGCGCTGATCGGCTTCGGTGAAGCGTCTGACCTCCTCGGTGGTCTGGACGCTGATGACGCCGATCGTTTCGCCGCCGGAGGGAATGGGAACGCCCAGGTAAGAAGCGGCGCGGCGCCCCACGCGCTGGATTCCCAGCCGGGCGCGGCTGGCGTCCATGTCTTCGTTGATGAGAAGAGGTTGACCGGTCCGGATGATTTCCGAAGTCAGTCCCTCGCCAAAGGGTCGCGGCTGGGCGTCCTCCCCGTAGGCATAGGGGAACTGGAGCATCATGGTGGAGCGATCCAGCAGCGAGACGTAGGCGATGGGAGCGCGGAAAACCTCGCGCACCTGATCGCCTACCAGGGGGATGAGGCGGTCCATCTCGAGCTGCGTGGAGAGCGCCTGGGTGATGCGGTTGATGGTGGCCAGTTCGGCGGCGCGCGCGCGGATTTCGTGCTCGCGTTCGTTGATGAGGCGGTAGGCGCCGGCGTTGTCCAGCGCGATGGTGGTGTAGGCGGCCAGGTTCTCGAGCAGAGTGACGTGCTGCTCGGTGTAGGCATTCTTCTTGAAGCTCTGAATACTGAGCACGCCCAGGACGCGGTCCTGCGCGACCAGCGGCAGGTACATCATCGAGACCGGCGGCTGCGCGGTGGTGCCGTCCTCGAGCAGGCCTTTGTCGTGCCGGTAGGAGGGAATGTATTTCCGGGATTCCGTGGCGACGTCGTTGAGCAGAACCGGCTTCCGGTTGTCGACACACCAGACCGCGAACTGATTCTTGTCGCGCGTGTCGCGCGTGTAAGGCGCGTAGCGTTTGCCGTTCTCAATGGCCAGGCTGTATTCGATGAGGTTTTTCTCCGGGCGGTAGAGACCCACGCCGAAGATGCTGGCGTCCACGATCTGGTTGACGCGCTCGTAGAGCTTGAACAGGATGGTGTCGAGATCGAGCGAGGCGGTGATTTCCTTGCCGATTTCCCCCAGTAGTTCGATGCTGTCCTTCTGAGCCGCGATTTCGGCGGCTTGGGCGCGGATTTCCTGGGTGCGCTCGGCGACCGTGGCCTCCAGGGCTTCCGTCGCGCGCCGGGCCTTTTCGCGTTCGCGGCGGATCACGCTTTGCCGCGCGCCCAGGGCGGCCAGCAGGAACAACAAGCCGTAGGCGAAATAGGCCAGAGGGGTCCGGTACCAGGGCGGGAAGATCGTAAAGCGGAAGACGGCCTCTTCGCCGGTGCGCCCTTCCAGGGTGCTGGCGCGGACACGGAACCGGTACTCACCGGGGCCGAGACTGCTGTAGTTGGCCTCCCGTTGCTTTCCCCAGCCGGACCAGTCCTTGTCGGCGCCTTCCATGAAGGATTGGTACGTGGTTTCGTTCTCGTCGCCGTAGGTGGGCGCGGCGAATTCAAAGTGCAGGGAGTTGCGGCCGTGCGGAAGACGGACGGAGGAAAGTCCGGACGCCGGAGTCCCCCCGAAGACGATGTCGTTGGCGCCGTAGCTGACCCGGCGCACCAGCGCGGAGAAGGACTGCTGTCCGGAGGGTTTCACGCGTTGGTCAAAGCGGATCAGGCCGTCGTTGCCGGCGATCCAAAGGACGCCATCGGGCTCGGCCCGGACCTTCTCGTTCTGGAACCCGGACAAGCGCAGGAAGGGCGCCTCTTCGAGCTGATAGGTTCCATCGGCCTTGCGGTGAAAGATGCCCTGGCGCTGCTCGGTGGAGGATCGGTTGACGGACCAGATGTCGCCGCTGGGGAGTTCAAACCAACTCGGGCGCGCGCCGGAATCCTTGAGGGGAAGCAGGAACCGGTTGTCCGGGACGAATCTGCGGACCGAGCCGTCCCAGCGGAGAATGTTCTTGGCGGGGCGAGCCGCGGCGAAGACATGCCCGGCGGCGAATCCCACGAAATTCTCGCCTTTCTCAAGGCCGTCTTTCTCGGTGAAACGCTGCATTCGAGCGTCTCGCACGCCACTGGAGGGGACTTCGACCCGCAGAAGGCCGCCGGCGTTGGAGCAGGCCCAAAGGGCGCCGTCGGGATCTTCGGCGAGACATTGAACCGTATCGATGACGTTGGGAAGCCGGCCCTCATCGATCCACTTGCCGCCTTCCCAGCGCATGGAGGACAGGCCGTCCGGGCGCCCCACGAACACCCGGTTGGGAGATTTCCGGGATTGCATCATTTCGTAGGCCCCGCGCGTCTGAGCTTGCGGTTCGGGAACCGCCGGGGAGACCGTATCGCCCTCGACTCTCATGACTCCCAAACCGGTTGCGGCCAGCAGTTGGTTAGACGCTTTGCCCGCGGGGTCTTGGAAGGTAAGCAGAGCAAAGCCTTGCGAAGCGCGAGTGTGGATCGGTTGAAGCGAGGATAGGCCGGTTCTGGGATTCGAAACCACGCGGAAGAGCGCGGGTCCAAGTCCGGACGCAACGTACAAAGAGCCCTTGTGGCGGGCAACGTCCGAGGCGACATCCCGCGAGAACACGGAGATCGGTGAGTTGACTTCGACGCGGGCAATGCCGTTGCCGAGTCCCAGCCATAGGGCTCCCTCGCGATCGGGGTAGGCGGCCAGGACATTATCGACTTGTAGCCCGGCGCCCCTGGCAAGGATGCTGCGGAGGCGGCCGTCGCGTTCCAGGATCACCGCGCCGCCACGGAGAGTGGTGAGGCAGAAGCTGCCGTCGGGGAGCGGTGTGGAGATGTAGAGGATGTTCTTCTTGAGGTAGTCGTCCGCTTGGGTGGAAAACGGGGTTACTTTCTCGCCATCGTAGAGTGTGAGAGTTTCCCCCCGGGAAGAGCCTAGAAGGCGGCGGTCGTCGTAGGGATGAAGAAACAGCTTGATGGCATTCTTGTAGGCGGCGCCGCCTGGGAGATCGCGCAGCTCATCGCCCGCAATTTCCTGGAGGCCAATGCCCTCCTGAGAAGTATAGATGCGGCCTCGAACTTCCGAGAGCGCCTGGAAGCGAGTCTGAGTTGCCCACACCTGCATGCGCCGGCCATCCCAGCGGAAGAGGCGTTCGAAGGATCGATAGAAGGTCCCCCGGGGCGTGATCAGAACCTGCCAGACATCGTTGAAGCCGCGATGCTCCGGCGGGATCTTCTCGACCAGCGAGACGTATTGCAGAGTGCCGTTGGCGTCGGGCTCGAGGTAGCCCAGGTTCGCCGAGCAGCCGGCCCAGATCTTTCCCGTGTCGTCCATGGCGAGGGACCGCACGATGCTGGAGGGCGCCGGTATTTTTCGCCACGTGACGCCGTCGTACTCCAGCAGCATTCCGTCAGTGGCGAAGAAGAGCACCCCGCGGCGGTCCTGGAGAATGCTCCAGATCTGGGGCGTGGCGCCGTATTCCTTAGGCGTGTAATTGCGCAGAACCGGCATTCCGGCTTCGGCCCGCGGTTGGGCAGGCGAGAGGGACGGAAGGGCGAGCCCAAGAAACGCGAACAGCAGGGGCCCGCACCGGGACGCGGAAATCTTGAGGGATGGAGTTGCCATTCTGGCGGCCGGTGATCCGGTCAGTATACACTACGCCGCTTGCCGGTGCTGTCCGAGTCGAGCCCTCAGGGGTCACCTCAAAACCGACCATCGCAACGACCGGGAAACGGGGCGCTGGCCGGATTCGAATGGAACCACTGTTCCTCTCTCTCGATGAAGTACGGGAGATTCACCAGCAGCAGATCGAGATATATGGTGGATCGTACGGAATCCGGGATGCCGGCGCCCTTGAATCAGCGATCGCCACACCTCAGGCCACCTTCGGCGGCGAGTTCCCGCATGCGTCGGTCCCGGCGATGGCCGCAGCCTATCTCTTTCGCATCTGCCAGAACCACCCATTCATTGATGGCAACGAACGGGCGAGTGCAAACGCCGCCATCACCTTCTTGCCGAACGAGGTGGCGTACGGGATCTGGAGTTGGGAAAAGCTGTGGAAAGAGTGCGGGTCGTCTGGCGGCCCCGGCTACGATTCTTAAGGAATCGCTCAAAGGTAAAGGCCCAGTGTAAACTCTCGTTATGGTCTTCACCAAGCGTCTTCGCGATGGAGTTCGTCGCGGAGAAATCACTTGCAGCGTCCGAATATGGACTCGCCCCCACGTCACGGTGGGTGCCCGCTACCGTATGGACGAAGGTGAGATCGAAGTGGATTCCATTGAGCCGATCGGTTTTCCGGACATCACTCCGCAGTTGGCGCGCGAGTCTGGTTTCCTGGGTTTAATAGATCTGCTCAAGGTAGCGAAGCACGGTAAAGGCGAGAATATCTATTTGGTTCGGTTCCACTACTTGCCTCCCGGCATCAAGGGCTCCCCCGCGGCAGGGACGCCCACTGCTGGGCGTCCCCCCAAACGGGTCCATCGGTAGGCGAGAGCCCCCTAGTAAATCGGAGGCGTGGCCGGGTCGATCGACAGCAGGAACTTGATCAACTTGCGGCGTTTGTCTATGTCGTCCAGCAGATCCACTCCGGAGGTGCCGGCGGTGCGGTGCGCCACGTTGTCGAACACCTGCTCCAGCGTGTCGGCCGAGCCGTTGTGGAAGAAGGTCTTGGGAAACGCGAACAGCGACAGCAGGGACGGCGGCACGAAGCCGTCGGCGCCCAGCGGAGCCGCCGCCGTGGCGCGCACTTCGTTCTTCTGGGTGGCGTCGAAGGTCCCAACCTTCCGAAGCTGGGCGATCAACTGCCCGTTGGTAATGTCGGCCGCCGCCGCCGGCGGGTTGATCCGGCTGACGGTCCACTGCGGGCCGCCGTGGCAGCTTTGGCAATTGTTCTGCCGGAAGATATCCTCGCCCTCGATCACGTCCGGATCGCTCCGGTCGGCCGGCGAGATGGGAGCGCGGACGCCGCTCTGGATGTAGGCCTTGATGGCGTCCCAGGCATTCACCCCGCGCACCTTGAGCTGCCGGCGCGGTGTGTTGGGCGTGCCGAAGCCGGTGATCTGCGCGGTGGGAATCGCCGTCACGCCGTCGTCGCCCACGAACAGGCCCGCTCCTCCCGAGACGCCCCGGATGTTCAGCTCGAAGTCCGCCTCCTCGTCGAAGATGCCGGACCAGTTCAGCGCCTTCTGAGCGTTGGGATCGGTCAGGTCGAAGTCGGTGTGTTGCGAAACGGTGCGCCGCGGGCCGGCCCCGAAGATCCACACCACATTGTCGGTCAGGCCGTTGGGGTGGCAGGCCGCGCACGAGCCCCAGCCGTTATTCGACATGCGGCCGGCGATCGCTGCGCCCGTGGGCGTGGCCGGGTCGAATTCGCCCACCGACGCGTTGTACAGCTCCTTGCCCACCTGGATCATATCCTCCAGGCTCCCGGTCGCCGGCAGCGCCGTCGAGCGGAATCCGGCCAGCGTCTTCTCCACCGGGCCGCTGATGTCGATCGGGGTCACGTCGCGCGAGATGTAGTTCATCACATAGGCGCGCGTGTCGGCCGAGTTGATCGCGATGCCCCGGGGATTCTTTCCCGTCCGGATCTGGAGCACGCGCAAGTAGTCGACCGGGTCCTGCTGCACGGTGGCCGCGCCGGTCTGCGGATCCACGCGCAGCTTGACCACGATATTGCTGGCCGCGCTCACCACGTAGCCTTCGTCCGATCGATTCTTGAAAGCCATCGCCCAGGGTACGGTGATGAACAGCTTGGGCGTCACGGTCTGGTCCCGCACCGCCGTGTGCATGTTGATGGTTCGCCCCGCATCCTGGTTGGTGGCCCGGTTGATTACGCTCAGCAGGCTCTGGGTGTTGACATCGAACCGGGTGGGCCCGTTCGGCGAGGCCCCGGTGCTGGGCACATACGCGAAGTTACCCCGAATGGCGATGTTGTTCAGTTGGTTGGGATAGGCGCCCGTCTGGAACTTGAAATCCGCCTCCACTGGGGTGGCCGGCGGGGCGGTCCTGGCGATGGCGTCGCCCGCCGCCTTGAACCCGGTGTCGGCCAAGGGCCGCAGGAACACCGTTTGCTTGATCGAGTCGTCGGATGTGGAAATAGCCGTCACCAGCCCGATCTTGCTATCGTCTTCGCCATCCAGCTTGCCGCCCCCCACCGGCAGCGACAGGAACTGGGTCACGTAGACCGTCTCGTCGCTGTCATCGTCGTCGCCGTTGTTCGTAATGGCGATACCCCGAGGCTCAAAGCCCACGTTTTCAATGGTTTTCAGAACCTTGTAGGTATTGGCGTCCAACACCGTCACGGAGTTCGACCGGGCGTTGGTGACGTACAGCTTGGTCCCGTTGGGCGTGAGCGCCAGCCCGTACGGCTCGGTGCCGACCTTCACGTGGGTGATCGCACGGGCCACCTGCCCGCTCCGAAACACCGCCAGGACGCTGACCGTGCCGCTGACCGTGTTGGCCACGAAGGCGCGCCGCCCGTTCGGATGAAACACCACTCCGTTGGGCTCGGACTGGACATAAATCTCACCGAGCTTGCGGTTCCGGTCGCTCTCCACGTCAAAGAAGCTGACCGTATCGTTATCCGGGTTCACAACCGCGAGCATCTTTCCATCTATTGTCAATGCAAGGGGTTGCGAGGAAGTAGGACCGGGGAAGCGCTCCACCGGCCCCTGGGCCTGCGAGTCCCTTACCAGGTACCCGCCGGCCAAGACGAGGCCTACTGCCACCGAGGCGGCGACCTTGGCCAGCCTGGGTCGTTTGCGTGCTTGTTTCATCTTGCTGTCTCCTTTTCTTGGTCTCCCAGACCCCTGGAGGTCGTCCTCCGGGTTCGACCCCCGGGGCCGGGAGATGTCAGCCGCTCAGCGCCTGACATGGGGCAGAATAGCCCCCCGGCTCGGGGAAGTCGTGCACAGCTTGTAAAATTGTGGTAAAGCCCGACCCAGCCAGTATACTGCTCTTAGGGGACATAGGGGTCCTACCTCAAAAATAGACCTTGTAAACCGCAACAGTTCAGTTAAAGTGGAGGGAGAGGGACATACAACCGGATGCCTGTCGGCCGAACGCCCATCCAGAAGCTGAGTCCAGACCCCGAGTGCCGCTCGAAAAGAATGGCCCGGGTGTTGTTGGTGGACGACGAGGTACCCTCCCGGCTCACCCTCCAGACCGTCTTGCGGGCCGGGGGCTACGCCGTCGAAAGCGCCGCTTCGGCAGCGGAAGCTATTCATAAGATGGATGATAGTGAGTACGACCTAGTCCTGACCGACCTCCGCCTGGAGTCGCCAGAAGCCGGTCTCAAGGTGCTGGCGCACGCCCGCATGAAGGAGTATAAGCCCGCTACCGCCCTGGTCACGGCCTACCTGGACTCCAAGGAACTCCCCCTCAGGCATTCCCCTGATGTGGTAGTAGAGGCCGAGGACGTTGTGGGGCTATTGACCCGGGTCGCCGACTTGATCGGTATGCGCGCCAGCCGCCGCGTCGAGCGGCAGCTCCGCCACTCCGTCGCCTACTAGCCTCACCCGCTCCTCCAACTGATCCAAAGCATCGCTGAAGAAGTGGTCCTGGGCCTCCACCCAGTACAGCCGTTTGGGCTCGGAAAACCCGGCAAAGAGCCGTTCCAGCTCCAGCCGGGGACCATGTTCATCGTGGGTGCTCTGGATGAACACCTTCGGGGTTGTGCAGGCCGCCAGGTAGCGGACATCTCCCCGCTGGGTCGGGAATCCGGCCGCGATCAGCCGCCGCGCCGCCGTTCCGCAGCCCAGCCGCAGGATGATCCGCGATCCGAAGGAGAACCCCGCCAGAGAATGCCCCAACCCGGGATAGCGCGATTGCAGCCACTCGAGCGCCGCCCGCGCGTCCTCGAGCTCACCCACGCCGTTGCCATAGCTGCCCTGGCTGCGGCCCACTCCGCGGAAGTTGAAGCGCAGCACCACCGCCCCGGATTGCCGCAGCGCCCGCGCCATGCGGAAGACCACCTTGTTGTGCAGGGTCCCGCCGTAGAGCGGGTGGGGATGGCACACCAGGCAGGCCTCCACCGGCTCCCGGTCTTCGGGTTCTTCCAGCAGCGCTTCCAGGCGCCCGGCCGGCCCCTCCAGCAGGTGCGACTCGATACGGCGGGCCACGGCTAGTTCGTCCGGTAGTTGGTGACCTGCATGTCGATTCCGAAATCGCTGTCGTGCAGCAGCTTGATCACCGCCTGCAAGGTGTCGCGATCGCGCCCGCTGACCCGCACCAGGTCGCCCTGGATCGAAGCCTGCACCTTCAGCTTGCTCTCCTTGATCTTCTTGACGATCTCACGCGCCTTCTCGATGGGAATACCCTGCTGGAGCGCGACCTCCTGGCGTACCGTCGAGCCGGCGGCCGCGCTCACCTCGCCATAGGTGAGGCCCCTGAGCGGCACTTTGCGCTTGACCAGCTTCTGCTCCAGGATCTCGACCACCGCCTTCAGCTTGTACTCGTCCTTGCTGGCCAGCAGCAGTTTCTTGTCTTTTTCGTTCAGCTCGATGGTCGAGTGGGTGTCCTTCAGATCGTAGCGCTGGATGATCTCTTTCATCGCCTGCTGCACGGCGTTGGACACTTCCGCCAGATCGATCTTCGAAACCACGTCAAAACTGTTGTCAGGCATTGCGGTCTAGGGCCACCAGCACCTTTTCGGTGATCTTCTCTATGATATCGGACATCGCCTCGTCCAGCGCCAGGGCGACCGCGGCGCGCACGCGCTCCGGATCCAGCCCCCGTCGCTCTTCTTGCTGGAACGGAGTGAACTTCACGGGCTCCGGCTCGGGCAGGCCGGGGACCTGGCCGGCGGCCTCGGAGGCGGGGGCGCTGCCGCGGTCCGATTCCGCCGCCGCCGCCAGCGGCTTGACCATCTCGATCATGGCGGAGGCTTCGAAGGGTTTTACCAGCTTCCCGTCGGCGCGCACCCGCGCGGCCTCTTCCGGATTCCACGGGTCGTTGACACCGGCCGTCAGAACCACCCGCGTGTGCCGGTGATAGGGGCTGGTCTTGACGAACTCGCAAATCTGGTAGCCCGACTTGACCGGCATCAGCACGTCGGCCAGCACCAGGTCGGGATCCACGTCGCGCAGGCGCAGCAGAGCCGTCTCGCCGTCCGTGATGCTGACCACCTCGTATCCCTCCTCGCGCAGGATGTACTCGCCCATACGCTGCGCATGGGCGCTGTCGTCAGCCAGGAGGATGCGGCTCATTTGGGGGCGGCGGTCTTCTTCTTATCGCTTTTCTTGCGCTCCTTCAACTGCCGGTTGGTGGGGAGTGGCTCCGCGGGCTTGGTCTCCTCGGCCGGTTTGGCGGCGGCATCCGGCGAGGGCGGATTCTGGCGCGCGTCGGGCTTGGTGTCGAGCGCCGTCGGATCGGTCACCACCGCGCCGGAAACGTCCGCGCTGACTCCGGTCCCGCCCGTCGCCGAGGCCGGCACGCTGGCCGGGATCGAGGGCCGCATCGTCTCCATCGCCGGCGTGCCCGATTTGGCCGCCAGGCTCAGGTCGGGGCTCTTGCTGAAGATCCCCAGGGCGCGCTTCATCCGGCCGGGCGGCGTGCTGTTCTCCTGCTCGTACTTCATGCGCGCCAAGGCCACCGGATCGGCCTCCGGGATGGGGCGCTCCATCTGCTCCAGCTTCTTCTTGGCATCGTCCACCAGCGAGCTCAGCGGATAGTCTTTCACGATGCGCGTATAGGCCGCGGCGGTCTTGTCCTTAAAGCGGTCGCCCATGCGCCCGTAGGCGTCGCCCAACTTCCAAAGCGCCTGGTCGTTCTGGCTGTACAGCGGATATTGGTCGCTCATCACCTGCAGCCGGTTGGCCGCCGCCGGAAAGCTTCCCTTGGTGTGGTAGAACGAGCCGACTTTGAACTCGGCCGAGGCCAGCGCTTCCTGGATATTGCGCAGCAACTGCTGCGCCTGCGGGGCGAACTTGCTGTTGGGGAACTGGGTCAGGACCAGCCGGCACTCGTCCTCGGCGCGCAGCGCGTGCTTGGGATCGCGATCGGCCTTCTCCATCTGCTTGTAGTGGATATTGCAGACCTTCTCCTGGGCCTCGGCGGCCTCTTCCATGGTCGGATAGAACAGGATGAAGTCCTTGTATTCGGCCTCCGCCTGGGCCAGCCCGTGCGTGCCGCCCTCGCGGAACCAGCTATCGGCGATGGCCAGCTTGGCCTTGGCCAGAAACTCGCTGGTGTCGTAGGTGTTCATCAAGGTATTGAGCGTAATCCGCGCCACCTCGAAGCGGCTCCGCTCGATGTCCTTGATGGCCTTGTCATACAGCACCTTGTCGGGCTGCAACGTATCCTTGGTGATCGGATTTTCGTACTTCTTCTTCCGGAAACACCCCGAGGTGAACACCACGGTTCCAACCATCGCCAACGCCAATACCCGATATCTCATCGTCAACACCTTTGCCCTAACACCTCACACCTAGCACCTGACACCTGCATCGGCACCTAACACCTTTTCAGCTATGCCGAACATCTCCCCCACCGTCCCCCCCGGGTCCGCACTGTGAAACACCGATGACCCTGTGACGATCCAGTCACACCCGGCCCGCACGGCGTCAGCCAGGTTGGCCGTCGTGATTCCCCCGTCGATCTCGATGGCGAACGGCAACCCCAGCTTCCTCCGCTGGTTATCCAGGTTCCGCACCTTGTCGAGCGAGCGGGGGATGAACGCCTGCCCGCCGAACCCCGGGTTCACGCTCATGACCAGCACGAAGTCGGCCACTTCCAGGACCTCCGCCAGCGTGGACACCGGCGTCGACGGGTTGATCACAACCCCCGCCTTGGCGCCCTCGCTCCGGATCATGTGCAGGGTGCGGTCCAGGTGTGGGCACACCTCCTGATGCACCGA
>JACOSH010000356.1 GCA_016178945.1 Acidobacteriota bacterium
CGATGGCGCGGCGCACCTGGCCGCGGTAATCGGGAAGATCTTCGAGCAGCACCTCCAGATCCTGAAGCCAGACGTCAAGCTGGGCGATGAGCGGTGTCTTGGGGGCTGGACATCGGGCCCAGGTGAACTTTTCACGAAGCAGGTCCTCCAGGCGCGGCAGGTCGACATCGACGTAGCGGCCGCCCAGGATTTTCCGAACCTCTTCGCGCGTGACTCCATCGGCGAAGAAGTCTTCAAAGGCGGCGAAGGATGCCGCCGCGGCGTCGCCGCCGAGCTCTTCGATCCACTGCCGGCAAATCCGGGCGAAGACCGCCCCGGGCGTCCTCCCGCTCACCTGCTGCCATGCTGCCCCGAGCAGCGGCGCGAGCAGTGCGGTGGCGGCCTTCTGGCAGAGATCCCGCGCGGGCTTGGGCAGCGTCGCGTATAGTGCGGTTAGCTCGGCGACAGCCATGGGCATCATCATAGCGCATAGCCGTAAAAAGCCGCCCGGCAGCCGGGATGTCAGTGCCTGAACGTGGTGTGACCGGCTATACGGCAAGGACGTATAGTGAGGTGTGATCGCCGAGATCGTGAGCCTCTCCGGATACGAGTCTCAGGTATCGGCGCTCCTGAACGAGGAAGAGCGGATGGCGTGCGAGCCGTCTATTTCTATCGGCGGGCCGTGCGCAGGACGATCAAACGTGCTCGCGAGGCTTGCGACACAGATCAAGAACGTTAGCAATCGGAGAGCGATGAGCAGGGGCATACGCCGTCAGAATACTGCGGCCAAGCGAAGAACCAAGCTTGGCTTGGCGCTGGAAGAGAGCGCCAAAGAGATTCTCGTCCACGTGAAAGCGCTTAGACCAACTGCACGAGCGCAGCGTTTTCAATTTCGAGTGCGTGTTTAAGGCGCAGCAGTGCCGGCAACGCCGGGTTCTGCACCCGCGCAGGAAACCCATCGTGAGTCCGGCCCCGAAGCGTCCTGCCTGCGGCCTTCTTGCGCACGCCGCCCCACTGTTTGCGTCCGTCCACTCGATGTTTGAAAGCAGTGACATCGGAGTTCAATCCCACAGGTTCTCTTGATCGGTGCTGTACTTGAGCACATCGTAGAGTGAACACCTGATCCCTGCGGCCCGGATCACTTTGCGTGTAGGTGTATTTTGCCCGTCTGACTTCTTCCGTATGGCTAAAGCGGTACACCGGCCTGGCCGATGGAAAAGTGAACCCGGAAGGAGTCCCCCCATGCTGCAGAGGTCCCTGGTTGTGGCGGCCGCGCTGGCCGCTGTGCTGGCGGCTCAGGAACGAGGCGTCAAGCAGCCCGCCCGGTTGACGAGAGACGCTATCCCCGGACGGGAGGCGCCCCCCAGCCTGCGATACTCCCTTGGCGAGCCGCGCGAGTTCCGCCTGGCGGCGCCGGCCGAGGCCGAGTTTCGCGCGCTCCAGATGGCTTCCGATCCGCCTCTGATCGGCATTCACCGCGCTGTGGCGCCCGAAGCGCTGCGTGCCGGGTCATGGGAGAGCGCCCCGGACGGGCAGCGGCTCTGGCGTCTGGCCCTGCGCTCTCCAGGCTCGATCGGCATCCGGGTCCGCTTCTCCAGCTTCTCGGTGGGCGCGGGCAAAGTCTGGATACGCGGCGAGGGTGGCGATGTGGACGGCCCTTACACGGGCAAGGGCCTGTTCGAAGAATGACAGTTCTGGAGCGCGACCATCACCGCGGACGCCGCCATCCTCGAGTATCAGCCGGAAGGCGGCCAGCCGGATTCCCTGCCTTTCCAGATCACGCAGATCTCGCACCAGGCCGTACCGCTCGACGCGCCAGAGACGGCGGCCCCGGTTCCGCTCCAGGCCGCTGCGCTGGGACCGCTGGCCGGCCAGTCCAAGGATCCGGCCGGCGGCTGCAACCTGGACGTCAACTGTTTCCCCGAGTGGCAGGACTCCATGAAAATGGTGGCCCACATTGTCTTTGAAGTCGAGGGCTGGCAAGCCGCCTGCTCCGGCGCGCTGATGGCGACGCGCAACAACAGCTTCAAGCCCTATTTCCTGACCGCGGCCCACTGCGTGGATAGCGAGGCCGTGGCCCGCACGGTGGAGGCCTATTGGGGCTACCAGACCGCAAGCTGCAACGCCGCGCGGCCCGCCGGCAAGGGGACTCTCAAGTCCTCTCCCGGCTCGAATCTGCTGGCCGCCGGCGGATTCGGCGGCGGCGACTACGCACTGCTGCTGCTCAAGGACGTCCCGAGCGGCGTGCTCTTTGCCGGATGGGACCCGGGCGATCCCGGCTCGGGCTCCCACTTCACCGGCATTCATCATCCCCGAGGGTCGTACAAGCGCATCTCGTTCGGCACCCGGATCGCCGACACCAACGTCTCGGTGGACGGGGTCCCCGCGCCCGGATCGAGCTTCTACACGGTGGTGTGGAATCTCGGCGCTACCGAGCCCGGCTCGTCCGGATCTCCGGCGTTCACCTCGCCGGGAATCGTCGCCGGGACGCTGAGTTATGGCCTGGTGTCCCCGGAGATCTGCAATCTGCCGGTGAAGATCTCCGGATATGGACGGTTCTCGCTGGCCTACCCCGCCATGCAGGCCTACTTGGAGGATCTGCCGTCGTCGGTGGTCTCTCCCTCGCCGGCGACGCTGGACTTCCACGGCGCGAACGGAACGATTGCCGCTCCTTCGCGCCAGACCGTGACTCTCACGACTCAGTCGCGGGGCGCGGTGAGCTTCAACGCCCGAGCCGACGCGCCCTGGATTACGCTTTCGGCGGTCTCCGGGACGGTAGCCTCCGGCTCTCCCGCCACGCTCCAGATCTCGATCGACCCCACCACGCTCAAGACGCCTCGCGTCTACACCAGCACCGTCACCATCACGGCCGGCGCCGCGGCGCCGCAGTTCGTGACGGTACGCCTGGATCTGCGGGTGGATCGCTCCAGCGTCACCGCGTCGGTTTCGCCCAATCCGGTGACCCAGCAAGAGCCAGACCCGGAGGGCGCGCGCTGGTTCTTCGAGCTGAGGCTGGAGGAGAAGGCCGGCGTCGCTACGCGGCTCACCAGTATCCGGATCGATGGCGTGGACTACTCCACCCGCATCGCCGATTGGTTCGGTAGTGATCGCATCCCCGCGCTGGGCGGCATCCGGGCCGGCCTGCGGATGGCCAACCTGTATGTACCCAGCGAGCGATACTTCGAGTTGGGCGGGGTGGACGACTCCGGGCAGCGCTGGTCCGAGACGATCGTGGTTCCGTTCCGGTAAACTGGGGGCATGCGCACGCTGCTTGGCTTGCTTCTGATCGGCGCGGCTCTGGCCGCCGATTCCCAGATCTCCGGAACCTACAGCGGCGCCTGGACCGGCTCCACGGCGGGCGGCTCCTTCGAGATGATCTTCACCAAGGGCGAGGGTTCCAAGCCCGCGTGCGAAGTCACGTTCGGATTGGGGGATAACCAGGTCAAGACCACGGTGAAGCGCCTGGTGGTGGAGGGCGCCAAAGTCGAGGTGACTTACGAGTTCGATCTGGGCGGGAACAAGCTGGAGTCGACCGTCAACGGGGAGTTGTCCGGCGACACACTGGCGGGAAGGTACAAGACCAAGACCGTGCCCGAAGGCAATCCCGTGGACGAAGGGGAGTGGAAAGCCAAAAAGAAGTAGCGGTCAGTTGACCACCGCGGCCAGCCAGTAACCCGGGCGCGTCCGTACCTTGACGCCCGGAAAGTCCACCAGCACCCGGATCTCGTGGAACCCGCCTTCTTCCTTATTGCTCGGGCTGTAGGTGATCAAGTACTGGCTATGGATGTCTTCCCCGATCCGTCCCACAGCCTCTTCCAGCCCGCGCTGCTTGACGAAGGAGAACTCGGCGCCGCCCGTCGCCTTGGTAAAGGCCTCGGCGTGGTTGTCGACGAAAATGGCCTTTACGTCCCGGAAGATCTCGACCAGCAGTGGAATGAAGTGGGCCGAGCCTCCCTGTTGGCCGGACTTCTGCGCCACCGTGTCGGGCGTGGCCGGGACCTGGCTGGGCATCGATCTGGCCGCGGGCGGCAGCGGATCCGGACGGGGCGGCTGAGGCTTGCCGGTGAGGGTCGTGATCATCCGCGAGACGTTGACCGTGTACACCGTCACGTTGGC
>JACOSH010000357.1 GCA_016178945.1 Acidobacteriota bacterium
CAGCTCTACAATCTGACGCCGGCTCTGAAGCGCCCGCTGGTTCCGCCGGAGATGTGCTTTGGCGTCGGCGAGCGCGTCTGGTTCGACGGGACAGTGGCGCGGCCCGCCGGCCGGCTGCGAGCACTGAAAAGCAAGCTGCGCCAGGCCGGCGCAGAGTCGGTGGCCATCTGCCTGCTGCACTCCTACCAGAATCCCGTCAACGAGCAGGCCGTTGCCAGGGCCCTGGGAGGGATCGGCTACCTGTGCGTTTCCCACGAAGTGTCGCCCGAGTACCGGGAGTACGAGCGCGCGTCGACTACCGTGATCAACGCCTACGTCGGGCCGCTGATGGACCGCTATCTGGCCGGCCTCGAGGACCTCGACATCGCCATCCTGCAATCGAATGGCGGCTTCCTGACGGCCGCCGAGGCGCGCCGCCACGCGGTGCGGACCATCCTCTCCGGGCCCGCCGGGGGCGTGGTCGGCGCTTCCGAAGCCGGCCGCCGCGGCGGCTTCCGCCAAGTGCTTGGTTTCGACATGGGGGGCACTTCGACCGACGTCTGTCTCTCCGAGGGCAGCCCCCGGCTGACTACCGAGGCGGCGATCGACGGATTCCCGATCCGCATTCCCATGCTGGACATCCACACGGTAGGGGCGGGAGGCGGATCCATCGCCCGCGTGGACGAAGGCGGCCTTCTGCGCGTGGGCCCGGAGAGCGCCGGCGCCGATCCCGGACCGGCCTGTTACGGCGCGGGAACCGCGGCCACGGTGACCGACGCGCACGTCGTGCTGGGGCGCATCGCCGCGGATCAGTTCCTGGGCGGGGAGATGCGGATCGATCCGGCGCGCTCGGAAGCGGCCGTGGACTCGATCGCGCGGAAGCTTTCGCTCGACCGCGTGGCCGCCGCCGCCGGCATCCTGCGGGTCGCCAACGCCAACATGGAGCGGGCCATCCGCGTCGTCTCCGTCGAGAAGGGTCACGACCCGCGCGACTTCGCGCTGGTGGCCTTCGGCGGATGCGGCGGTCTGCATGCCTGCGAGATCGCACAAGAGCTGGGGATCCGCACCGTGCTTGTGCCGAGGCTGGCCGGCGCGCTCTCGGCGCTGGGCATGCTGCTGGCAGATCGTGCGCGAGACTACTCGGCGTCGGCGCTGGGCGTCCAGGATATGGAGCCGCGCTTTGCCGCGTTGGAAGAGCAGGCCCGCCGCGACATGCCGGGCTGCAAGCTGGAGCGCTCGGCGGACCTGCGCTACCAAGGGCAGAGCTACGAGTTGACCGTTCCCTGGCGGCTGCGGAATTTTGCCGCACCCTTTCACCAGCAGCACCAGCAGGTGTATGGATACTCCAGTCCGGAGCGCCGCGTGGAGGTGGTGACGATCCGGGTCCGTGCCACAATGCGCAGCGGCATCGGCGACCGCGCCTGGCGTCCGGAGACCCGGCCGGCCGCGCCCGCCGCCGTCGAGCGCCGGATCCATGTGGATGGCCGATGGCGCCGCGTTCCAGTCCTGCGGCGCGAGCGGATCACCCGCGCCCAAAAGGGTCCCGCGCTGGTGGTCGACTACGGTTCCACGACGCTGATCCCCGGCGGCTGGAAGATCTCCATCGATGACGTTGAGAACCTTGTAGTCACCGCAGAAGGCAAGCTGAAACCTGAAACCTGAAACCTGAAACCTGAATTCTTACACCCTCTCCGGCACCACGTACGGCTTGCGATATTCGCGCGTCAGCAACTGGTCGGCTTCCCGGTCGTTAACGAACTTCTCCGCGGCCGGGTCGAAGTGCAGCTCGCGGCCCAGCCGGTAGGCGATGTTGCCCAGGTGGCAGAGCGCGGTCGAAAGATGGGTCTCATTGATCTCCGCGTTCAGTGTCTCCCAGCGGCGCGAGCGGACTGCGTCCGTGAAATTACGGTAGTGCGTGTTGTCCCGGTCCGGCGGCAGGGGCGTCTCGGGCTCGGGCTGCTTGTTGCGGCCCATGGTGATCTGGAAGCGCCCGTCCGCGAACAGGTGCAGGTGGCCTTTGGTCCCGAAGAAATCCCAGGACATGGGCTCGCCCGTATACAGGCCTCGGATTTCCCCGATGATGTGAGAGCCGTCGGCATATTGCCAGGTCACGGTCTGAGTATTGGGCGTCTGGGCCTGGTCTTTGTAGCCGTAGCGGCCGCCCGAGGAATGGATCTTCACCGGCAGCCCCTTCTTCATCCCCCAGCGCGAGATGTCCACGAGATGGATGCCGTTGTTGCCCAGTTCGCCGTTGCCGAAATCCCAGAACCAGTGCCAGTTGTAGTGCACCAGGTTGCCGTGATACGGCTGCTCGGGCGCGGGTCCCAGCCACAGGTCCCAATTGAGCCAGGCGGGCGGCGGCTCGATGGGCTTGAAGCCGATGGAGTCGCGATTGCCCGGGAAGATCCACTTGGCCTGGTAGATGTCCCCGATCGCGCCGTTGTGCAGGAGCTCGATCGCCTTGCGGAAGCGCGGAAAAGAGCGGCGCTGCGTGCCCCCCTGTGCCACGCGCTGATATTTGCGCGCCGCCTCCACCAGCTTCTTGCCTTCGAAGAGATTGTGCGAAACCGGCTTCTCCACGTAGATATCCTTGCCCGCCTGGCAGGCCCAGATGGCGGCCAGCGCGTGCCAGTGATTACAAGTCGCGATGGTGACGGCGTCGATCGACTTGTCCTCGAAAACCCGGCGCATGTCCGACTCCAGGCGCGCGCGCTTTCCAGTCTTTTGATAGAGCGCGGCGGCGGCCTTCTCGGCGCGATTGCCATCCGGCTCGACCAGCGTGCCGATCTCGACGCCTTCGATCGACGAGAATAGATTCAGGTGGTCGTTGCCGCGTCCACCCAGCCCGATGATGGCCAGCCGCACCCGGTCATTGGCGCCAGCCCATAGCTTTGAGGCGCCGATCCAGGAGGCGCCGGCACGGAGAAAATCGCGTCGTTCCATGGCGGCTATTGTATCAACCCGCGCCTGTCGCGGACTCACGCTCGAATTCGGAGCCGCTTCCCAGGAGTTGTGAACGAATCGAACTTTGCACCGCTTGCTCACGCGCGCGGCTCAGCGAGTGCGTTCGCTTCATCGCGAATCGTGCCGCGACCGCGAGAAGCTGTGAAAAATATCGGTAGCCGATATTTTTCACAGCACGGTCGCGACTCTCGGAACCCTGGCCTCACAGCTCGGGCGGGACATGACCCGCCTTCAGCCATTCGTGGATGGAAGCCAGCGCGGAGCGCGGATCGTGGCGGCGGCGCCAGCCGTTCACCGCCTCGACGCGCGCGGTGTCGCTCAGGTAAATGCGCACGTCGCCCGGGCGCTCTTCGGCGGAGGACCGCACGCCGATCGAGTTCCCCGTGATCTCTTCGCACAGCTTGGTGGCTTCCAGCAGCGACAGGCTGCACTCCAGGCCTCCGCCCACGTTGTAGACGCGGCCCTGGTAGCGGTCCCAGTTCGCGATCTGATCCAGGACCAGGCTGCACAGATCGTCGATATGCAGCAGGTCCCGCACCTGTTTGCCGGAGCCGCCAAACCCGATGTAGCTCAGGGGCCGCCTCAAGTAGTGAGCGGCCATCCACTGGGCCATCACGCCCTGGTCGGAGCGGGCCATCTGCCAGGGGCCGGTGAGCAGGCCGCAGCGGTTGATCACATAGGGCAACCCGTAGGCGGCGGCGTACTCCTCGATCATCATTTCGAGAGCCAGCTTGGTTGTGCCGTAGAGCGACCGCGCGCCGTCGAGGGGAAAACCCTCGGAAACGCCCCGGTCGCCGGGCAAAAGAGAGTAACGCGTCTGATTCTCGATAAACGGCAGCTCGTTCAGCCGCTGGATCGGATAGACGCGGCTGGTGGAGAGCAGCAGGAAACCGGCGCCCGCGCGCCGGGCCAACTCCAGGCAGTGAAAGCCGCCCACTAGGTTTGTGCGCACCAGGTACTCGGGCGACCCTCCGTAGCCCGCCAGGACGGAAGGCTCGGCAGAACACTCCACGATCACTCCGGGCGGCTCCGGCAGCGCGTCCAGATCTTCCGGCGAACGGATGTCGCCGTGCACGAACGTGACGCCCGCCTCCCCCAGGCGCGCCAGATTCCGCTCCGAGCCGCGGCGGCGCAGGTTGTCGAAGGCGATCACGCGAGCCCGCGGGCTCTGGCGCCGCAGCGCGATGGCCAGGTGCGATCCGGCAAACCCGGCCCCTCCGGTGACCAGCACCGGCTCACGCACGGGAGACATCCGGTTTCGCGGGCCCCTCGCGCGCCGCGCCGGCTGGATTCGCCCGCCGGTAGTCGCCCCGCGACAAGTGCTTCTCCAGCCACAGGTACATCACGATGAACAGATAGCGGCTGCCCATCTCCTTGATCTTCAGCTTGGAGATGCCGGACTTGCGGTTAGTCCAGGTGATCGGCACAACGGCGTAGGAATAGCCGCGGACAATGGCCTTTAACGGCATCTCCACCGTCAGGTTGAAGTGCGGCGAGATCAGCGGCTGGAGGCCCTCGATGACCTCGCGGCGGTAGCACTTGAAGGCGTTGGTGACGTCGTTGTAGCGCAGCCGGAACAATACCCGGATGAACCAGTTGGCCAGGCGGTTCAGGATCAGCTTGTGGCGCGGATACCCGGAGACGCGGCCGCCGCCGCCGAAGCGCGTGCCGAAGACGCAGTCGTAGCCCTGCTCGAGCGTTCGCACATAGCGCACCAGGTCGGAGGGGCTATCGGAATTATCGGCCATCATGATGGCCACGGCGTCGCCGGTCGCCTGCTCCAGGCCGGCGCGCACGGCCATTCCGAATCCCTTCCGGCCGGTGTTGCGGACCAGGCGGATGGCCGGATCGTCGCTCGCCATCCCCTCGACCGCGGCCGCGGTGCCGTCGGCGCTCCCGTCGTCGACCACCACGATCTCATAGGGAATCCGGGCCTCCCGCAGCGCCTCCGTCAGCAGCGTGATGGTGACGCCGATCGACCAGACTTCATCGCGCGCCGGCATGATCACCGAGATCTTCACCGGGCCGCTCCCGCGGCAAGAGCTTTCTCCTGCCGTTCGACGATGCCGGCCAGTATCCGCGGCAGATCGTACCCGATCCGCCAGTCCGGGAAGTGCGCGCGGATCTTGCTCAAGTCCGAGAAGTAGCAGATGTGGTCGCCGATGCGCGGCTCCTCGTGATAACCGTAGCGCAGCCGGTAGCCCATCTCGTCCAGCAGATCGATGGTCTCCAGAATGGACAGGCTGTTGTCTCGCCCGCCGCCCAGGTTGTACACTTCCCCGCACCGGGGATGGCGGAAGAACTCCAGAAACAGGCGCGCCACGTCGCGGCAGTGGATCTGGTCGCGCACCTGTTTTCCCTTGTGGCCGTAGATAGTGTACGCGCGTCCGGCGACGGCGCAGTGGATGATGTAGGCCAGGTAGCCGTGCAGCGGGACGGCGGCGTGCCGCGGGCCGGTGAGACAACCGGCGCGGAAGGCCGCGGTGGGCATCTGGAAATAGCGCCCGAACTCCTGGCACAGCAGGTCGGCGGCGGCCTTGGATGCGCCGAACAGCGAGTGCAGGCACTGGTCGATGGGCATGTTCTCGTCGACGCCCGCGATGGGCTCGGCGTAGTCGAAGCGCTTCTCGCGCTCGACCAGTGGGATGCGGTTGGGACGGTCGCCGTAGACCTTGTTGGTGCTGGTGAAGCAGAAGGGCGCGTCGCGGCAGTAGTCGCGCGCCGCCACCAGGAGGTTGAGCGTGCCGGCGGCATTCACGTCGAAGTCGTCGTAAGGAATCGATGCCGCCTTATCGTGCGAGGGCTGGCCGGCGCAGTGGATCACAAAATCCGGACGAAAAGCGGCGGTGAGCTCGCGCACGGCGGCGCGGTCGCGGATATCGAGGCCGTAATGGCGGTAGCGGGGGAGTGTGGCGCGAAGTTCCTCGACGACCGGCGCGGTCGAGCCGTCCGGGCCGAAGAACTGCCGGCGCATGTCATTATCGACGCCGGCGACCTCCCATCCCTCTTCGCACAGCAGCCGGGCGCACTCAGACCCCACCACGCCCCCGGCGCCGGTGATCAGCGCCTTCATGAATTCTTGAGTATACCAGGGGAGGAGCGATCAGGCCTTGCGCTTGCGCTTCGCGGCCAGGTTGAACGACTCGTGCCAGGTGGAGTCGGCGCCGCCGCCTATGCGCGCCGTGACCACGTCCACCAGGTACGGCTTGCCGTCGCGCGTGGCGGCGATCCCGCGCCGCAGCGCGGGCTCCAGCTCGGACGGGGCCGTCACCTTTTCGCCCTTCACGCCCTGGCTCTCGCCCAGCTTCACGAAATCGATGTCGGGATCGCCCAGGTACATGCCGGCATAGTGTCCGGAGGAAGCCATCTTGCCGCCGTAGTTGTGATAGGCGTGCCGCACGGTCTGATAGTTCCGGTTGTTCCAGACCACCGTGAGGACGGGAATGCCGTAGCGGACCTGGGTCCAGAAGCCCGAGGCGCTGTACATCACCGAGCCGTCGCCGATCGAGCACACCACCTGGCGGTCGGGCGCGGCCAGCTTGGCGCCGGTGGCCGCGCCGACGCCCCATCCCAGGCCCGCGCCGGTGTTGCCCAGCCACATCGGCTCCTGGTCGCGGAAACCGAAGGGGAAGGCGTCATAGCGCCCGGTGAGGTTCTCGCTGACGATGAGGGCGTCCTTGTCGAGGGTGCGCGCCATCGCGTCGCCGACTTCATCGGGATGAATTGGGGTGTGGCCGAAGTTCTTCCGCGCGGCCGCCTCCGCCGCTTTCCTCCGCGCCCCCACGATCGGGCGCACTTCCTCGGAGCGCGCGGTGGCCAACGACTTCAGGCGATCTTTGGTGAGCAGCGACTCCAGCGCCTCGCGCAGATCGCCCAGCGCCTCGCGCACATCGCCGACCAGCGCGACATCGGTGGGGTAATTGCGCCCCATCGAAGCGGTGTCGATCCCGATGCGGACGATGCGCGCCGAGTCCGGCACTTCCGGCGACCGCGGCACCACGCGTCCGCCGAAATCGCGCGCGCCGATGCAAACCACCAGGTCCACGCCGCGCTTGACCCACTCCGAACCCATGTTGAACGGTCCCAGATAGTGCGCGTGGCGCACCGGGAAGTTGCGATAGCCGGTGGTCCCGTCGGCGACGCCCAGTCCCAGCTTCTCGGAGAGCGACACCAGCTCGGCCTGCGCACCCGATTTCCAGACTTCGTCGCCCACCACCAGCAAGGGCCGCTTGGCCTCGGCCAGCAGCTTGGCCGCTTCCTGCACCGCCGATTTCGAAGGCCGCACCCGCGACCGGATCATGAATCGATCGGCGGGCAGGATCTGCGCCTTGACGCCTTTGGTCTCCAGCGCGTGATGGGCCATGGCCAGGTAGACCGGCCCGCCCGGCTCGGTGGCGGCGGTCTTAAACGCGCGCCGCAGCATCAGGGCCAGGCTCTCGGCGTTGCGCGCCTCCCAGGAGATTTTGGTGAACTGCCGTGTGACTTCCTTCTGATCGAAGCCGGGGCGCGGGGCCAGGGCGGCCTCGTCGCTCCATAGCTCGTTGTCGTTCAGGCCGGCCGTGATCACCAGCGCGCTGCCGTCGCGGCTGGCGTTATAGAGCTGGCCCGCCATCTGGGCCGTGCCCGCGATCACGTGAACATTCACAAAGCCCGGCTTGCCGCTGACGCGGTGATAGCCGTCGGCCATCGAGATCACGATGCCTTCGTGCAGCCCCATGATGAGCTGCATGCCGGGCGTATCGACGAACGCATCGAAGAAGCCCACTTCGAACGATCCGGGATTGGTGAACAGGTACTCGACCCCGGCCGCTTTAGCCTGCTGCACCACCAGCTCGCCGCCGGTGCCCTGGGCCGAAAAGCCCCCCGGCGCGTCCGCGCGAGCCGCGGCCGTCTCCGACGCCACCAACGGTTTCAGAATCGCCTGCGCCGCCGCCGCCGTGAACCCCAGCCGCGACAACCCCTCCACAAACCCGCGCCGCGACAGCGCCCGATCCAAATACCCCCGCACCAATTCCTGCATACCCTACCCCCTATAACCGCTCCCTCACGGTCGCGGCTCTGCACGATTCGTGCTGCAACGAATGCACTTTCAGAGCCGCGCGCGTAAGCAAGCGGTGCACGGTTCGATTTTTTCACAGGCTCTCACGGTCGCGGCTCGGAAACTCCGACTAACACCTAACACCTATCACCTGACACCTGCCTTACTGACTCATCCCGCGCGCGGCGATCTTCCACACCGCCTCCACGGAATCCCCGCGCAGGCAGTAAATCCGGTCGTACAGGTTCACCGACGGATCGCAGTGGGGAATGATGAATTCGATCCGGTCGCCGAGATTGACCGCGGCGCTGGCCTTGGCCAGGTTCAGGCGGCCATGCTCGTCGCCGCCCCAGGCGAAGTCGATCCCCTGGATTCCCTTGGCCTCGGGCATGAACGGCTTGTCGGTGGAGAACGCCTTCAATCCGCCGTCCACCACCGCCTGCTGGTCGGTGGGCTTGCTGACCACGGTGGTCAAAACAGACAAAGAATTCCGAAAATCCTCATACTTGGGTCCGCTTTGCCCGCCGATGCGGTTGTAGTCCACGTCCATGAAGACAAAGCTGCCGGGTTGCAGCTCGGTGATGCCGTCGATCTCCGAATCGATGTTATAGGTGCCGGTGGAGCCCCCCGACAGCAGCGGGCAGGGAATCCCGTTCTTTTCGAACAGACGCCGCGTCTCCACGGCCGGCGCCATCCGCTCCACGGAATGCTTCTTGCGAGGCTCGAACCCGATGACGTGCGAGGAACCGCCGGAGTAGGCCTGGATTCCGGCCAGCTTCACATGCGGCAGCGACGCGATCAGTTGGGCCAGCCCCAGGGCCGGCTCGCCGGGCTGGATGCCGGTTCGTCCGCTGACGAAAAGGTCCACTGCCAGGTTAAACCGGATACGGGCCCTGCCGGCCGCGTCGTTGAGGTCGCGCACGTTCTGCGCGTTGTCCACGGAAAAAATCGTGTCGCGGCGCTCGGTAGCCAGGCGCACGGCGCGCTCGATCTTGTGCTTACCGATCACCGCCGTCGTGATCAGGAGGCCGCCGACGCCGTTGGCGGCGAACACCTCCGCCTCGCTGATCTTGGCCGCGCAGGCGCCCACGGCCCCGGCTTTGATCAGGGCGCGCGCGATCTCGGGACACTTGTGCGTCTTGCCGTGCGGGCGCAAGGCGCGGTTGTGCTCCTTGGCGTAGCGGGTCATGCGGGCGAGGTTGTCTTCGAAGCCGTCCAGATCCAGCAGCAGCGCGGGCGTGGGCAGATCGTCGCGAGTCAGCTTGCCTTTGACGTCGCCTCGCGCCAGCATCTTCTCGATTTCGGGGTAACTATAGCCACGCTTCTCGGTGGCCGAATGGAGGTGCGCCGGAGCGCCGGCGGCGGCGGCGGCGAGGAAGGTCCGTCTGTGCATGGGGGAATGATAGCACTGTTTCTCGCACGAATTTTCAAGAACGTCTCGCCCGCGCCGATACGCGCAGTGGAGGTGTCCACCGTGTTCCGGACCCTGTTCGCTACCCTCGTCTTTTCCATGACGAGTTTTGCTCAGAGTGTCAGCCTAGCGCTCTCCTCCGGGAGTGGGTATGCGGGCGCGGCGGTCTCCCTCAACCTGACGCTGAGCGGCGGCGCCTCTCCGGCCGGATTGCAGTGGACCACTGGCTACGTGGCCGCCGATATCAGCTCGGTGACGGTAACCGATGGCCCGGCGGCCACCGCCGCGGGCAAGTCGGCGACCTGCGCCGGATCGGCCGGCGTCTACACGTGTGTCCTGGTGGGTGTGAACGGCAACGTGATTGCCGATGGCGTGGTGGCCGTGGTTCAGGTTGCCATCGCATCGGGCGCCGTGTTCGCGTCCACGGCCGTGCCGCTGTCCGGCGTGGTGGCTGCCTCCCTGGGCGGGGACGCCATCGCGGCCTCGTCGAGCGGCGGCACGGTGACGCGGCTGGCGTCGGCGGCCACTCCGCCGGCCCCGGTGTCGGTGACGCCTTCCTCGGGCAGCGGAGTCACCCAGACGTTTACGTTCCTTTACTCGGACGCCAATGGCTACAGCGATATCCGCTGGGTCGAGATGGCGCTGGGCGCGGCCCTCACCTCCACCGGTTCCTGCTACCTGCACTACGACCGCACTTTCAACCTGATCTACCTGGCTAACGACTCGGGCAGCGATTGGGTGGGCGCCGCGGCGCTGGGATCGGGCGGGGTGGTGCAGAACAGCCAGTGCGCCGTGGATGCCGGCGCGTCCTCGGGGTCGGGAAGCGGCCTCCAGTTCACGGTGAATCTGATCGTGGCCTTCCGCTCCGGCTTCGCGGGCGCCAAGAACATCTACATGCAAGCGATGGACCTGAGCGGGCTTCCGGCCGGGTGGAGCGCGATGGGAGCCTGGTCGGTCCCCTCCGGCAATCAGCCCCCAGCGGCCCTGTCGTCGACTCCCGCTGCCGGGAGCGGATCCAGCCAGCTATTCACGTTCCGCTACTGGGACTCGAACGGAGCCGGTGACATCCGCTGGATCGAGGCAGCCATTCACACGCTGGTGAGCTCCGTCTCTTCCTGCTACCTCCACTACGACCGCGCCACCAACCTGCTCTATCTGGCCAACGACACGGGCAGCGACTGGGTGGGCGCGGCGGCGCTCGGTACGCCGGGCTCGTTACAGGGCAGCCAGTGCGCCATCGACGCCGGCGCCTCTTCGGCATCCTCCTCCGGAGGGCTTCTGACCGTCAACCTGATGGTGGCGTTCCGCACCGGCTTCGCCGGCGGCCGTAACATCTACCTGCAAGCCCTCGACCTGGCCGGGCTGCCGGCCGGCTGGCAGCAGCGCGGCGTGTGGACCATACCTGGAGGCTCGCAGCCCCCCCTGCCGCTGTCGTTGCTGCCCGCGGTGGGCAGCGGCACGAGCCAAACCTTCCGTTTCGCTTATTTCGATCCGAACGGCTTCGCCGATATCACCTGGACCGAGATGGACATTCACACCTCCCTCACCTCGGTGGGGGCCTGCTATCTGCACTACGAGCGGGCCACCAACCTGTTGTTCCTGGCCAACGATGGCGGTACCGCCTGGGCCGGATCCAGCCCCCTGGGCGTTCCCGGCGCGCTGCAGAACGGCCAATGCACGGTCGACACCGCCTCCTCCAGCGCTTCCGGCTCGGGAGGCATTCTGACCGTGACCCTTGCGATCGACTTCCGAAGCTCGTTCGCCGGCACGCGCAGCGTCTACATGCAGGCGCTGGACTCGGCGGGCCTGCCTGCCGGCTGGCGCATCGCAGGCTTGTGGACCATCCCCTCAGGCAACTCCGCGCCTGTCCCGCTGGCGGTGATGCCCGGTGCGGGCGCCGGGTCGAGCCAGGCCTTCACCTTCATGTACTTTGACGCCAACGGTCCCGCCGACGTGCGTTGGACCGAGATGGACATTAACTCCACGCTCACGTCGGTAGGGGCCTGTTACCTGCACTACGACCGGGCCACCAACGTCTTGTTTCTGGCCAACGATTCCGGCACGGCCTGGGCCGGGTCGAGTCCCCTCGGCGCGGCAGGCACGCTGCAAAACAGCCAGTGCGCGATCGACATGGCGTCGTCGTCGTCGTCCAGCCCCGGCAGCGTCCTCATGGTGACTCTGCCGATCTCGTTCAAGCCGGCCTTTGCCGGGCAAAAAAACATCCACATGCAGGCGCTGGATCTGGCGGGGCTCCCGGCCGGTTGGCAGATCAAGGGAACCTGGACGGCGCAGTAATGCCGTCACGAGACGTCCGGCAGCAGAAACCGCGTAGGCCGGCCGGCGGCGCGCGCGACTTCCTCCGCCGCGCGGTAGCCGCTGCGCACCGCGCCCTCCATGGTGGCCGGCCATCCCGACCGGGTCCAGTCGCCCGCGAGAAAGAAGTTTCCCCAGCGCGTCACCGGGCCGGGCCGGTTAGGCTCGGCCGCCGGCGTCGCCGAGAAGGTCGCGCGCAATTCTTTAATCACGTGCGCCTTCTCGAGCTTGGCCTCTCTCACCGCCGGAAAGAACTCCGCCAGCTCCTGGACGGCCAGCGCGATCACCTCCTGCCGTCCCACTTCCGCCAGGCTGCGAGAGGCGCTCACCACCAACTGGAGATAGCGGCCCCCTTGCTTGTTGAACATCCACTGGATGGTGCGGTCGAGCAGCGTGGCATGGGGCAGGTCGGTGACCGGCCGGTCAAACCAGAGATGGATCCCGGTGATGGGGGAGTGCTCATACCAGGAGGAATCGAGTCCCAGCTCGGGCGCTAACGCCGCCAGGCGATCCAGGGGCAGCGCCGATATGGAGTAGTCCGCCGTGCGGCATTCTCCTCCGATGCGGAACCCCTCCGGGCCAATGGCCTCGATGGACGCCCGCGGATGGATCCGCACTTGGCCCAGGCGCCGCCAGGCTTCCAGGCCGTACAGCTCTCCTAAGGGAACCGACGGCACTCCCATTTCGTAGGAGTCCGGCCGCGCGAGGAAACCCAGCCAGAATACTTGAAACCCGTGCCGCGCGGCCATCCGCTCCAGGTCTTCGTTGACCGCGCTCACCAGCACCTGGCGCCAGAATCGCTCGATGGCGCGCGTCGGCTGGCGCTGCTCGCGCAGCCAGTCCAACATGGTGATGCGGTCCAGATCCCCCCGGGTGGGGTACTGGCGGCGCAGGGCTAGCAGCCCGCGCCCGATGGCCACCTTGTCGGTCCAACCCAGGCACTTCAAGGCAAGAAAGGACCCGGCGAAGTGCAGCGGGGCGGGGAATAGGCCGCGCTCCAAAATCGACACCCGCCCGCCCGGTTCCAGGAAGTAGAACTTGCGGTAAAAAGTGATAAGGTTTTGGACTCCCAGCCGCTGGTAGAAGTCCAGGAGATTGACGCAGCAGCGCAGCAGGATGTGCTGGCAGTTGTCGATCAGCTCGGAGCCCGGTTCGGAGGGAGAGAGGGGAAAGGAGGTGGCCCGGCCGCCCAGGAATCCGCGCGCCTCGAACAGGTCCACTTCGAATCCGGCGCTGCCCAGTGCGGCGGCGGCGGCGAGGCCCGCCAAACCCCCGCCGGCCACGATCACCGAAGGCATCTAGGCCCGGACTCTGGCGCGCCGTCCTCCTCCACCTTCGCCGTCCTCCAGCCACAAGGCCAGCAGAAAGCAGATTGCCATGAACAGAAGAAACGCGCCGTCGCTCATCGATTATTTCCAGTATCCCGATTGGAGTCCGTACACGAGTGCCGCCACCGCTCCGGCCACGGGAAAAGCGGCCAGTGCGGCGGCAAGCCTCACCACCCACGAGCACGTCATGGGCCAAAAGCTGATCGCCAGTTGCGGCACGACCATCATCACCAACGCCAGGGTTGGGTCCTTAGCGCACCAGGGGCAGTGTTTCACGCCCGCCATATGGATGTTGCAGCTA
>JACOSH010000401.1 GCA_016178945.1 Acidobacteriota bacterium
CTGGAGCGCCTGCGGCCGGACGCGATCTTCGTCTCCCACACGGACGGCAACGAGGAGTTCCCCGGCGTCAACCAGCACTTGCGGGAGATCGCCGCCGCGGGCGGCTTTGAGCGCCGGACGCGGGCCGTGATCCGGGACCGCCACGGGCGGGAGATGTTTGAGGTCTTTGGGTTTGAAAGTAGGCCGAAGTCAGCCGTCCGCCGCTGACCCCTCTTCCCGCAAGCGTTCGCGCGCCTTTCGCTCCTGGTCTGCATGGAAGCGCGCGCCTGCAAAATCGTGGTGGGAGATGGCGTACTCCATGCGGCGGATGTTGAACTCAATCTGCCTCTGGGCTTCCATTCCTTCTTCCGGCACAGTTCTTGCGGCGCGATCCGCCGAGCGAGTAAATTTCGCGGTCCATTCGGCTCCGGCTCCAATCAGAAGGCCGAACAGCTCCGCCATAGCGAATCGCAAGAAGACGGCCCATCCCCCCGCGCGGCATGCCTCGAGCGCTTGCTCAAAGACCACCAACATCTCGGCGGCAAACGCGTCCCGGTGATCTCTGGGATACAGCCGGAGCAGAGTCCAGAAGGCCCTCTTCATGTCACGCCTCCCTGGCTCTGAACCGCGCGGCGGCCGCCCGGGTCAATTGCTTCATCCGGTCCAACTCCAGCCGCAGTTGTCCGCGCCCGGCCAGATTCAGCCGGTAGGCTTGTTTCTCCCGCGACGTGTCGGGTTGCTCGAAGCGCTCGATCCAACCTTCCGCCAGAAGCCTGCGGAGAGCCCCGTACAGCGTGCCCGTGCTCAACCGGACGCGGCCCTGGCTGAGCGATTCAATGTCCTTCATCAGGGCATAGCCGTGGCGAGGCTTCTCCGCCAGGCTCATGAGAATCAAAAGAACCGGCTCGGTCAGCGGTTTGGCTTCCCTGACATCAGGTTGTGTTGCGACATGTCGCATAACGACATATTACGCCCGCCGCGGGGGCTTGTCAAGACGGTTACCTCACTTCAAACACCCCGAAGGCCAAGCCCAGCTCGCGGCCGTCGCCTGGTGGGGTGAAGGTGCGGTCGACCTCCAGCGCGATCTCAAACGACGCCTTGCCCACCAGCGCGGCGGGCAGGACGTAGTCGAAATCGAAGCGTTCCATGCCGCGCTGGACGGTGGATTCGGGCAGGGGCTGGCCGTCCACCGAGACGCGCACGTGAACCGGCCCTTTTTCCAATTGCTCGGCGGGGTAGTAGCCGGTGATGTAGAGACGCTCCCGCGCCGTGCGCGGCCCGCCGATCCGGACGGTGGCGCGCCCGGGCATCCAGCGATAGGCGGCCTCGCGCGCATGCCAGCTCTTGCCGAGCAGATAAGCCAGAAGTGGATTGCCCACGTCGACGCGGCGCGGCTCTTCCGCCTTCAACTGGAGCGGCGAAGTGGCCTCGTACAGACGCGTGATGTTTTTCAGCCGCTCGCCGCCCACCTCATAGACCACGATGCGCCCCTGGGCAAGGCCGGCCAGCGTGGGACCCTGGGGCAGAACGTAGTCGGTGACAAAGCCGAGCTCGGGCTTGGGCGTGATGCGCTCGGCCGATTCAGGCGTCAGATACACGTCGGCGACCCCGATCAGGCGAAACGGCTTGTCGAGAATGCCGGTATAGAAAAGCTCATCGTTGACTCCGTGGAGCAGAATGAGCTTGTCGGGGTGCAATTGACGGGCGCGGGCCACGCCGGCCAGCATGCGCTCGATGCGATGGCTACGGATGTTACTCCAGCGTGCCGCGGTGCGGGCCACCGGAAGCGAGAAGCCCAGGTAGACCAGGATCAGGAGCGAAGAGACGATTCGGTTGGCGGTCCAGGCGGCCTGCCCCACCAGCATTGCGAGGCCTATCGAAGGGATGGTGAGGTAGTAGTCGGAGGCATGATCGCGCAGAGGGAGCACGGGTGCCAGCGTGATCAGGAACCAGGCGAGAAAGAACAGCGGCTTCCAGTCCCGGCGGCGGACGCATCGCGCCACCCAGAGCGTCAGGCCCGCCGTCAAGAGGGTTGAGGCCGCCGGCGCGAGCCACGCCGGCGGAGTCGTGATGTTCTCCAGGCGGATGGGACCGAGCACCCAGAGCCAGTACTTGCCCAAGGTCGTAAAGATCGACAGGTCCAGGTGCATCAGGTAGGGCCCGCCGGCGACTTTCGGGGCGAATGACCGGTGCAGGAGGGTGAACGCGATCGACGGTAGCCACAACGGTAGGGTCTTCTTCCAGCGGGGGCGGTCGAGCAGCAGGGCGTAGGCGGTAGCGATGGCCGGGTAGACCACGTTGATTTCCAGGGCCCCGAATCCGAGCAGGAAAGCGATCCACTGCCGTCCATACCAGCCGCGGAGGAAACAGTAGAAGGCCGACAGCAGGAAGAAGGCGCAAAGCGCCTGGTTGTAACCGCTGGACCAGGTCATCACCGAGATGAGCACGCTGTTCGAGATCCACAGCAAAGGCGCCCAAACGCCGGCGGCCCGCGAGACGGTGATCCGCCGGGTGATGGCGGCGATCAGGGCCAGGTTCGCGAACTGAGTGAGGAAGACCCAGATGCGAAAGGGGAGCGGGTCCAGACCGAACAGCCGGTAGAAGCCCATGAAGAAGGCGCGCTCGCTCCAGGGCCGGATGGTGCCCTGGGCCATGGGAGCGAACATGGCGCGCCAGAAGTCGCGCGGCGAGTAAATCCCCAGGCTCAGGCCGAGCCAGGCGAAGTCGTCCTGCTGGAAGAAGACGGTCAGCCCGGGCCAGTAGAGCGCCAGGCAAACGGCCACCGGGACCAGCCAGAGAGCGGCGGCCCGTATCACTTGGCTTCGAATCCGACCGAGGTCACAATCACGGCAAGCTCGCGCTGGTCGACCTCGCCTGGCGGGATGGCCTTGTCGACCGTGAATTCCACGTTGACGGCCTCCCCGGTCAGCAGCCGCGCGTCGACCTCGCGGGTGTAGGTGAACTCTCCCGCCTGGGTGTAGGTCTCCGGAGAAAGCGGCGTGCCGCCAACCGCGGCGCTGAGCGAAACCGTCTTGAGCCTGGAAATGACCGGGTCGGGTACCGCAAATTTCAAGGTCAGGACCGCGCCCTTCCGCGCGGCATCCTTGGGCGGGCGCAAGGCGACGGCAAACTTGGCCATGGTCCAGCGCCATGCGTTTTGCTCGACCGCGTGGAAGCCTTTCAGCAGTTGCGGCGCGGTCTTGGGATCGGCCGTGTGCACGATGCTGGCCAGTGAAGCGCTCTCTTCGTCGGTGGCCTGGACGCGGATCTTCTCGCGCCGCCGGCAGGCGGGAACCACCAGCAGGGCGGCCAGGAGAACGAGGGCCGTGGTCTTCATCAATCCCCGATTCTCTCCACTTCCACCAGGCAGCTATAGAAGGTCGGGCCGCCGCCGCGGTCGGTCAGCCGCTCGGAAACCAGGGCGTTGATATTGCGCCCATTGGGCGAACGCTTGGCCAGCCGCACCGAGGGGGCCGCGACCACGCCCGGCGCCACGGCGCCGTTCACCTTGGCCAGCAGCAGCGTGTCGCCGCGGTCGTTGAATACCCGGACCTGGTCTCCGTCGGCGATGCCCCGGGCCGCGGCGTCGCCGGTGTTCAACTCCAGCGTGGCGGTCTGCCGGTCAGTGTCCGGGCGGTTGCCGAAAGTGGAATTCATGCTGTCGTCGTTCTTGGGCGAGATCAGCTCCAGCGGGTACTTCCGGCGAAGCGCCGGCGAGCCCAGGCGCGATTCCTCGGGAGGCTGGTAGTCCGGCAGGCTGAGGTTGCACTTGCCGGACGGCGTGGCGAAGCCGCCCTCGGCGAAGGGCAGGAAAGGCTGACCCGGAGGCGCCACGTTGAGGCGCACGAAATGCTCGCGATCCATCCGATCCAGCGTGATGCCGTTGACGAAGGGATGATCCGAGTCGAGCAGGGTACGGACCATGTCGTCTTCCGAATCCGAGAAGCAGGGATCGTCGAAACCCATCCGCGCGGCCAACAGGCGGAAGACCTCGACGTTGGACTTGCACTCGCCGGGCGCGGGCAACACCGGGCGGGCCAACTGCAGGTAGTAGTGACCGTAGGCGAAGTACAGATCAGTGTGCTCCAGGAAAGTGGTGGCCGGGAGGAGAATATCGGCAAAATCGGCGGTGTCGGTCTGGAACTGTTCGAGCACCACGGTGAACAGATCCTCCCGCC
>JACOSH010000402.1 GCA_016178945.1 Acidobacteriota bacterium
CACGTGCTCGTTGCGCCAGCGGGCAATCTCCCGGTCGCCCATCTGACCCAGGTCGTGTCCCAGCACCTCGATCTGGCCCTCGGTGGCCTTGTCCATAGCGGCGATCAAGTGGAGCAGGGTCGACTTGCCGGATCCCGAGGGCCCCATCAGCGCCACAAACTCGCCCTTGTGGATCTCCAGATCCACGTCTTTCAGCGCCACCACGTGGAACTGGTCGCGGATGAACTCCTTGGTCAGCTTGCGCGCGCGGATGAGGATCTCGCTCATTTGGTCAGAACCTTGTCTCCGTCCTTGAGGCCGGCGGGTGGATTCACAATCAGATCCTCGCCGCCGATCAGCCCCTCGTCGATGCGGATGCCCAGGCTGGTGGTGTTTCCAGTCTTGACGGGACGCCGCACCGCCCGCCCGCCCAGGGCCACGAATACCGCATTGTCGCGTACCGCCGAGGCGGGCGCCACCAGCACAGGCCTGGAAGGCGCTGCCGGGGCCGCGCCGGACCTGGCCTCGGAGACGAACGCCACGTTGGCGTTCATTTCGGGCCGCAGATAGTCGTCCGGGTTCTGCACTTTCACCTTCACCTGCACGGTCGCCTTCTGGCGGTTGGCCTCGGGCGAGATCTCGTCGATATGGCCCGAATACTTGCGGTCCGGAAAAGCATCCGTGGTGATGATCCCGTTCTGGCGCGGGCCCAGCTTGGCGAAATCGTTCTGGCTGATGTCCAGCTCGACCTTCAGATCGTTGAGGTCGGCCAGCGAGACCACGTAGCCCTTGGCCCCGCGCTCGCCGACGAAGCTGGTGGTGACGAATTCGCCCTTCTCCACGGCCCGCTCCAGGATGGTGCCCGCGACCGGCGCGCGGATGACGGTGTTCTTCAGTTGAGTTTCATTGAAGGCGACCAGCCCCTTGGCCTGTTCGATCTGGCCGCGCACGGCGTCGATCTGCTCGACGCGCGGCCCGATCCGCACCAGCTCGAAAGTCTTCTCCAGCGAGGCCACGCGCGCGGCCTGCGAGTCGTAGCGCGCATGGGCGTCGTCCAGTTGCTGCTGTGGCGCCACCTTGGCCGCGGCCAGCTCCTTAATCCGATTCAGATTGACCCGCGCGTTCTCCAGATCCGCTTTGGCCACGTCGAGATTGGCGCGGGCCACGGCGATCTCCTCGGGCCGCGATCCGTGCAGCAGCTCCTGCAGGCGCGCCTCCAGATTGGCAAGCTGCCCGCGCGCCTGCTGCAACTGCGCGCGGTATTCGTCGTCCTCCAGCCGCACGATGACCTGGTCTTCCTTTACCTTGTCGCCCTTCTCCACTCCGATCCAGGCTACCTTGCCCAGCACCTTGGAGGCCACCTGAATCTTATGCGCCGCGATAATGTAGCCGGTGGCGTTCAAGATCACGCCGCCCCCGGCGCCGGCCGGGCCAGAGGCCGCTTTCAGACGCACGATCTCGACCACCGGCGCCGCGTTCCAGCGGTCATAAGCCACCCGTGCCGCTCCCAGCAGCACGAACAGCAGAATTCCGGCGACGATCCAGCGGGTGGCCCACCTGGAAGGCCCGCCGCCGGTCCGCTGGTTCCGGTCAATCCGCAGCCGCTTCAGCTCCGCTTCCATGTCAGACCTCCCGGAGCGCGATCAGAATCTCTTTGTTGGCCGCATTCCGGGCCGGAAACAGTCCGCCCATGGCGCCCAGGACGAGCGCGAAAACAATCCCGGTCAACATGATGCCCGGGCTGACGCGGAAGTTGAAAGCGATTTCGCTGAAAGTGGCGTTGTTGGCCATGCCGGTGGTGATGCCGTTCAACGGCAGGACCAGCAGGCAGCCCAAAATGCCGCCCACCAGCGACAGCAGCAGCGATTCCAGCAGGAAGCTGAGCAGGATGCTGCCGCGCGAAAACCCCAGCACGCGCAGCGTCCCGATCTCCCGGGCCCGGCGCGCCACCGCCGCGTACATGGTGTTGGCGGCCGCAAAGCCGCTGCCGATGGCCATCACGGCGGAAATGAAGAAGCCCAGAAACTGCACCACCAGGCCGGAGCTGGTCTGCGCTTCGTAGTAACTCTTCTCGGGCTGCGCCGCGACGTTGAGGCGCTGGTCGTTACCGAGGTCGTTGATCAGGGCGGCGGCGGCCACTTCGTCGACGGCGCGGATCAGCACGGAGCTGACGGCCTCGGTCCTTCCGAAGTCTGAGCCCACCTGCAACACCTCGCCCCAGAGCTCGCTGTTGGCGGCCGAGCCGGCCGCGTCCATGACGCCGACCACCTCCCAGTCGCCGCGCCCGAAGCGAATCTTCTGCCCGATCCGCGCGCCGGGGAAGCGGGCGGCGATCGCCTTCCCGGCCACCACCTCGCGCTTGCCGCTCTCAAACCAGCGGCCGGCGGTGAGCCGGACGCCGTCGCGCATCTCCACGCCGGCCGGCGGCAGCCCGCGCAGGGTCACGTTGCTTCCGTCCGGGTTATCCACGCTGGGCAGATTGATCACTACGATGTTCTCGTAGGAAACCAGAGGCTCGCCGTTCTTGGCCCGGGCGATGCCGCTCTTGAACTTCATGTCGCGATAGGCGGACAGGTTGATCCCGCTCGAAAGCTCGGCATCCGAGCCCTTGCGCAACACCAGAATCTGCAGCGTGCTGCCCGAGGCGCGAAAGGCCGTGCGCAGGCCGCCGACCAGAGCCAGGATGGCCAGCAGCACCGCCACCGTGAGGGCGATGCCCAGGGCGGTCATCAGGGTCGTGGTCTTGCGCACCCTCAGGTTGCGCAGGTTGTAAGCAAGGGGGATGCCCATGGGGTTCTAATCGGTTTGGCGCAGCGCCTGAATAATGGGGGTGCGGGCGGCGCTCCAGGCTGGAATCAGCGAGCTGGCCAATCCGATCGCGACGGCCACGGCCAGGCAGCCCAGCGCCACAGGTGGCGCAATGGTCATGCTCTTGAGTTGGGTCATGTAGGGGATAGGCGCACGGCGGACCGCGGAGCACAGCGCCGCCGCCAGAGTCAGGCCCAGGACGCCGCCGATCGCCGATACCATCGCCGCCTCTCCCAGGATCATCCCCAGAATGATCTCACTCCGGAATCCGAGCGTTTTCAGGATGCCCACCTCGCGCACCCGCTCCCGCACCGACATGGCCATGGTGTTGGCCGAGACCAGCAGCACTGTGAAGGTGACGGCTGCGCAGATGGCCAGCAGGAACACCTTCACATTCCCCATCGAATTGATGAAAGCGAGCATGTAGGCGCGCTCCGGCTCGG
>JACOSH010000165.1 GCA_016178945.1 Acidobacteriota bacterium
CAGGTGATCGTGGTCACTCATAACGCGAACATCGCGGTGCTCGGTGACGCAGAGCTCATTATTCCCCTCAGGGCCAGCAGTGAGAAGTCGATCATCCGCCACCGAGGATCCATCGACAACGCCGACACCAAGGATCTGGCCTGTACCATCCTGGAAGGCAGTCGGGAGGCCTTCAAGAAGCGACAGCGGATGTACGGGCACTAGGATGGACCGCTGGTTGTTGAACACGTGCAGGACCAGACGCATCGCCCGTGCGAGATTGCAGGGAAGCAATGGGTATCTACAAAATCGTCTACAGCGGATTTTCTGGCCATGCCCGGAATGGCCACATCCGCTTGATTCTGTTGGTCGGGGCGGGGCGATTTGAACGCCCGACCCCCTGCGCCCAAGGCAGGTGCGCTACCAGGCTGCGCTACGCCCCGACATCCTCAGTGTACCATCCGGCTGACGCCGGCCGGCCGCGGTTCCGATGTATGATAGACGCCGGAGCGGCACGATGAAACGCAGACAGTTCAGCGCGTCGGTGGTGAAGGGTGGAATGCTGGCGGGCGTCGCCGGGCAAGGGAGCGCGCCGGCGCAATCCAGGCCCCGCAAGAATACCCGGATGCATGTGGGCGGGGACTACCACAGCGTGGCGGGCGGCGACATCACTTCCAAGACCAATCTCGAATACAACCTTCGTTACGGCGTCCGGCACCTCACCCCTTCGATGCGGGATCGCCCCGGCGGGGGCGGCTGGGACCTGGATGAGCTCAAGAGGATGAAGGACAACTGCGACCGCCACGGCGTGGTGCTCGAAGCCATCCGGATGGAGCCCACCTACATTACCCAGAGCCAGCGGGCGGACCGCGACCGCCACCTCGACCAGATCGTCGGGAACATCCGGAAGGCCGCCCAGGTGGGCGTCGGCATCATCACCTATCACTGGACCGTGATCCCCATCCGGAGAAACCAAAACCGGCCGGGACGGGGAGGCGTCACCTATTCGGCCTTCAAACTGGAGGACAACTGGAGGAATCTACCGGTGGGACCGTCCGGCAGGGTGAGCTCGGAAGAATACTGGGAGCGCATTGCCTACTTCCTCGAAAAGGCGATCCCGGCCGCCAAGGAAAACAATGTGCGGATGGCCTGCCATCCCTACGACCCGCCCGGTCTCCCCTTGGGCTACCAGGGCGCAGACAACTGGGATTCTCCGTCCCTGTTTGACGCGCTCAAGCGGTACGAGTCGCTCGCCGACACGCCCTTCAACGGATTCCAGTTGTGCCTGGGCACAACCGCCGAAGGGTTGCGGGATCCCAACCGGGAGATCCTGCCGATCGTTCAATACCTGGGCGAGCGCGGGAAGATCCACCAGATTCACATGCGCAATATTCGCGGAGGCCTTCACGATTTCGCCGAGGTGTACCCGGACGAAGGCGATGTCGACTTCTTCCGGGTGATGCGCGTTCTGCGAGACGTGCAGTTCTCCGGCGCGATCTGCCCGGACCACATGCCGCGCCACCCGGACGACCCCGGCAGCCTGCAGTCGTTTGCGTTCGGCTATGGCTACCTTCAGGCCCTGATCCGCGCGGTCAACTCGGAGGCCGCTTGATCACAGCCCGTTCATGCGGTGGCCGACCAGCGACAGGAATTCGTCGCGCGTCTTCTTGCGGGTGCGGAAGGCGCCCAGCATGGCGCTGGTGACGGCGCCGGAGTGCTGCTTCTCGACTCCCCGCATCATCATGCAGAAGTGGCGCGCCTCGCAGACCACCCCCACCCCCACCGGGTCGATCACTTCCTGGCTGGTCTGGGCGATCTCCTGGGTCAGCCGCTCCTGGATCTGCAAGCGGCGCGCGAACACGTCCACAATGCGCGGAATCTTGCTCAGCCCGATCACCTTCTCCTTGGGCAAGTAGGCCACGTGGATCTTGCCGTAAAACGGCAGCATGTGGTGCTCGCACAGGCTGAAGAACTCAATGTCGCGCACGATCACCATCTCGTCGTACTTGACCTGGTAGAGGGCGCCGTTGAGGATCTTGTGGACGTCGGCGCGATGCCCGCTGGTCAGGAAGTGCAGCGCCTTCTCGACCCGCTCCGGGGTGCGGGTCAGCCCCTCCCGGCCGGTATCCTCGCCCAGCAGCTCGAGCATCTGGCGCACCAGCGGCGCGATCGGACGCGCCTCGGGCGGCGCCTGGAACAACTTCACCTTGGACTGGGCCGTCTTCATGGGTTAACCACTACCTCAAAGATGTTCCGCGGGGTCTCCACGATGCGGATTTTCTCCAACACCGGCCAGCCGCCCGGAAACACCTGTTTCCAGCCCGCCCCCAGACGCCGCGCGATTTCCAGCCCGAGGTTCTCGGTGGTGGGCACCACGCCGCCCTGAAACTCCGGCGCGTCCAGATTCAGATTGCGGTGATCGAAGGGCTTCAGCACCCGGTCGCGCACCAATTCATCCAGGGCCGGGGTGTCCACCGCGCGGCCCGACCGGGGATCCACCGGCCCGCGCGCGCTGACCTCCAGCAGGTAGTCGTGGCCGTGGCCATAAGGATTGGCGCACTTGCCGTAGATCCTGCGATTCTCCTCCTCCGGCAGGCGCGGCGAGGACAGCCGGTGTGAGGCCGCAAACCGGTACCGCCGCGTGACCCGGATCACCGCGAGCCCCCAAAGTAGTCGACGAACAGGTCGGAGGTCTCATAGACGCGCACCGCGTGCAGGCGCGGTTTCAGGCGCGGCTGGATGCGGTTCCAGATCTCGATGGCGACGTTCTCGGCGGTGGGGATGGTGCGGTCGAAGGGCGGCACTTCGTAGTTGAGGAAGCGGTGATCGAACGGCTCGACCACCTCGCGCTCCAGGATGGCCTTGAGCTCCTTCAGGTCGAGCACCATGCCGGTCACCGGGTCCGGCTCGCCCTCCAGGGTCACTTCCACCACGTAATTGTGGCCGTGCCCGTGCGGGTTGGCCGATTCGCCGAACAGGCGGCGGTTCTCTTCCTCGCTCAGCGCGGGGTTGGAACAGACGTGAGACGCGGAAAACTCGACCCGGCGGGTGATGAACATACAGTCGCGCCTCAAGCGCGGTGGATACACTATGATTATAGATGGCCGCCATGCAGACCGTCAAAATCGAGCGCCTCCTGCACGCGCTGATCGTCCTCCTGATGGGCGTTTTCGTGTGGGTGATTTACGATTCCTTCCACGAGCGCATCGTGGTGGTGGGCGACAGCGCGCCCGGCTTTTCCATCACCACCGACGGCGGCCGCCTGATGACCGAGTCCAGTTTCGGCGGCAAGCTGCTGGTGCTGAACTTCTGGGCGAGCTGGTGCCAGCCCTGCATCGACGAGATCCCCTCGCTCGATCAGTTCCAGAAGACCATGGCGGGCAAGGGCGTGGTGGTGCTGGCGATCAGCGTGGACAAGGACGAGAAGCAGTACCGCAACTTTCTGGCGCGGGCCAAGGTCTCCTTCCTGACGGCCCGCGATCCGGAGGCCAAGATCAACCGGGAGTACGGCACGCTGAAGTTCCCCGAGACCTATATCGTCGACGCCAGGGGCGCGGTGCGCCGCAAGTTGATCAACTCGCAGAACTGGATCAGTCCGGAGATGATTCAGGACGTGCAGTCTTTGTTGTAGGTCGCATGCTTTCACCAGAGGCGAAAAAGAAACTGGCGGCGCTGCTGGGGCCGCGGGGGTACCTGGACCGCCCCGAGGACCTCTCGCTGTACGAGTACGACGGCAGCGTGGACAAGGCGCGGCCGGAGATGGTGGTGTTCCCTCGCTCGACCGAGGATGTGGTCGCCATCGTCAAGATCGCCCGCGAGCATGGCGTGCCGCTGGTGGGGCGGGGCGCGGGCACGGGCTTGAGCGGGGGCGCGATCCCGCGCGCCGGCGGCATCACCGTCGGTTTCGCCCGCATGAACCGGATACTGGAGATCGACCTGGAGAACGAGCGCGCCGTGGTGCAGCCGGGCGTGGTCAACCTGGACATCACCCTGGCGGTGCAGGCGCGGAACTATTTTTACGCGCCCGACCCCTCCAGCCAGCGTGCCTGCACCATCGGGGGCAATGTGGCCGAGAACGCCGGCGGCCCCCACACCCTGGCCTATGGGGTCACCACCAATCACGTCCTGGGCCTGGAGTTCGTCTTGCCCGATGGCGGCCTCCACAACACCGGCGGCAAGGAGGGCGACCTGCCCGGGTACGACTTGACCGGCCTGTTGACCGGCTCGGAAGGGACCCTGGCCCTGGTCACCAAAGTGATCGTGCGGCTGATGCGCCAGCCCGAGATGGTCAAGACTATCCTGGCGATCTACAACGCGGCGGAGGACTGCGGCCGGACCGTGGCCGAGATCACCGCGCGCGCCATAACGCCGGTGGCCGTGGAGATGCTGGACGGCGTCATGCTGCGGATGGTGGAGGAGGCCACTCACGCCGGGTTCCCCATGGACGCGGCGGCGGTGCTGCTGATCGAGCTGGAGGGCCTGCGCGAGGCGGTGGAGGAGCAGGTGGAGCAGATCCGCGAAGTCTGCCAGGAGTGCCGCGCCCGCGAGTTCCGCGTGGCCCGCTCGGCCGAGGAGCGCGAGCTGCTGTGGAAGGGCCGCAAGAACGCCTTCGGCGCGGTGGGGCGCGTCAGCCCGTCCTACTATGTGCAGGACGGCGTCGTGCCGCGCACCCAGATCGCCCCCACGCTGGGGGTGATCGGGAAGGTCGGCGAGAAGTACGGCCTCACCATCAGCAACATCTTCCACGCCGGCGACGGCAATCTGCACCCCATCATCCTGTTCGACACGCACCGGCCGGGCGACCTGGAAAAGGCCAAGAACGCGGGCGAGGAGATCCTGAGGCATTGCATCGACGTGGGCGGATCGATCACCGGCGAGCACGGCGTGGGCATGGAGAAAAACGAGCTGATGGACCGGCTGTTCAGCTCCGACAGCCTCGACATGATCCGCAATTTCAAGCTGCTGTTCGATCCGGAGAACCGGCTCAATCCGGGTAAAGTGCTGCCGACCGGCAAGGGCTGCCTGGAGATCCGCCAGTTCGCTCTGACCGGGGCGGCCCCGATCTACTGATGCACGCGCGACGCCGTCTGGTGGGATTGCGGAAGTGGCTGCTGGGTGAGCTGCGGCGGCCCGAGGGCCCGCATGGGCCGGCGGTTCACAAGCATCCCTGGTGGCAGGTGATGTGCCTCACCGGCGTCGATTACTTCTCGACGCTCGGCTACCAGCCCGGAATCGCCGCCCTAGCCGCCGGCGTGCTGTCTCCCCTGGCCACCTTTATCCTGGTGCTGGTGACGCTGTTCGCCGCCTATCCGGTGTATGGGCGGGTGGCCGGCAACAGCTTCGAGGGGCAGGGCAGCATCTCGATGCTGGAGCGGCTCTTCCCCCGCTGGAAGGGCAAGGCCCTGGTGCTGTGCCTGCTGGGGTTCGCGGCCACCGATTTCGTTATCACCATGACGCTGTCGGCGGCCGACGCCACGGCTCACATCATGGAGAATCCCTTCGTGCCGGCCTGGATGCACCACAAGATCGGACTGACGCTGCTGTTGCTGGCCTTGCTCAGCGGCGTCTTTCTGAAGGGCTTCCGGGAGGCCATCGGCCTGGCGGTGGCGCTGGTGGGGTGCTACCTGGCGCTGAACCTGGTGGTGGTGGCCGAAGGCGTGCGGCAGGTGCTGGCGCATCCGGAAACCATCGCCAACTGGCGCCATCTGATGACGGTCCAGCATGGCAATCCCCTGGCGATGCTGGGCGTGGGCCTGCTGCTGTTCCCCAAGCTGGCGCTGGGGCTTTCCGGATTCGAGACCGGCGTGGCGGTGATGCCGCTGATTCAGGGCGACGTGCCCGAGCGCATCCGCAATACGCGCAAGCTGCTGCTGACCGCCGCGCTGATCATGAGCGTCTTTCTGATCGCCTCCAGCCTGGTGACCACGCTGCTGATCGAGCCCAAGGAATTCCAACCCGGCGGCAACGCCAACGGCCGCGCGCTGGCTTTTCTGGCCCATCGCTACCTGGGCGAATGGCTGGGCACGATCTACGACGTCAGCACCATCGCCATTCTCTGGTTCGCCGGGGCGTCGGCCATGGCGGGCCTGCTCAACCTGGTCCCCAAGTATCTGCCGCGCTATGGAATGGCCCCGGAGTGGGCGCGCGGGTCGCGGCCGCTGGTCCTGGCCTTCACCTCCATCAACTTTCTGGTCACGATTCTATTCGCCGCCGACGTCGACGCCCAGGGCGGCGCCTACGCCACCGGCGTGCTGGTCCTGATGACCTCGGCGGCCGTGGCGGTGACCCTGGCGATCCCGCGAGGACTGCTGCGCGCGGCCTTCTTCCTGGTCTCCGCGGTGTTTGTCTACACCACCGTTCTCAACGTCGTCGAGCGGCCGGAAGGGATCAAGATCGCGTCGTTCTTTATCGGCATTACGGTGGCGGCCTCGCTCACCTCGCGCGCCCTGCGCGCCACCGAGCTCCGGGTCAGCCACGTGGTCCTGGACGAGAAAGCGCAGGCCATTCTCGAGAGCGACGAAGACCAGTTGATCCGCATTCTGGCTCACCGCCCCAGCGACCACTCGATGGAAGAATACGAAGCCAAGGACCGGATCTCCCGCGAGGCCCACCACCTGCTGCCGGACGAGCAATTGATCTTCCTGGAGATTCTGTCCACGGACGCCTCGGACTTCGACGCTCCCCTGCACGTCACCGGCGCGACAGTGGGGCCGCACAAGATCCTCCGCGCCTCCAGCCCGGCCATTCCCAATGCGGTGGCCGCGCTGCTGATTCACATCGCCAAGACCACCGGCAAGCTGCCGCACGCCTACTTCGGCTGGACCGAGGGCAATCCGGTGGCCTACCTGTTCCGCTACCTGTTCCTGGGCGAAGGCGACGTCGCGCCAATCACGCGCGAGGTGCTGCGCAAGAGAATCCCCGATCCGCGCAAGCGTCCGTTGATCCATGTGACCTAGTCCGCCACTTCAGAAGTTCACGAACGTATTTTTAGTCGGGGTCAAGCATCATCCTGGCCCGCTCGACCTGGAAATACGGTAACGCACATCTTGCCGCCCGGCGACGCAGTTCTGCCTCCTCGGACGGCGATAATGACGAACGGGCTCGAATCTGGGGCATGCATTGACACCTCCTCAACACGAGGCCACGTCAGGAGCACGATTTCAAGTCCTCTTATACGTTCGTGTATTCATGAACTGCCGCCCTATGCCCGGTTGATCAGGCTGGCCACGTAGCCGGCGCCAAACCCGTTGTCGATATTGACCACCGAGACGTTGCTGGCGCAACTGTTGAGCATGCCCAGCAGCGCGGCCAGGCCGTGGAAGCTGGCGCCATAGCCGACGCTGGTGGGCACCGCGATCACCGGGCAGGAGACCATGCCGCCGACGACGCTGGGAAGGGCTCCCTCCATCCCCGCGCAGACCACGATCACGCGCGCCTCGCTCAACCGCTCGCGGTTCTGGATCAGCCGGTGAATCCCAGCCACGCCGATATCGTAGACGGCCTCGACCGGGTTGCCCATGGTCTCGGCCGTGACCTGGGCTTCCTCGGCCACCGGGATGTCGCTGGTGCCGGCGCAGACCACCGCGATCTTCCCTTTCCCGCGCACGGTGCGGTCGCGCCACACCCGGATGGCGCCCGACAAGGGGAAATACTCGGCGTCAGCAATCGACTGCCGCACCAGGGCGGCCATCTCCGCGTCGGCGCGAGTAATGAGGATGTTGTGCGAATGTTCGATCAGCGACGAGGCGATCGCCGCCACCTGCTGGGGCGTCTTGCCTTTGCCGAAGACGATCTCCGGCATCCCCTGGCGAAGCGCCCGGTGATGATCCACCTTGGCGAATCCCAGGTCTTCGAAGGGCATGTGGCGCATGCGCGCCACTGCCTCGTCCACGTCCAGGACCCCTTCCCGCACTTGCCGCATCAACTCCCGCAGTAGTTCTTCGGTCATTCCGGCTCCCGCCTATTGCAGCAACATCCGCAGCTTCTCCAGCGCGTCCGACGCCAGTTTGTAGCGCGGCTCGATCTCCAGCGCCTTCTCAAAGCACTGCCGGGCCTTGGTGTACAACTCTTTCTTGACGCACACGCGGCCCAGGTTGTACCACGGGTACTGATAGGCCTCATAGCGAGGCGCGTGAATCGCCTTCTCCAGCCAGGGAATGGCTTCGTCATACTGTCCGCGCTCGATGAGGTAGGCCCCGATGTCGTTGTAGGGGTTGCCGAGGGTGGGATCGACGGCGATCGCCTTCTTGCACTCCTCGATGGCCTGGTCGGCCTTACCCTGGAAGTGGTAGGTCCAGCCCAGAAACGTGTAGGCTTCGGCAGTGGGATGCAGCTCGATGGAGCGCTGGTAGAATTCCACGGCGAGGTCCAGCTCGCCTTCCATCTGCAGGCGGTAGGCATTCTCGAACATCTCTTTCGCCAACTGCGCGCGGTCGCCGACCATGCTGATAGCTTACACTGGTTACGTATATGCCCGCGAAAGTGCGCAAGGCGGTCTTCCCGGCGGCGGGACTCGGAACACGCTTCCTGCCGGCCACCAAAGCCCAACCGAAGGAAATGCTCTCCCTGGTCGACAAGCCGCTGATCCAGTACGGCGTCGAGGAGGCGATGCACTCCGGGATTCAGAACATCATCATCGTCACCGGCCGCGGCAAGTCGGCGATCGAAGACCATTTTGACGTCAGTTTTGAGCTGGAAAACATGCTGGAAACGCGCGGCAAGACCGATCTGCTGGCCGCCGTGCGCGCCGTCTCGGACATGATCAACGTCTGCTACGTCCGGCAGAAGGAAGCCCTGGGCCTGGGGCACGCCGTATTGCGGGCGCGCGAGCTGGTGGGGGCCGAGCCCTTCGCCGTGGTTCTTTCCGACGACGTGATCGACTCGGAGACGCCCTGCGTGCGCCAGTTGCTGGATATCTACCAGTTCTTCGCCGCTCCGGTGCTGGCGGTGATGGAGGTACCCAGGGAGAACATCTCGGCCTACGGCGTGGTGGACGCCGAGCCGGTCTACCATAACGGCAGCAGCGACCGCCTGTTCCGCATCCGCGACATGGTGGAGAAGCCCAAGGCGTCCGAGGCGCCCTCCAACCTGGCCATCATCGGCCGCTACGTCCTGACGCCCGAGGTGTTCGAGTCCATCGGCGCGGTCGAGCCGGGATCGGGCGGCGAGATCCAGTTGACGGACGGCCTGAAGCATCTGCTGCGCAGCCGCCCGGTCTACGCCTACCGCTTCGAAGGCACGCGCCACGACGCTGGCGACAAGCTGGGATTCCTGAAAGCAACGGTGGAGTTCGCCCTGGCGCGGCACGATCTGGGCAGCGATTTCCGCGAATATCTGAAAAGCCTGAAATTATAGGAGGAGCGTTGACCCCGGTTCCGCTGGATTTGCCCGTAAAACCCCAGGAGGCGGCCGCGCTGGCCGATCTGGTGTTCACCCACGCCGACGGCAAACCGCTGACCGCCGATCTGCGCAACCGCCTGGCTGCGCGCGCGGCGCAATTGCCGCTGTCCAGCCTGACGCCCTTCTATGGCTCGCTGGCCAAAGATCCGGTGCATCCGGCGACCTACTATCTGGCCGTGGACGGCATCGGCGGCCAGCCCCTGCTGCTGCGGCTCTCGGACGCCTCGACTCCCTCCAGCGGGCTGTTCCCCAAAGCGCTGCTGATCGGGCGGATGATGCTGCAGCGCGGCGGGGCGGGCCGCGGGCGCGAGATCGTGGTCAACGCCGTTCCCTTCGCTTCCACCGATCACGAGAACCTCGCCACCTTCGCCCAGCAGGTCGACCGCCTGTTCCTGCCGCGGCCGCAGGGATCGCGGCCGGCCATCGCGGTGGGCAATCGCCATCCGGAGGTGAGCCTGCCGGCCGCCTTCGACGCCTTCGCCGCCATCCTCAAGAGCAGCGGCGTCAACATGGCGTCGACCGTACAGCTCTCCGCCACGCGCGAGATGACCACCGGCGAGGCTCTCGCCGCCCGCGACGGGGAGAACCCCACCGCGGCCGGGCATACCCGGGTCTCCATCCGCCATCTCTATCACGCCGGGCTGTGGGCGGCCATCCGGGCGGGGTGGCGCGAGGGCTACAACGCCGAGGCCGATCACTTCATCGTCTCCGGCAATACGCCCGGCGAAATCGACCGCTCGGTGGAGGCGGCCAAGGAGGCCATCCGCCACGCCGCCGGCTACACCAAGTTCACCACCGATACATCCCGGCTGTTCCTGCTCGAAGCCGACTGCCGCCATCCGCAAGCCTGGAGCGACGCCGCGGTCGAGGAGAGGTTTGCCGCGCTGTTCAGCGCCGAGGAACAGGGCTGGCTCCTGGATGAATTCGCGCGTCCCTTCCCGGCCGGCGACCGGACGTATCAGCTTTCCCGTGCCGAGATTGTGCGCCTGGCGGTTAAGTTCGGCCAGAGCCTCAAGCTCAACGAAGACTTGTACGACACCATCCGCCGCCACGTGCGCTCGTTCGACTTCGAGCCCTCGATCGACGAAGCCGAGACCCTGACGACGCCGGAAGAGATGATCTTCTATATGCACTGGCTGAAGGCGCGCGGCCGGCCGGCTCAACTGGTGCCCCCGAATCTGGGCTTCAAGAAACGCCAGGCCTACCCGGAATCCATGGCGGCCCTGGATACCTACGCCCATCACAAGATGTGGCCCGAGCTGCCGGCGCGCGTCGAGCGGGAGTTCGCCGGGGACCCGCTGGAAGAACTGGGCTCGCGGGTGGCCGAGCTGGCGGCCGTGGCCCGCCACTTCAACGGGACCCTCAGCATCCACTCCGGGAGCGGCAAGCAGGCGGCGGTGCTCGAACGGATCGGCAAGTCCACCGGCGGGCGGGTCAATTACAAGATCTCCGGCGAGCTGCAGTTGCAGTTGCTGGACGTGCTGGCCGAGCAGCCGGCGGGCTCGCCCTGGCGGGCGCTCTACGAGCGCATGGCCACGCGCTGCAACCAGTTCGCCGCCCAAGGGGCGTTCGGCGCCGAGAGCGAGCTGGCCGCGCAATACCCGGCCAAGTATTTGGGCGACGCCGCGCGCGGCCGCGTGGACGGCAATCTCTTCCTGGTCTTCTGGATCGGAAACATGGTGGGCAGCCGCGACATCGACTCGCCGGACGGCGACCGGCGTTTCTTTAAGGAAAAACTGGATGAGCTGCCGGCCGATCTGGTGGCCGAAGTCCGGCGGCGGAACACCCAGTACATCGTGTGGTTGACCGGGCAGTTGCGGGGTTAGGGGCGCGTGGAAGAAGAAGTCCTGGGCAAAGCCTACGACGCGCGGCTGATGCGGCGGCTGATGGCCTACATGTGGCCTTACCGCCGCTACATCGCCGCGTCGGTGGGATGCCTGCTGATCCACTCGGTCCTGCAAGTGGCCGGCCCGCTGCTCACCAAGATCGCCGTCGACCGCTACCTGGCCCCCAACCCCACGGGCTTGGCCACTCCGGTCGATCGCTTCCTGTCGGCGGCGCCCCTGACCGGCCTGACCCAGGTGGCGATGCTGTACCTGGCGGCGATCGCCGGGACCTTCCTGCTGGAGTTCGCCCAGATGTACCTGATGCAGTACACGGGCCAGAGGGCCATGTTCGACCTGCGGCGCCAGCTCATGGGTCATCTCCAGCAGCTCGACATCGCCTTCTACGACGCCAATCCCGTGGGCCGGCTGGTGACCCGCGTCACCAGCGACGTGGATGTCCTCAATGAATTGTTCGCCTCCGGGCTGGTGACCATTTTGGGCGATGTCCTCACGTTGAGCTTCATCGTCTTCACTATGCTTCAGCTCAGCCCCGCTCTCACCGCCATACTTCTGGGCGTGATGCCGCTGGTAGTGCTGGTGACCATCGCCTTCCGCCGCGTGGTGGCGCAGAGCTACCGGCGCATCCGCATCGCCATCGCGCGCATCAACGCCTACTTGCAGGAGCACCTGGTCGGAATCGTGGTGCTGCAGCTCTTCAACCGCGAGCGCAAGAGCGCCGAGGAGTTCGACGGCATCAATCGCGACCACATGGCGGCCTTCAAAGACACCATCCACGCCTACGGCTGGTTCTATCCGTCAGTGGAGTTCCTGGCCATGCTGGCTATCGCCGCGATCCTTTCCTACGGAGGCTGGCGCGTCGAAAAGGACGGCCTTACGCTCGGAGTGGTCGTGGCGTTTCTGCAATACGGGATGCGCTTCTTCCGCCCCATCCAGGACCTGAGCGAGAAGTACAACATTCTGCAGTCGGCCATGGCTTCTTCCGAGCGGGTCTTCAAACTGCTGGATACCCCGGTAGCGATTGCCGCTCCCGCCGACCCGCTGGCCCTTCCCGAGGAGGGGGCGCGGATCGAATTCGATCGTGTCTGGTTCGCCTACAAAGGCGAAGACTGGGTGCTGCGCGACGTGAGCTTCACGATCGAGCCCGGCGAGACGGTGGCCGTGGTGGGGCACACCGGGGCCGGCAAGACCACTCTGATCAGCCTGCTGCTGCGGTTCTATGACGTGCAGCGGGGGCGCATTTCGATCGGCGGCGTCGATGTCCGCCTGCTCGACCCGCGCGACCTCCGCCGCAATTTCGGCGTGGTCCTGCAAGACCCGTACCTGTTCACCGGCACCATCGAGGACAATATCCGCCTGGGCACCGGCACGATCACGCGAGAGGAGATCGTGGAGGCCGCCGAACAGGTCAACCTGATGGACTTTATCCGGGCGCTTCCCGAGGGCTTCGAGCAGCCGGTGCGCGAGCGCGGTTCTTCGCTCTCCACGGGCCAGAAGCAGCTCATCAGTTTCGCCCGCGCGCTGGCCCACAACCCGCGCTTCCTGATCCTGGACGAGGCCACCTCCAGCGTCGACACCGACACCGAAATCAAGGTCCGCGACGCGCTGGGCCGCATGATCGAAGGCCGCACCTCGATCATCATCGCCCACCGCCTGTCCACCATCCAACGCGCCGGCCGCATCCTGGTGATGCACAAAGGCCAGTTGCGGG
>JACOSH010000316.1 GCA_016178945.1 Acidobacteriota bacterium
CAATAGAACGGCCCGAAGCGCCATCCCAGCGCGCTGTGCTGGCTGGATTCGAGAAAGGTGCGCAGGAAGGCGATAGGCAGCCACGCCGCCGGCGGCGCGCCCAGCGCCAGCAAGGGCGCAAAGAACAGCACCTGCCCTATGAACTGCTCGAGCGGATGCCCGCGCACCAGGGTCGGCGCGCTGAGCTGCTCCTGGGAATGGTGCACCGCGTGAAAGGCCCATAGAAAGCGGCTGCTGTGCTTCCACCGGTGGAACCAGTAGGCCATGAAATCCACCACCACCCAGTAGCACACATACCTCGGAATCGGGTGCATGCCTTCCAGCAGCTTCAGGTCGAATACCGCCAGCCGGGGCGTCAGCGCCGCGAACAGCGCCGAGGTGAACACCAGATTGTGTACGCCGCTGAGGTAATAAAACCAGTACACCAGGTCGTGACGGAACCCGCGGGTGCGGTATTGCACGGTTGGCGCACCCGTCAGGCGCTCGCTCAAATAGATCGCCGAAAACGCGGCCACGGTAAACACCGCGACCCGCGGCAAGGTGCGGGCGATCGTGTGCAGCGCCTCCCAGCTATCCCACGGCATTCGTCGGCACGATAGCGCAAGCCGCCGCGCGTGTCAACAAGCCCTTGGCCCGGACGGCCACCGCCCCGGACCCGCGGACGGCCCAAAAAGGCAAAAGGCAAAGGGCAAAAATCAAAAGGCAAAAGGAATTAGGAAGAACACCTAATCACTTTTACCTTTTGCCTTTTTGTCTTCTCCCCCGCGCGCCTATGCTATCCTTTCCCCCAATGCCCCTTGCCCTCCTCCTTCTGTTCTTCGACGCTCGTTTCGATGCCATCAAGCAGTCTGCCACGCCTTCCCAGCTCTACGCCTTCCTTTGGGACCTGCCCAAGGGCGGCGACCTCCACAACCACGCGGCCTTCGCCGTGCCGCCCGAACTCTGGCTGGATGCTGCCGCCCGCTCCACCGCCAACCCGTTCTTCACCCGCGTGCGCTTTGAAAACTGTCCCGGGGACAGCGGGCCGCTGGTGCGGTTCCGCACCATCCTGCGCTCTTCGTTTCAGCAATTGGATGAGTGCCGCCGACGCGAGTACCTGCCTCTTGCTTCGCTCTCCCCCCAGCAGAGAGCAGAATGGATCTCCAGCCTCAAGCTCGACCGTCCCGGCGAGGGGCGCGACGAGTTCTTTGAAGCCGTGGTGACGCGGGTGGGGGAGTTGCCGCGCGACCTGTCGCTCATGTCCGAAGTCCTGGTGGCCAACCTCAAGCGTTACGCCGCCGAGGGGTTGCGCTACCTGGAGACGCAGCACAGTCCTCAAGCCCTGGACAGCCAGGGGAAGGCCATCCCGCTCGACGAAGTCGCGCGCTTCTACCGCCACCGGCTCAGCCAGCCCGACGTAACGGCGACTGGAGTTGCCGTCCGCTTTCAATTCCCCGTCCTGCGTTTTTCGCCCCAGGCCGAGCAGGCCATCGAAGCGGGCTACGACTTCGTGGCCCAAAACCGCGACTTGTGGGCCGGACTCAACCTGGTCGGCCGCGAGGACAACGACAAGGGTCACGCCCTGCGTTTCCTCGACACCTTTCGCCGTCTGCGCCGCCGCTACAGCGGGATTCGCCTCTCCATCCACGCCGGCGAAGTGGACTCGCCCGGAAGGGAAGTGCGCAATACCCTCCTGTTGGGCGCCGAGCGCATCGGTCATGGCGTCAACCTGATCTCCGATCCCGACACCATGCTGCTCCTGCGCAATAGCCGCACGCTGGTTGAAGTCAACCTGGTCAGTAACCGGCTCCTCGAATACACCCCCGATCTGAAGGCCCATCCTTTCGCCGAATACCTGCGCTTCGGAATCCCGGTCTGTCTCAACACCGACGACCCCGGCGCCTGGGACTCCAACCTCACCGACGAATACTTCGCCGCGGTGCGCGCCTTCAACCTCACCTGGAAGGAGGTCGTGCAGCTCGGCCGCAACAGCCTCGAGTTCTCCTTCGCCGAGCCCGAACTAAAAGCCCGCCTCCTGCGCGACTACGACCGCGCCGTGGCCGCCTTCGAACACAAGTACGCAACCGGCGACTGGCGCGCCCCCCTGTCCGCGGTCAAACCCATCGCCTCCGGCTTCGCCGGTCGCGAGTGGGGCGTCACTTTTCGCTGATCAGAACGCCGTCCTAATTTAGCATCGTTGACGATGTGATATCATTGGCGATGTGAGGCTGGTGCTGGACACCGATGTTGTGGTGGCGGCGATGCGCAGTCCGCGTGGGGCCTCCGCCGCGATTCTGCTGGCTGCTAGGCAGGGCCGGCCGACCCTGCTCTTGAGCGTCCCTCTGGCCCTGGAATACGAAGCGGTTTGTGGTACAGCCGAGCATCGCCTCGCGGCCGGGCTTTCGGACCCGGACGCCGACGTCTTTCTGGATGCCGTCATCGCCCTGGCCGAGCCGGTGGAGACGTATTTCCTGTGGCGGCCGCAGCTCCGCGACCCGGGCGATGAAATGGTGCTCGAGACGGCCGTCAACGGACGAGCGGACGCCCTGGTGACCTTTAATGTCCGCGATTTTGGGGCTGTTCCCGCGGAGTTCGGGATAGAGGTATGGCTCCCACGCCAGGCTCTAGCGAGGATAAGATCATGAAGGACACAAGCACCTACCCTTTGCGCCTGCCGCGATCTCTTAAGGATGCGGTCGCGCGCCTGAGCCGGCAGGATGGCACGAGCATCAATCAGTTCGTAGCCACTGCGGTAGCGGAAAAGGTCTCGGCTCTCCAAACCGCGCGCTTCTTCCAGGGCCGGAAGGCGCGTGCTGATTTCAAGGCCTTCGATCGAATCATGAAGCGCCGCGGCGGAAAGCCGCCCCGCCCGGGAGACGAGCTGCCCGCCTAGCGGTCCTCGGGGAAGTGATACCCTTGCGGGATGCGCGACAGGCCAGCCAGTAGCATGAACCGGCGCGAGTGGTTGGGTGCGATGGCCGCGGCCGCGCTCCAGGGCGCGCAATCAGCCCGGCAGCCAACCGCCGGGAGCATGGACTCCCACTTCCACAGCGGCAAGGAGCGGGAGATTCCTCTGCCCGAGTGGGTGGATCTGGCCGCGGCCAAGGGCCGCCGCGCGCTGGTGCTGATAGATCATCTGGAATTGTACCGGGCCGGCGAGCCTCCTCGACGCAACTATCCCGCCGGCGAGGAAGGCCGCCGGGCCTTCCTGCGCGACGTAACCGCCGAGAGAAAGCGCCGCCCGGACCTGGCGATCTATTCCGGCTGGGAAGTCTTTGAGGGCGAGCTGGACACCGGCGTGGAAATGGACTCACTCCGGATGGTGGACTGCCTGGGCTGGCACATCAGCCATCTGAAGGGGGAACGGCCGCCCGACGGGTCCGTGCTGCTGAAGCGCGCCGCCCAGCTTCGGGAACTCCAGAAGAAGCTTCCGATCCCGATGATGCTGTTCCATCCCTTTTCGCCCCGGATTGAAGGACTGCGGCGGCGCGGCGGCGACGTCGAGCCCGGCGAGTCCTATTTTCACGGCGATGAGCAGAAGCGGCTGGCCGATCTGCTGGCGGGGTCGAACCTGTTCATCGAGATGAATCATTCGTCCCTGCGCGGATACTGGGACCGGCCGCGCTATCGGGACTTCCTGGTCCAGGCCATCCGTCCCCTGGGAGAGGCCGGCTTGAACTTTACCGTGGGCTCCGACGACCATTCCCTGGCTCACCTGCGCGACCGCCTTTACGATCCCACCCCCATGAACGAGGCCTGCGCGGTGCGCCCCGAGCAGCTCCGCCGGTTCTGGGAGGCCCTTCAAAAGGACCGCGCTTAGTCCCGCTTCAAGTGCACCACGGTCTCGATGTGGAAGGTCTGCGGGAACAGGTCGACCAGGGTCATGCGATCGATGTGGTAGCCGGCGGCCTGCAGCGCGGCCAGATCGCGCGCCAGCGTGGCCGGATCGCAGGAGACGATGGTCAAGCGCGCCGGGTGAAGCGCAGCCAGGCGGGCGGCCACGACCTTTCCCAGGCCGGCGCGCGGCGGGTCTGCCAGAACGAAGTCCGGCGCGGCGCCGGTGTGATCGGCCAGGAAAGCTTCCGCCGTCGTCTGCATGGACCGGACCGCCAGGCCCGCGCGCCCGGCGTTGAACTGGAGATCGCGCGCGGAAGCGGGCCCGGACTCGACGGCGGTGACGGTGGCAAAGCGCCGCGCCAGCGGCAGTGTCAGCAGCCCCACGCCCGCGTAAAGATCCACTGCATACTCGCCGGCGACGCCGCCCAACGCTTCGCCTACCAGCGCATCCAACAGGAAGCGGTTCACCTGGAAGAAGGAGCGCCGGCTGACGCGATAGATGAAGCCGGCGGCGGGATAGTCCAGCGAGGCGGCGGCCGCGCCGGGAATCCGTTCCGCGCACCAGTCGAAGAAGCGGCGGGCCACGGGGCTCCCGGAATCCAGGACATTGAACTGCACCTCGGTCTCATTGGTGAACAGCTCGAAGGATCGCAGGAAGCGCGGCCAGCGCGGGTCCCGGATCATCTCATACAGCGCGGCCAGCGTCTGGTTGATGCGGGGCGAGGAGATCGGACAGCGCTCCACGGGCGCGAGCTTGTGGGAACGGGTCTGGAGGTAACCGATGCTTCCGTTGGCGGCGTGCAACTGCGCGCGGTTGCGGTAGGCCCACGGCTCGGCCGCCAGGTGGAACAGGGGAAAATCTCCCCGGACGCCGCCCCGCGCCAGAGTCTCCCGCAGGATGGCCAGCTTCTGGAGGACTTGCAGCTCCGGGGACGCGTGCTGGTAGTGACAGCCTCCGCAGCGGGCGAAGTACGGGCACTCCGGCGCCACGCGGCCCTCGGCGGCGCTCTCGACGCTCTCCAATTCGGCGCGCATCACCCCGGCGCGCATGTTGGTCAGCCGCGCTTTCACCCGCTCCCCGGGCAGCACGAAGGGCACCAGCACCACTTGGCCCTCGCGCCGGGCCAGCCCGTCGCCGCCGTAGACCAGCTTTTCGATCTCCACCTCGGTTACGATAAGAGTCTGTCTCCAAATCCCATGAAAGCACGCGTATTCTCCGGAATGCAGCCCTCCGGAAACCTGCACATCGGCAACTATCTCGGCGCACTGAAGAGCTGGGTACGCATCCAGTCCGACTACGAGTGTATCTTCTGCATCGTCGACTTGCACGCCGTGACGGTGTACCAGGACCCGAAGGAGCTGCGCTCCAAGATCGAGGAGATGGCCGCCCTGTATCTGGCGGCGGGCATCGACCCGAAGCAGAGCGCCATCATGGTGCAGTCGGCGGTTCCGGCGCATGCCGAGCTGGCCTGGATGCTGACCTGCGTCACGCCAGTGGGCTGGTTGGAGCGCATGACGCAGTTCAAGACCAAGGCCGCGGCGCAGGAATCGGTGGGCGACGGCCTGCTGCAGTACCCGGTCCTGATGGCGGCCGACATTCTGCTCTACCAGGCGGCGATCGTGCCGGTGGGCGACGATCAGTCGCAGCACCTGGAGCTGACGCGCGACATCGCGCAGCGGTTCAACTCGCTCTACGGCGACACCTTCGTCATGCCGTCCACCAGCCTGCCCTCGGTGGGGGCGCGCGTAATGGGGCTGGACGATCCCACCGTGAAGATGAGCAAGTCGGCCGCGGGCGCGGGGCACGCGGTGGCCCTGCTCGATCCGCCCGGCAAGGCGCGCAAGGCGATCCTGCGGGCCACCACGGACTCCAACCCGGCTGTCGATTTCGGAAACCTGGGACCTGGAGTGGCGAACCTGCTGACCATCTTCCAGGCCTTCGGCGGCTGGAGCGACGAACAGATGCGCGCGCAGTTCAGCGGCCTGCGCTACGGCGATCTGAAGAAGCAGGTCGCCGACATGGTGCTCTCGCATTTGGAGCCGTTCCAGAAGCGGTACCGGGAGATCATCTCCGAGCCCGGCTACGTTGCCGGCATCCTGCGGGACGGCGCGGCGCGCGTCGAGCCGGTCGCCGATTCCACGGTCGCGCTGGTGAAGCGGCGCATGGGCCTGTACACGGAATGAACTCTCTGGCCGCCTACAGCCGGCTGCTGCGGGAGAACCGCAACTTCCGGCTGATGTGGCTGGCGCAAATTGTCAGCGAGATCGGCGACTGGTTCTACTCGCTGGCCATCTACAACCTGATCCTGGAGCTGACCGGCCGAGCCGAGCTGGTGGCTCTGGCCGTGGTGCTGCAAGTGCTGCCGAGCACCCTGATCGCCCCCACCGCCGGCGTGGTGAACGACCGCATCAGCCGCAAGCGGGTGATGGTGGCGGCCGACCTGGCGCGGATCCTGATCGTGCTGGGGATGCTGCTGGTGCGCTCGCGAGAAACGGTGTGGCTGATCTACCCGCTGCTGTTGCTGGAAACGATCGGCTGGGGTTTCTTCGAGCCGGCGCGCAGCGCGGTGGTTCCCAACGTGGCCCGGGCGGAAGATCTGCTGGCGGCCAACACGCTGTCATCGACCACCTGGTCGTTCAACCTGGCCATCGGCTCGACGCTGGGCGGAGCGGTGGCCGCGCTGTGGGGACGCGACGCGGTGTTCATCGTCAACGCCCTTTCGTTTCTCGCCTCCGCGCTGCTGATCCGCGCCATGCGCTTCGAGGAACCGCACACCGAGGGCCTGCCGACGCTGCGGGCGCGCGACCTGGCAGACTACTCGCCGGTGGTGGATGGATTCCGCTACGTGCGCCGCGATCCGCGCCTGATGGCCACGGTGTTCGTGAAGTGCGGGCTGGGATTCCTGGGCTCGAACCTGGTGATCCTGCCGCTGCTGGGCGAGCGCGTCTTTCCGCTGGGCGCCGGAGGGCTCGATGCCCGGCGCGCCGGAATGCTGGGGATGAGCCTGCTGATGGGCGCGCGTGGGGTCGGCGCGCTGCTGGGCCCCTTCTTCACGATGCAGTGGGCCAAGAACCGGGACGCCCGCATGCGCCGGGGCATCCTGCTCGGGTTCTTCGCGGCCGCGGCCGGCTACATGCTGCTGAGCCGGGCGCCCTCGATCGCCCTGGCCTGCGCCGCGGTGGTCTTCACGCACGCCGCCGGTTCCACCATCTGGGTTTTCTCCTCCACCCTCCTCCAGTCGAGCACGGACGACAGGTTTCGCGGACGCGTCTTCGCCGCGGAGCTGGGGCTGAACATGCTCGCCATCTCGGTGGCAAGCTATGCCGCCGGACGGCTGGTGGACTCGGGCGTCGCCGTACGGGCGGCGGCCTTCACCACGGGAGTGAGCCTGCTTGTGCCGGGGTGCGCCTGGGGGCTGGCGCAGCGGCTGTGGCGCGCGCCGGCCGGCGCCGGGCGCTTGGGAATCGGTTAGAATTGGGTTTCGGCCGATGATTGGGCAGACGCTTTCTCACTATCAGATCCAGGAAAAACTGGGCGAAGGCGGGATGGGTGTCGCGTATCGCGCGCTCGACACGCATCTCGACCGCACGGTCTGCATCAAAGTCCTGCGCGCGGAATCGGTGGCCGACCCGGAGCGGAAGCGCCGCTTCGTGCGGGAGGCCAAGACCGCCTCCGCGCTCAACCATCCCAACATCGTCACCATCCACGACATCGACACCACCGGCGGCGTCACCCACATCGCCATGGAGTACGTGCGCGGCAAGACGCTCGGCCAGCTCATTCCGCGCGCGGGCCTTCCGCTGCCGGAAACGCTGCGGCTGGCGGTCCAGATCGCCGATGCGCTGGCCGCGGCCCATGGCGCCGGCGTCGTGCATCGCGATCTGAAGCCGGCCAACATCATGGTCGCCGAGACCGGGATGGTAAAGATTCTGGATTTCGGCCTGGCGAAGCTGACCGAGCCCGTGGAACCCGACGCCGCCGGCGGAGCCGAGACCGTGGACATCGCGCGCGAGCCCGAAACCGATCAGGGCACGATTCTGGGCACTGCGGCCTACATGTCGCCGGAGCAGGCCGAGGGGAAACACGTCGACGCCCGGTCGGACATCTTCTCATTCGGCTCGGTGCTGTACGAGATGGTCTCCGGGCGGAAGGCCTTTTCCGGCGAAACCAAGATGTTGACGATCTCGGCGATCCTGCGCGACGAGGCCAAGCCGCTGGGCGAGGTCTCCTGGGCGATCCCGCGCGATCTTGACAAGATCGTGACGCGCTGCCTGCGCAAGGATCCCGCCCGGCGCTGGCAGACCATGGCGGACCTCAAGGTGGCCCTTGAGGAACTGAAGGAGGAATCCTCGACCGGGTCGATGACGGCGCCAGGCGCGCCCGCGGCCGGCCAGCCGGGCCGGCGCCGCTGGATGGTTGCGGCGGCCGCGGCGGTGATGGTGGCCGGCGCCGGGTTGGCGTGGTGGCTGGGCCGCGCGCCCAGGGGCCTCCGCACGCCGGCGCTCGTCAAGCTCACCTCCGACTCCGGCCTCACCGCCGACCCGGCCATCTCGCGCGACGGCCGGCTCCTCGCCTACGCCTCCGATCGGGGCGGCGACGGCAATCTGGACATCTGGGTGCGGCAGACCGCGGGCGGCGAGCCGATCCGGCTCAACCGGCATCCCTCGGCGGATCGCGCGCCCTGCTTCTCCCCCGACGGCAGCCGGATCGCCTTCCGCTCCGACCGGGATGGCGGCGGCGTTTTCGTGGTCTCGGCGCTGGGCGGCGAGGAGCGTCTGCTGGTGAAGCATGGCCACGCTCCCCGTTTCTCGCCGGATGGGCAGTGGATCGCCTACCGCATCGGCGAGACCGGCGGGTCGATCGAGGTCATCTTGGCCAGCGGCGGCCAGCCCCGGCGGCTGGAAACCGGTATCACCGGCGCCTGGAATCCGATCTGGTCGCCGGACGGCAAACGATTGCTGACTATCGGCACACAGCTCAAGACCCTCCAACGGGATCTCTTCCTCGTGCCGGTCGACGGCGGTCCGGTCTCCTCCATCGGCGCGACTGCCCTGCTCGCACGTCACCAGCTCACTATCCCAGGGCCCGCGGATTGGACGGGAGACCATCTGTACTTTTCCGCTCGCTCCGGGGATACGACCAACCTATGGCGCATAGCGATGCCGGGCAGGACCGGGCAGCTCTCGGGCGAGCCCCAGCGCCTGACTTTCGGAACGGGCGCGGAGAGCCAGTCATCGGTCAGCGAGGCGGGAAACCTGGTCTTCTCGGGCCTGGCGGAAAACGCCGACATCTGGAGCGTGCCGCTCGATGCCGCCGCGGGCAAGGTTGCGGGCGATGCCCGGCGCCTGACCGACGACGCCGCCAATGAGGTCTATCCTTCCCTTTCCGCGGACGGCACGAAGATGGCCTTTGTGACCTGGCGATCCGGCAACCTGGACATCTGGTTCAAGGACCTCACAACCGGCAAAGAGCGGCCACTGGCCGCCACTCCGGCTCGCGAGTGGTTTCCCCGAATCAGCCGGGACGGTTCCAGAGTGGTTTACACCCAGGGTCGAAACGCGTACGCCATCGCCGTGGAAGGGGGCGCGGCCGAGAAGCTGAGCGAGCAGGGCCTTCGTCCGGAACACTGGTCGTTGGATTCAAGAACGGTGCTCTGGAACCGCGCAGAGTCCACGGACCTGGAGACCATCCTCCTGTTCGACTTGAGCTCGAAGGCATTCGCGCTCTTGCTAAAAGAGGCCGGACACTCGCTCCACTCGCCGTATTTCTCGCCGGACGACCGCTGGATCACTTTCTACATGACGCTCGGCACGGCCAGCCGGCGGATCTACGTGGCGCCGTTCAATGGGCCCACTGAGATCCCCCCTCGGGAGTGGATCGCCATCACCGGCGGAGGCGAGCTGGATCGCGAGCCGCGCTGGTCGCCGGACGGGAACCTGCTCTACTTTCTTTCCGAGCGCGACGGGTTCCGCTGCGTCTGGGCCCAGCGCCTGGAGCCGGCCGCAAAGCGCCCCGTGGGGACTCCCTTCCCGGTCTACCACTCGCACATGGCCCGCCGGCTGATCGGCGGCGTCAGCGACACCAACGCCGCCGGGCTGAGCGTCGCGCCGGGCAAGCTGGTCTTCAGCGCCACGGAGACCACGGGCAATATCTGGATGCTGAAGTTCTAGGCGCCGGCCCGTTTGGGAGCGTCGGCCGCGAGTTTTTGGAGCGCTTTCAGATCGGTCTTGCCGGTGCCGAGCTTGGGGATCGACTCCAAGTGGAAGATGGAGTCGCGCTTGGGGATCCACAGCTTCGGCATGGAGGTCTGGTTGAGTTGGTCCCACAGGCCGGCGGGCGAGAGATCTTCCCGCGTATGGAAGACCACCAGGCGCTCTCCTTTCTGCTCGTCGGGAACGGCGGTGACGACACACTCCCCGTCGCCCAGGACCCGCAGGATGGCTTCTTCGACCTTGCCGTGCGGAACCATCTCGCCGCCCATCTTGCTGAACCGGGCCAGGCGGTCGGTGAGACGGATGAATCCATCCTCGTCGATGACGGCGACGTCGCCGGTGATGTACCAGCCGTCGCGCAGCACTTCCGCGGTCTTTTCCGGCTGGTTGAGGTAGCCCAGCATGCGGTTCGGGCCGCGCGCCAGCAATAGTCCTTCCTGACCGGCGGGAACGGGCTCGCCTGTGTCCGGGTCGACCACCTTGACGGCAACCCCGGGCAGCGGCTGCCCGACCGTGCCGCGCTTGGTCCCCGCCTGCGACTCGACGTCATGCGTGTTGACCGAGACCACCGGGCCCATCTCCGTGCATCCGTAGCCTTCCAGGAGGTCCTTACCGAATTTCTCGCGAAAGGCTGTGGCGATGGGCTCGCGCAACCGCTCAGCGCCCACGATGGCCGCGCGCAGGGAAGCGAACTGCCCGGCGGAGCACTTGCGCGTGTAGGTCCCGTAGAAGGTCGGCGTGGAGATGAGGAGCGTGGCCTTGTACTTCTCCACCAGCTCGCCGATAGTCGTGGCATCGACCGGGTTGTAGTGGAATACCGCCCCGCAGCCGCTGACCAGGGGGAACCACAACCCGATGGTGAAACCGAACGAATGGAAGAGCGGGAGGACCCCCATCAGGCGGTCCTCGGGAGTGATCCAAAAGACCTGGGCGACCGCTTGAACGTTCGACAAGACGTTGTGATGGGAGAGCATGACGCCCTTGGGCTCGCCGGTCGAGCCGCTCGAAAAGACGATCGTGGCCAGATCCGCCGCGCGCTGAGGAAGGCGCAAGCGCCAGGGAGTGCACAGCGCCTGGAGAGCCGCCGAGACCTTCGCCGCGCCGGTCAGGCCAGCCAACAGGTCTTCCAGATAAACCAGCCGCAGCGCCAGCTCGATCTTGGACCGGGCGGCAAAGGCGCGGGAGGTCAGAACGGCGCGGATGCCGCACTGATCGATCGCCGACTGCAAGGCGCCGGCGCCGGCGGTGAAGTTCAGGTTGACCGGCGTCTTGCCCGCCAGGTAAACGGCGACATTGGCGATCGCGCCGCCGGCGCTGGAGGGAAGCAGCAGGCCAACCATTTCCTGTCCGGCCCACTGATTCCTCAGTTCGCGGCTCAGCAGTACGGCGGCGGTCAGGACCTCTCCGTACGTGAGTTTCCGTCCGCTGGAGTCCGCCATGCAAAAGGAGAACCAGCGGCGGCGGGCGTTGCGGATGAACCGGAGCGGGAGGGTGTCGCGTGGGCCGCGCCGGTAATCCATCGCGTCCGCGCCCAGCTCCGTGACCGCCTGGCGCACCTGGTGGGCAGTGGCCGACGAGGCCAGCGGAGGGCCGAACGTCACGGTGACCGGGAAGGGGATTCTCCGCGGCCATTTCCAGAAGAACCGGCCGCGATGGAAGCTGAAGATGCTGCCCCACAGCCGGTCGAGGTGCACCGGGACCACCGGGACTTCCAGGCCCTGGACGATCTTCTCGAACCCGCGGTGGAAGGGCAGCAGATTGCCGGTGCGGCTGATGGCGCCTTCGGCGAAGATGCAGACGATGTGTCCGGCCTCCAGCTCGCGGCGCGCCCGGCGCAGGCTCTCGACGATGCCTCGGCGGTCCCCGCCGGCGATAGGGATGGCCTTCATCAGCCGGAAGAGCCAGTTGACAGACTTCAGCTCGTAGTACGGTTTCCACACCAGGAAGCGAATGAAGCGCTGAACGCAAGCGCCGACCAGGAAACCGTCCACGAAGGAGATGTGGTTCGAGACCAGCAGCGCGGGGCCGCGAAACGGCACATGCTCCTGGCCGGCAATACGGATGCGGTACACCGTGTGGGTGAACAGCCAGAGCGAGAAGCGAATGAGGAAATCCGGCAGCACCGTCAGGATGTAGACCGTGGCCAGAAGGGTGAAGATGCCGAAGAGGAGGATGATGCGGTCGGCCGAAAGGCGCAGGTAGTCGTGGCAGAGCCAGAAGGCGCCCGAAGCCAGCAGGATGCCGGCGGTGTTGAGGAAGTTGTTGGTGGCCAGCAAGCGCCCGGTCTCGGATCCGGCCCGTTGCTGGAGCAGGGCGTTCAGGGGCACTATGAAGAACCCGCCGCTGAAACCGAGCAGGGCCAGGGCGGCCGCCGTCTGATTGTAGGAATGGCCGGAGCCGGCCAGCAGGAGGGAGAACATCCCCATCCCGATGGATCCGATCGGTACCAGGCCCAGTTCGACTTTGTCTCCGGAAAGCCGCCCGGCCAGGATGCTGCCCACGCCGATGCCGACCGCCAGAAACGTGACCAGGATGCCGGTTCGAAGATCGCCGGCATGCAGGATTTCGCCGCCGAACACCAGCACGTTCATCTGCAGCAGCGCGCCGAGAAACCAGAAGTAGGAGATGCCGAGGACGGTGAGCCAGAGAGGGCGGTCGGCGCGCAGGTGGTCCAGGCCGACGATGATCTCGGCCCACGGATTCCAGCGGAAACGCTCGCCGGGGTTGACGGGTGGCACGCGCGGAATGCCGTAGCTGGCGGCGGCGCCGGCCACGGCGAGCGCGGTGAGGATGGCCCCGATGGCCGCCGGCTGCTGTTTCCAGGAGGCGTACATCATGGTCCCCAGCGCGGTGCCGAGCACGATGGCCAGGAACGTGGTCATCTCCAGCAGGCCGTTGGCGCGGGAGAGATCGCGATCGGAGACGATCTGCGGGACGATGCCGTACTTGGCGGGACTGAAGAAGGTGGAGTGCAGAGCCATCAGGAAGAGGACAGCCAGCATGGCCGCCACGCTGCCCATGTGAAGCGCCGCGATGCCCAGCGCCATGGCCAGCACTTCAAACCACTTCATGGCGATCTGGACCGTGCGCTTGCTGTGCATGTCGGCAAGCTGGCCGGCATGTCCGGAGAAGAAGAAGAAAGGGAGCATGAACACAACGCCCACCGTGGAGAGATGCCCGCTGCCGTGCGCAGCCGCGGCGACGGCCACCAGCGAAACCACGATCTTGTAGGTGTTGTCGTTGAACGCGCCCAGGAACTGGGTCCACAGGTAGCATTGAAATCCGCGGGACGCGAGCAGGTCACGGTAGGCGCCGGAGGGCATGACTGCAATCAAGAACAGCAAGTCAGGGGTGAAATGTCAAATGTCTTGCGAGACAGGGCAGTTGCGCGGCGTGGGCCGGCGGTAGGACCATAGTGGACGACACCGCTTTGGGCGCTATCGCACAGACTCCGGCTGGGATTGCCTCTGCCGCGCATATGACGCGGCTGGTGGAACAGTTGCACAAGCTCGAGGCGCGGCTGCAAGAGGGCGGCGGGCCCTCCAGGATCGAAAAGCAGCATCGCGCGGGCAAGTGGACGGCGCGCGAGCGGATCGTGCGGCTGTTCGACTCCGGCTCTTTCTTCCAGGAAATCGGCTTGCTCATCGCCTATGACCGCTACGACGGGCAGGCGCCGGCGGCGGGCGTGGTCACCGGCATCGGCAAGATCGAGGGACGCCCGGCGGTGGTGGTGGCCAATGACGCCACCGTCAAGGCCGGCTCCTGGTGGCCCGAAACGATCACCAAGATCCTGCGCGCGCAGGAGATCGCCATGCGCAATCACACGCCGATCGTGTACCTGGTCGATTCGGCCGGCGTGAACCTGCCCTACCAGGATGGGATCTTCCCCGGCCAGTACGGCGCGGGCCGGATCTTTTACTACAACTCGCTGATGCGCCGCAAGCTGCGCGTGCCGCAGATCGCCGCCGTGATGGGCCCGTGCATCGCCGGCGGCGCCTACCTGCCGGCGTTGAGCGACGTCATCGTCATGGTCCAGGGCGCCAGTTTCATGGGACTGGGCGGGCCCAACCTCGTCAAGGGCGCTACCGGCCAGGTGGTGGACGCGGAGACCATCGGCGGGGCGAAGATGCATACCGCCGTCAGCGGCGTCGCGCACTACATGGCCAAGGACGACGAGGAGTGCCTGGCACTGATCCGGCAGCGCTTCCGCGACTTGCCGGAGCCGCCGCCGGCGCCGCCGGCGCCAGAGGCGTCGCCGCCGGCCCGGTCCTCCGAGGATCTGTATGCGGTCCTGCCCGCCGATCATCGCCAACCCTACCAGGTGGAGGACGTGGTCTTCCGCATCTTCGACCGCGAAGGCTACCTGGAATTTCAGCCCGAACACGCGCCGGAGATGTTGTGCGCCAACGCTCGTCTGGAGGGCCGGGCGGTGGCCCTGATCGCCAACCGCCGCGGCTTCTTGAAGTCGGATGGCCGCCCGCGCATCGGCGGCATCATCTATACCGAATCGGCGCGCAAGGTGTCGTATTTTGTCGAGACCGCCGAGCGGCTGGGGCTGCCGCTGGTGTACTTGCAGGATGTATCGGGTTTCATGGTGGGTCCGGAGGTCGAGCGCGAGGGCATCATCCGGGCGGGCGCGGAGATGGTGGAATCGATGTCCTGCGCCACCGTGCCGAAGATCATCCTCACGCTCAATCACGCCAGCGGCGCCGGATACTACGCCATGGCAGGCCAGGGATTCGAGCCGTCGTTTACCTTCAGTTGGCCGACCGCCCGCATCGGCGTGATGGAAGGCGATTCCGCCATTCAGGCCCTTTACTCGGTGGAGCTGGAAAAGTACAAGGCCAGCGGCCAGCCGCTGCCGGAGGAGCTGCGGGCCTCGATCGAGCGGACTCGCGCCGACTACGAACGCTGGCTCGACTCCCGCTACGCCGCCGCCCGCGGCCACTGCGACGCGGTGATCGATCCCAAGGATTCGCGCCAGACGCTCGCGCTGGCCCTGGAAGTGGCGCGCGGCAGGAGTCCCCAACCCCTATGATTCGCATCGCTAACGGCCAAGGCTTCTGGGGCGACTGGCTGGAGGCGCCCGTGCGCCTGGTGGAGCAAGGGCCCATCGACTACCTGATCCTGGACTATCTGGCCGAGGTCACCATGTCGATTCTGCAGAAGCAGAAGCAGTCGGATCCGGCGCTCGGTTACGCGCGCGATTTCCCGCCGCTGATCGGGCGAATCTCGAAGCCGTTGCTCGACCGCGGCGTGAGCGTGGTGGCCAACGCAGGCGGCGTCAACCCGGTGGCCTGCGCGCGCGCGGTGCGCCAGGCCGCTCCCGATCTGAAGGTGGCGGTGGTGCTGGGCGACGATGTCTTCCCGCGCCTGGACGAGCTGCTGGCCAAGGGCCACGCGCTGCGCGATCTGGACACGGGCGAGCCGCTCTCCTCGATTCGCGATCGCATCCTCAGCGCCAACGCCTATATCGGGGACTTCCCGCTGGCCGAAGCTCTGGCCACTGGCGCGCAGGTGGTCATCGCCGGGCGCTCCACCGATACCGCCCTGGCCCTGGCGCCCATGATCCACCGCTTCGGCTGGGGACCCGAGGAGTGGGACAAGCTGGCCGCGGGCGTCATCGCCGGCCACATTGTCGAATGCGGCGCGCAGTGCACGGGCGGCAACTGCCAGGTGGACTGGAGAAACCTGCCGGACTTGGCCAATATCGGCTATCCCATCGTCGAGGCGGAGCCGGACGGCGCCTTCTGCATCACGAAACATCCGGGCACGGGAGGCCGCATCCACTCGGACGTGATCAAGGAGCAACTACTCTACGAGCTGGGCGATCCCCGGAATTACATCACTCCCGACTGCGTCGCCGACTTCACCAGCATCCGGCTGCACGACCTGGAGCCGGACCGTGTGCGCGTCTCCGGCATCCGCGGCGCGCAGCGCCCGCCCATGCTGAAAGTCTCGATCAGCTACACCAACGGCTGGAAAGCGATCGGCACGCTGGTCTACAGTTGGCCCCAGGCGCTCGAAAAGGCCCGGGCCGCCGATGCGATTGTCCGGCAGCGCCTCGCCCAGCTCGGTCTGAAGTTTGACGAGATCTACACCGAGTATTTCGGAGTGAATGCCTGCCACGGGCCGGTCGCCCCGCCGCGGGCGGATCCGGCGGAGGTCGAGGTGCGCATCGGCGTGCGCGGACGGAGCAGGAATGCCGTCGACCGTTTTACCCGCGAGCTGGTTCCGCTGGTCTTGAACGGACCGCCCGGCGCCACCGGCTTCGGCGAAGGCAAGCCCGCCGTGCGCGAAATCGTGGCCTACTGGCCGGCCTTGATTCCCCGGGAAGAGATCCAGACGCGCGTGGAAGTTATCGAGTAGTCAGCATTCAGCTTTCAGCGATCAGCCGGTCAGCGCGCGGCGCGGCTGGCGCCTAAAAACTAGCCCTGTTTCTTCTTGTACGTCTTCGAGAATCCGTTCCGCCCGTTAGTGACGGTGAAGTCGCCGTTGCTCTGAGCCGACACTTTGATCCACTGTCCCTGGCAGGTCTCGTCGGGGTTGGCAATAAACTTTTCTTCGGCGTTGTTCTCCTTGCCGCCGGCCACGGCGAAGTGTCCCTGCCAGAGATCCTCCAGATCCGGCGAGCTGCGCACCACCTGCCAGGCGACCGGGGC
>JACOSH010000317.1 GCA_016178945.1 Acidobacteriota bacterium
CTCGCGCGCCCTTGACAAATCCCCTCCCTTCCAAACGCTCTCCTTATAGAGGGAAAGGGGGCCTATGGTAAGCGCCGCCCGCCTGCTGCCTCCCGTTGGTCGGCCACCAGGTTTCGATGTTGGTTCGGGCTAAAAAATGCCCTTGACATAGACCGGCCTTCTCATGGAAGCCGCGACCGTGAGGGAGCGGTTGCCGATATTTTTCACAGCTTCTCAGGAGCGCTCGAGGTTCACTAGTGGACACTCGGACCGGCTAGTGCGGCCCACCATCTCCATCATCGTCCCGGCTTACAACGAGGAATCCCAAGTTGCCGCGCTGCTGGAAAACCTGGTGGCCTCCGGCGCCACCGAGGTCCTGCTGGTGGACGGCGCTTCCACGGATGCCACGGCCGGGATCGCGCGAGGCTTCCCCGCTGTACGCCTGCTCCAAACCCGGCCCAACCGCGCCATCCAGATGAACGCCGGCGCGGCCGCCGCCACCGGCGACGTGCTCCTGTTCCTGCATGCCGACGTCCGCCTGGCCCCGGAGTCGCTGGCCGCGGTCCGTGACGCGATGCAAAACCCTGACCTCCTGGGCGGCAATCTCGACATCCGCTATACCGGCAACGCCTGGGTCGCGGCTTTGTTCGGATGGGTCAACCGCTGGCGCCGTCACCTGGGCATCTTCTACGGCGACTCCGGCATCTTTTGCCGCCGATCGGCGTTCCAGGCCCTCGGTGGCTACCAACCCTGGCCCATCCTCGAGGATTACGACTTCGCGCGGCGTCTGTTCAAAGCCGCCCGGCTGGCCTTCCTGCGAGCGCCGCTGGAGGTTTCCGATCGCCGCTGGCGCAAAGCGGGGCTCCTGGCGACCCTTTGCAACTGGCTGGTCATTCAGTGCCTGTACACGCTGGGGGTATCGCCTCGCCGGCTGGGCAAGATGTATCGCGACATTCGGTAATACCCGGTCTTAGTACTTTGTGCGCGGTACTGGCACTTCAGAGCTATTGTCTTCGACGCCATCTGCTGGCAAACTGAAAGAGGTTCAGACGAAACGAGAGTGGTTTCGGGGGGAACTCTTCTCAGGTTCGTCGCTCAGCCGGCCCCGCCAGGGGCCGGCTTTTTTTATCCCTTTCTTGCCTCTTCCAAGGCCTGCTCCACCTCGGCCCTGTACTTACCGAGCAGCTCGGGCGTCGAGGCCTCAAACCGCAGGACCAGCACCGGCTGCGTGTTGGAGGCCCGCACCAGGCCCCAGCCTTGATCGAAGAGCACCCGGACACCGTCGACGTCGATCACCGGGTGGCTCTGACGGAGCCGTTCGGTGACCCGCCGGACCACCTCGAACTTGACTTCGTCCGCGCAGTCCACCCGGATCTCCGGCGTCGTCACGGTCTTGGGCAGATCGGCCAATTGAAACGAGAGCGGCTGGCCGGACTTGGCCACGATCTCCATCAGGCGGCAGGCGGCGTAGAGAGCGTCGTCGTAGCCGTAGTAGCGGTCGGCGAAGAACATGTGGCCGCTCATCTCGCCGGCCAGCTCGGCATGCTCCTCCTTCATCTTCGCCTTGATCAGCGAGTGGCCGGTTCGCCACATGATCGGGTTCCCGCCGCGCTTGCGCAGGTCGTCGTACAGGATCTGCGAGCACTTCACTTCGCCGATGAAGGTCGCGCCAGGCTTCCGTGTCAGGATCTCCCGCGCGTAGATAATCATGAGCTGGTCGCCGTAGACGACTTCCCCGCGGTCGTCCACCGCCCCGATCCGGTCCGCGTCGCCGTCGAATCCGATGCCCAGGTCCGCCCCTGTCTCGCGCACCGCGGCGATCAGGTGCGCCAGGTTCGAGGGAACCGTGGGATCGGGATGATGGTTGGGAAAGCGCCCGTCCATCTCGAAGAACAACTCCGTGGCCTCGCAGTTCAGCCGGGAAAGGATGCGGTGCATCACCGGGCCGGCGGTGCCGTTGCCCGCGTCGCAGACCACCCGGATCCGCCGGTCGAACTGAAACTGCGAGGAAATCTCCTCGACGTACGGCGCCGCTACATCCACTACCCGCTCGCTGCCTCGGCCCTCGAGGAAATCGCGTGCGTCGATCATCCGCCGCAGCTCCTGGATCTGCTCGCCGTGAATCGTGGAGGGGCCGGACACTACTTTGAATCCGTTGTAGTCCTGCGGGTTATGGCTACCGGTGATCATCACGGCGCCGTCGGCCTTCAGGTGAACGCAGGAATAGTACAGGCACGGAGTGGGCGCCACGCCGATGTCGGTGACGTGGCAGCCGCTGGCTTTCAGGCCGCGAATCAGCGCGTTGCGCAGCCGCTCACCGCTGATCCGGCAGTCCCTCCCCAGGTTGATGTTCCTGCCGTTCTTGCGCTGCAGGTAGGTGCCGACGGCCCGGCCCAGGTCTTCGATTCCCGGATCCAGCAGCTCCTGATCGGCGATGCCCCGAATATCATACTCGCGGAAGATGGTTGGCTTGAGCATTCCAGGCCAGTATAACGCGCTAGAATGACTGTGGATGCAGAAGACCGCCGTCGCCGGCCGCTCCTTCACGACCTTGAGCGGAGTGTCCGTTGAGCCCTTCTATGAAGATGACGGCGGGCCGCCGCTGGAAGCGCCGGGCGAATTCCCCTACACGCGCGGCATTCACCGCACCATGTACCAGGGGCGCCTGTGGACCATGCGCCAGTTCTCCGGATTCGCCACTCCGGAGGAGACCAACCGGCGCTACCACTACCTGCTCGAACAGGGCCAGACCGGCCTCTCGGTGGCCTTCGACCTGCCAACTCTGATGGGCTGCGACGCCGACGATCCGCTGTCGGAGGGCGAAGTCGGAAAGTGCGGCGCGCCGGTCAGCTCGCTCCAGGACATGGAGATCCTGCTCGAAGGCATCCCCTTGGGCGAGGTCAGTGTCTCGATGACCATCAACTCGCCGGCCTCGGTGATCTGGGCCATGTACCTGGCCGTCGCCGAAAAGCAGGGGGTGGAGTGGACGCGCCTGGCGGGAACCATTCAGAACGACATCCTCAAGGAGTACATCGCCCAGAAGGAGTTCCTCTACCCGCCGCGGCCTTCGATGCGGCTGGTCACCGACTCGATCGAGTTCGCCACGCGCCGCGCGCCGCGCTTCAACCCGGTTTCGATCAGCGGGTACCACATCCGGGAAGCCGGCTCGACGGCGGTGCAGGAGCTGGCCTTCACGCTGCGCGACGGCATCGAGTATGTAGACTGGGCTCTGGAGCGCGGCTTGAGCGTCGACGAGTTTGCGCCGCGCCTCAGCTTCTTCCTCAACGCCCACAACGACTTTTTCGAGCAGATCGCCAAGTACCGCGCGGCCCGCCGCCTGTGGGCGCACCTGATGCGCGATCGCTACGGCGCCCACGACGAGCGCAGCCTGAAACTGCGCTTCCACGCCCAGACCGCCGGCTGCTCGCTGACCTGGCAGCAGCCCAACAACAACATCGTGCGCACCGCGATCCAGGCCATGGCCGCGGTGCTGGGCGGCGCGCAGTCGCTCCACACCAATTCGCTGGACGAGGCCTACGCGCTCCCCAGCGAGGCTGCCGTGACCATCGCGCTGCGCACCCAGCAGGTGATCGCCCATGAGAGCGGCGTCACGGCGGCGCCCGACCCGCTCGGCGGCAGCTACTTCCTCGAGCGCCTGACCCGGGACTCGGAGGAAGCGGCGCTGGACTACATCCGCCGCATCGACCGGATGGGCGGCATGATCCCGGCCATCGAAACCGGATTTCCGCAGGGCGAGATCGCCGAATCGAGCTATCGCTACCAGCGGGAGATTGAAAGCGGTGGTAAGATCGTGGTGGGGGTTAATGCGTTCCAGTCTCCGGACCAGGAACCCATTGAGATCCTGCAGATCGACCATTCCGCGCATGAGCGCCAAGTCGGCAAGTTGAGGGCGTTGCGCGCCAGACGCGACGGACGCGCGGTGATTCGCGCGCTCGAGGCGTTGCGGCGCGCCGCGGAGGGCACGGCGAACACCATGCCGTACATTTTAGACGCGGTGCGCGCCTATGCCACGCTGGGGGAGATCTGCAACGCGCTGCGGGATGTCTTCGGCTCCTACCAGGAGCCGAGCTCCATCTAGCGGCCCCGGACGGGCATCCATTTCATGGAGCGGAAAATACGAGTGCTGGTGGCCAAGCCGGGTTTGGACGGCCACGATCGCGGCGCCAAGGTGATCGCCAGGGCGTTGCGCGACGCCGGTATGGAAGTGATTTATACCGGACTGCGCCAGACGCCGGAGATGATCGCCAGCGCGGCGCTGCAGGAGGACGTGGATGTAATCGGGCTGTCCATTCTCTCCGGCGCACACAACGCCATCGTGCCCCGCGTGATGGAACTCCTCCGGGAAAAAGACATGACCGATGTTTCGGTCATTGTCGGCGGCATCGTCCCCGATGACGACGCCGAACAACTCAAGCGGCAGGGAGTGGCCGCGGTCTATCAGCCTGGCGCCTCTTTGGAGGACATCGTCGGGTTTATCCGCGGACTCCCGGCCCGAAAACTGATACCTGAGAATTAAGAATTGAGAAACGACACTATGCAAGAGAAGCTGAAGATCGCGGTGTTCATCGATTTCGATAACATCGAGATTGGAGTGAAGTCCACGCTCCAACGGGAATTCGACGTAGCCTCCGTGCTGGACGCCCTGAAGGAGCGCGGCGAGATCATCACCAAGATCGCCTACGCCAACTGGGGCCGCCAGGAGACTTCCACGCGGCAACTGTCCGAGCACGCCGTCCAGATGGTGCAGCGCGATCCGTCGCCGCGCGGCGACAAGAACGGCGCGGACATCAACCTGGCGCTGGACGCGCTGGAGATGGCCTTCACGCACCACCACATCAACGCCTTCGCCATCGTCAGCGGCGACAGCGACTTCATCGCCTTGGTGAACAAGCTGAAACAGTACAACAAGATGATCTTCGTGGTCGGCGGACGCGCTTTCACCAGCACGATTCTGCAAAAGAACTGCCACGAGTTCATCAGTTACGAGTCCCTGATGGACGACGCCCCGCGGCCCGTCCGCCAGGAGCCGCAGCCGCGCGCCGAGCGCCCCCCTCACGGCGGCGGTGGCGGCGGTGGCGGCGGCGACCGGCTTGAGCGCCCGCCCCGGGGTCCACAGCGCCGTCCGGCGCCCCTCGAGCTGTCGCTGGCCATGCCGCTGGTCGATCGCGCGCTGCAGGTTCTGGAGCGGCGTGAAGTGCGCCCGCAGCTCGGCCTGCTCAAGTCGACCATGCTTCAACTGGATTCCACGTTCAACGAGAAAGCCTACGGCGCCGGCTCCTTCAGCGACTTCGTGGAAAAGCTCAGCAAGGGCGGGCTGGTCAACGTCACCGGCGGCGAGGGCCGCTACATGATCTCGCGCAAGGGCACGGGCGAGCCGGAAAAGGCCGGCAAGAAACCCGAAGAGTGCCTGCCGCCGCTGCGCGACGTGCTGGAGACGCACCGCATGGAGGTCGACAGCGGCGTGGCCGCCGACCTGCTGGCGGAATGGGTCGGCGCGGACTACCCCCACTACGACTGGAAACAGTTCGGCTTCCAGGCATTCAGCGAGCTGCTCAACTACGCGCAGGATAAGGGCGTGGTGCGGGTCGAGCCCAGCGAGGAGAGCGGGCTGACCGTCTACCTCGGCGCGGAGTTCCATCCGCCGGCCGTTCCCGAGCCCGAGCCCGACATCCTCTCCGACGAACAGCCCAAGGAGGAGCCGACGCCGATGGTGATGGGCCAGCCCATCACCGCGCTGGCCACCAAGCCCAAGCGCATCCGCGCGCCGCGTAAGAAGTCGCCGGTCGATCCCAACGCCCCGCCCAAGATGCGGCGCTGCGGGCGCAGGAAGCCGCCTCAGTAGTCAGGCGGGCGTCACCGCGCGCTGCACCAACACGCGGAATGTTTCCCCCATCCCGGCCAGCAGGGTCTTCAATTGCTGCCGCCGCTTGGCCGGGTCCGGACCCTGGAGAGCCGCGGCAAACTGATCCGCCTCTCCGGCTGCCAGCAGCGTTTGTGCCAGCGATTCAAACCGCACGGTCTCCAGGCCCGGCTGATCCCGCAAGGCGCTGAAACAAACGTGCGCGGTGATGTCCCGCAACCCAGGATCGGCCAGCACGTCCTCGCTGGCCGTGTGCCGGCGGTAACTCATGAGCGTCCCATCGGGAAACCGCACGGACTCCTTGCTGGTGTACCCGTAGTCGATGGTCAGCACGTAGCCGCGCTCGAGACTGCGGGCGATTCGGTCCATCCAGCGCAGCGCGTCCAGGTTCACCTCCGCGCTGGTCCGCTCGCCGGGCAGGTACTTCGCCAGGTACTCGGCGATCTCCTCATTCACCGCCTCCCCGTCCGCCCAGCCGAAAGTGTCGCCCGACCACCCGACCATCGCTTCCCGCGGCTGCCCCTGACGCCAGACCACGCGATGCACAGGCAGCGCGTCGAAGAACTCGTTGGAGAAGACCACGCCCCGGAACCGCTCCGGCAGCTCGCCCCGGTCGATGTCCACCGCCCGGTAGTCGAACTCCGCGAACGCCGCCGCCATCTCTCCGCGTCCCGCGCCCAGTTCCACCACCGTCCGGTGGCCCGGCTCGCAGAGCATTCCGATCCGGGATGCCATCAGGATTCCAAACACCGGTTGCAACTGCTCGGCCGTGTAGAAATCGCCGCGCACTCCGAACGGGTCCGTCCGGCGCCGGTAGTAGCCATGCTCGGGGTGATACAGCGCGGCCTCCATGAACCGGTGGAAGGAAATCGGCCCGCCGCGCCGGATCTCGTCGCGCAGCAGCTCGCCCACTGGAGTCACGAGCGGTTTTCCAGGCTTTGCGGGGTCAGGGTGAACATTTCGATCAGGTAGTCGTGCAGGCAGTCGTAGAGGTAGCGCTGCAAGGTCCAAGAAAACTGGGGATGCTCGATATCGCGGGCGTGCACCGGCGCGTAGTAGGTGTGCAGCCCCAGGCCGCGGTCCTTCAGCTCAATCACCAGCTCAACCTGCCCGTTGTGCTCGCGCGCCGAGAAGTCCATCAGCGCGTGCTGATAGCGCTGGAGCTCGCGCTGCACCTTCTCCAAGGGAGTCACCTACTTATGCTAGCTTGAAACCGAAAGCATGTCGCTGCCGGAAACCATCCGCGTCAAATTGTCGACTGAAGCCGCCGAGTCGATCACCATCACGCCCGTGGTCGTGCGGGAAATGCCGGTTCGCGAGCTGGTGGAATACATGCTCGGGGTCACCGGAAAGAACGAGCCGCGCATCCGCGACCTGCTGCTTCGCGGAACGCTGGTCAGCGGCGCTTCGCGCTTTCGCTGGAAGGGCTGGGACGCCGATCCCGCCGCCATCCGCGACCTGCTCGGCGCCTTTCCCGACCCCGACCCCGGGCTGAAATTCGCGCCTGAACGCTGCATCCGCGCCGTGTTCCGCGGCCCGTCCCGCCAGATCGACCTGCCGCGCGAAGCCGCCGCGAAGAAGCCCTTCCTGCGGAGAATCAGTTTCTGGGATCTCCTGATGGAGGCCGCCGCGGCCGCCCAGTTGCGTTACCTGGATTACTCCTACCGCGAGCACGCCGACCGTTACTCCATGCCCGTCTCCTCCAGCGCCCTTCTCCGCCTGCGGGACAACGCCAAGCTGCTGCGCTACACCACCCTGCGCGATCAGATTCTCAGCGCGCACGTGGAGACGGTGGAGCTGTACACGCAACGGTGACAGGCCTCC